>CAWUHY010000377.1:0-1505 GCA_963922215.1 uncultured Gammaproteobacteria bacterium | reverse complement strand
CTATTCACAGCAGTTTATCGACGGCGCGGACTTGAGCTGCGTCGCCGGGCTTCCGCCGGAGGCGAGTCTGCCGGCGCTGGCCTCGGTCGCACACGCATTGAGCTACGCACACGGCAAAGGCGTACTGCATCGCGACATCAAGGCATCGAACGTCCTGCTGGACGGCAACGGTGCGGCTTATCTCATCGACTTCGGGGTCGCGTCGGACGGAGACGACGACATCGGTGGCGGCTCGCTGATTGCGAGCAGTCCCGAGCGCCTCGCCGGCCAGAAGGCGAGCGCCGCGGACGATGTCTTCGCGCTGGGCGGGCTGTTTTACGAGACCCTGTCCGGGCGGTCGCCGTATTCGTCGTCCACTACTGCCGACGACATTGCGAACCGAACGCCGGAAGCGCTGTCCGCCGTGGCGCCGCACGCGGTACCGCCGGAGATCTTAAGCATTGTCGAGCGCATGCTGGACAAGACGGCGTCGAACCGACCGTCGCTGGATGACGTCATCGAAGCGCTCGACCAGGCGGGCACTCGCCCGGGCCTCGTTCCGCGCGAGTTCGTGACACGCCGCGCGTCGAACGACGCTCATGCTGACGTTCAGCCGACCAGCATCCAACCAACCAGCATCCGGCCGACGAGTCGAAGCGATCGTCCTTTGCCGGGCGTTGAGGAAAGCAGCTCCGACGGCGTGTCTCCCCGCGTTCTGGCAATCAGTCTGCTCGTGCTGCTCGGTATTCTGTCGTCGGTCGTGTTTTTCCTGCCGGACGCTGTCGATCGCTCGGCGGAGGAAGCACCTGTCGTCGAAACGCCTGTCGAGGAGCCGCAGCCGGAGGCCGTCGAAGACGCGGCCGAACCCGACGACGATCCCGCGACGCTGCGTGACCGTCGCGTCAGGGAGCGGGCAGAGACCGAGGAGATACTGGGCGAACTGCTCGCGAAAATCGAAACACTGGAAGAACGCGCGGTCGCGCGCTGGGGCGGACTGGACTACGCACGCGCCAAAGCCGTTTACGAGGCGGGTGATGCGGCCTACCTCGCTCGCGACTACACGACCGCAGCCGAACGCTACGAGGAGGCCATCGCGCTATTCGATCCTCTGCTGGAACGCGTCGACGGCGTTTTCGACCAGGCCATGCGCGACGGCCGGGCCGCACTTGAAGCTGCAAACGCGCCGGACGCGATCACTGCCTTTGAACTTGCCGTGGCCATCAGCCAGAACAGTTCGGCGGCGAGAGATGGCCTGGCTCGCGCGCGCAATCTCGGCGAAGTGCTGTCGCTTGTCGATCAGGGCATTGACTACGAACGCTCGCTCGAACTCGAGGCTGCACGCCAGAGTTTCGCGCGTGCCGTCGAACTCGACCCGCAGTGGCGAGCGGCTGCGGATGGACTCCGGCGGGTCGAAGCGGCGATCGAACAGCGTGAGTTTGAAGCGCGCATGAGCGAAGGCATTCGCGCGCTTTCCGAGGGTGACCTTCTGACAGCACGCGCCGCATTCCGGATGGCGGACCAGCTGC
>CAWUHY010000376.1:0-1560 GCA_963922215.1 uncultured Gammaproteobacteria bacterium | reverse complement strand
TTGACGCTGTGCTGAATCATCTCTGGCTGGCCCATGCCGGCCCGGTGGCTGACGATGTGGCATTGGTTGCCGTCGGCGGCTACGGCCGGGGCGAACTGCACCCGGCATCGGACGTCGACATCCTGCTCCTGCTCCCGGAAGAACTCGACGACGGCTGGGAGGACTGCCTGTCCGGCTTTGTCACGAGTTTGTGGGACCTAGGTCTCGAGATCGGGCACAGCGTGCGTACGGTTGCCCAGTGCTTCGAGGCCGCCAGAGACGACATCACGGTCGCCACGACGCTGATCGAGACACGACTCCTCGCCGGGCCGTCCGACTTGCTTGCGGAACTCGATGCGGAAATCGCGCCCGACAGGCTGTGGCCGTCGAACCGCTTCTTCGAGGAAAAACGCCGCGAGCAGATCGCGCGACATGCGCGCTATGACGACACCGGCTACAACCTTGAACCCAATGTAAAAGGCAGCCCCGGCGGCCTGCGCGATATCCAGATGATCAACTGGGTCGCGAAGCGCCACTTCGGGACGCGCACGCTTGACGAGCTCGTCGAGCACCGCTTCCTGACGAAGGGCCAGCTCAAGATCGTCAAGCGCGGCCAGGCCTTTCTCTGGAAAGTGCGTTTCGCGCTGCACGTTCTGACCGGTCGCGGCGAGGACCGCCTGCTGTTCGACTACCAGGTCAAACTCGCGGCCATGCTGGGCTACGAGGACGCGAGCTATACCCTCGCCGTCGAGCAGATGATGCAGCGCTACTACCGTACGGTCATGGACCTGTCGCGAATCAATGAAATGCTGCTGCAGCTGTTCGAGGAAGCGATCCTCAACGATCCGACGGCGACGCCGCTCGCACTGAACGAACGCTTCCAGATCAAGAACGGCTATCTGCAGACAACGAACAACCAGGTCTTCCTCGACGACCCGTCTGCCCTGCTCGAGCTTTTCGTGCTGCTGCAGAAGCATCCCGATATCAAGGGCGTCAGCGCATACACGATTGGGCTGATCAAGCGAAACCTGCATCTGATCGACGAGAACTTCCGTCAGAATCCGCGCAATCACCGGCTGTTCCTCGAGATCATCAAGGCGCCGGACGGTGTGACCCACGAGCTGCGCCGCATGAATCTTTACGGCGTACTCGGACTGTACATCCCGGCCTTCGGCCGCATCGTCGGCCGCATGCAGTACGACCTGTTTCACGCGTACACGGTCGACGAACACACCCTCTTCGTCGTCAGCAACCTGCGACGCTTTGCGCTCGAGCGCTTCAATCACGAAGTCCCGCACTGCAGCGAACTGATGCAGGCGCAGGACAAGCCGGAAATCATTTATCTCGCCGGACTGTTCCACGACATCGCCAAGGGACGCGGCGGCGATCATTCGAAGCTTGGTGCGCTCGACGCCGAGGCGTTTTGCCTGGAACACGGACTGCCGCGTGAGGATGCCGAAACCGTGTCGTGGCTCGTCTACAACCACCTGCTGCTGTCGACGACGGCACAGAAGAAAGACATCGGTGATCCCGACGTCGTGAACGAATTCGCGAAGATCATCGGCGACCGGCAGCGCCTCG
>CAWUHY010000375.1:0-1563 GCA_963922215.1 uncultured Gammaproteobacteria bacterium | reverse complement strand
AGTTTCCGTTCAGCTAGGGCCTGTTATCACTACCTACAGACAGGCCGCGAAGGTCTCTTAGTTGGAGGCAACAAGGAGAAGTTGCAATGCGCTTATTCAAAAAACTGTATTTTTCACTGGCCGCGGTCAGCGCCGTCTTTCTCTACGTCTCGTTATTCTGATGGCGCAGCGCTGCCGACCGCCCGTCAGTCTTGCAAGGCCTGTTTCGGCGTGCGGTCGCTGTAGTAGAGGCCCCAGTGCTTCTCCGCCTTGTCCATCGGGTTGTCGCCGTCGAAGCCGCCTTTCCACTGCTCGTCAAACGACGTGAAATAGAAGGAGATGACGCCGTTCTCCTCGACCCACCGGTCGTACTTTGTGAAAAACACTTCCTGCTCCGGCTCGCCGGCTTTGCCGATCAGACCGCCTTCGTAGCTACCGTCATCGTAGATCCTGCTGGTGGGCCAGCCGGTTTCGCAGTACGCGATCGTATGCTGTGGGTGGCGGCTCTGGATGTCGTCGTAAATTGATTCAGTCCATTCCATCGCGACGTCGAGCGTCTTGTTATTCCAGAACGCATAGGCGTGCAGGCAGATGAAATCGAGTTCGTCCGCGACGCGCTGCGCATCGGGTTTGTTCCAGAAGTTGTAGTCGTCCGCGACCGTGACCGGCTGCTTGATGCTGGCGCGAACGTTGCGAATCTTGTCGATGACGGCGTCGATGTCGTCGAGCCGGTGATAGGACCAGTCGACAAGGATCTCGTTGCCGACGTTGACTGCAACAATGATGTCCGGAAAGCGATTGGCATATTCGATCGCGAGACGCACCTGTTCATTGTTTTCCTCGGCGGTCTTATGTGCGTCCAGCCAGATTCCCTGCATCACCTTGATCGGGAGTTCGTTCTCCTCGATGACCTCGAGGATGTTCAATGACTGCTGATCGGCGCCGTACAGGCGAATCAGGTTCCAGCGCGGCGCGAGAATTTCGAGATCTTCGAGGATATCGTCCTTCGAGGTCAGTGCCGTCCCCGGCCCTTCGCCGTCGCGGTAGGCGCCGTAGGAAATTCCGTTGCCGATCCATTTGCCGTCCAGCGTCGGTTCGAATGCTCGCTTGTCGAGTGATCCGTCGCCAGAGTCTTTATCAGCGGTCGGACTCGTTCCGTCGCATGCCGCCAGCACAAACAGGGTTGCGAGCAGCGTCCAGCCAGTCAATTTCCTCATAGCGTTCTTCCCAGTGATTGCGGGTACCGCAAATAACTTACTACACTGGTGCTGGTGAAAACGAGCGTCGCGCTCTGCGATCGCTTACGAAGGATTCTATGAAGAGGCTTTTACTGACAGCGTTGCTCGCCCTCTTGGCGGAGGCAGCGCCCGGCGAGGTACTTGATGCGAGCACGGGTGGATTTACCGTGCGCCACGAAGTTGAGATCGCGCATCAGCCCGAGGCAGTCTGGGCTGCGCTGACCGGACGACTTGCAGAGTGGTGGAACCCTGACCTGACAATTTCCGGCGATGCTGCGCGCATGCGTCTGGATGCGCGACCGGGCGGCTGCCTGTGTGAACAATTCGGCCCGGACAGCGGATTCGA
>CAWUHY010000374.1:0-1586 GCA_963922215.1 uncultured Gammaproteobacteria bacterium | reverse complement strand
CCGGCGTCGCGGCCGGCGCGCGTGGCGCGGTAGAGGGCCGCAGCCGCATCACGCACGAGCGCGTCGAGATCGCCACCGCGTGTTTCGGCAATGCCCATTGAGATCCGGATCGGTATGCGGATCAGGGAGTCGGAACCGTCGCCGGTCGTTCCGCTGACTGTCTTGCGCACGCGTTCTGCGACGTCGCTCGCGTCCTGCAGTGAAACGCCGGGTAAAAGAACGGCGAATTCGTCACCCCCGTAGCGCACGATGATGTCGCTGGGACGGAACTGTTTGACAAGAACCTGTGCGACGGCTTTCAGCGCCCGGTCGCCGGCGACGTGACCAAACTTGTCGTTGAATACCTTGAAGTTGTCGACGTCGATCATGACCAGGGACACCGGCTTGCCGCTGTCCGCGCAGCCGCTGATTTCGCGGGGGAACATTGCCTGCATCGCGTGCCGGTTGCCGAGTCCGGTCAGTGCATCGGTTGTGGCGTGGCGTTCGACCTTTTTGAGTTCACCGTAGCTGTCGGCGATGACGCGATTGTGGCTGCGCACCCGCTCTGACATCACGACGAGCAGGTTCTTTGCAAAGTTATGCGATGCGTCGACCATCTCCCACAGAACGCTCTGGTGGATAACGAGGACATGGGTCGGCTCCGCCGCGATGACGAAGGCCGAGGGATCGCGACTTTCGATGATGGACATCTCGCCGACGCAGGCTCCAGCCTGCATCGTCGTCAGGGGCTCGGCATTCGGCGAACCGACGTGGATGTTCAGCGAACCCGCGAGCACGACGTAGACATGCTCGTTGGAGCTACCCGGCGACAACAGCAGCTCACCGCTCGTCAGATCACGACGCGAACACCGCTCGAGCAAACCGTCGATGTCGTTCGGGCAGACGCCGGTGAACAACTCGAGTCCTTCGAGCAGGGATTTCTTGTAATCCGTGTTGAGTGTGACGGGATGTGCCACTAAAGCCCTCGCGTATTTCAGCATGCGCGTGTCCAGCGATGGGGCGAAATTGTGAAGCAATTCCGGTTCTAAAAATAACGACTGAGCCACAGATTTTTGAGGTTCTTCACGCTTTGTGGCGCGCGATTGCCCACTCTGCGTGTTCGCGCACAAGCGAGGATTCGCTGTTTTTCAGGTTCTGGAGTGCCTCGATCACGGCCGCTGACGTCTTTGCGTTGCCGAGCCCCACAGCGAGGTTGCGCTGCCAGCGCTCGAAGCCGATGCGGCGAATCGCACTGCCTTCCATCTTCTCCAGCCACTCGTCTTCGCTCCACGCCGCGAGCGATGTGAGACTGGCCCGATCGAGAGAATGCCGCGGCGCGAAATCCGGTTCTTGTGTTTGTTGCGCAAACTTGTTCCAGGGACAGAAAAGCTGGCAGTCGTCGCAGCCATAGATTCGATTGCCGATCGGAGCACGCAGGTCCTCCGGGATGGTGCCTTTATGCTCGATCGTCAGGTAGGAAATGCAGCGCCGCGCGTCTAGTTCAAACGGCGCTGTGATGGCAGCCGTCGGACAAACGTCGATACAGGCGCGGCAGCTTCCGCAGTGCGCGCTTGTCGCCTCGTCCACAGGCAAGGGGAGGTCGGTGT
>CAWUHY010000373.1:0-1608 GCA_963922215.1 uncultured Gammaproteobacteria bacterium | reverse complement strand
TGCGAGTGGCAGGCCGTAGACGAGCGTTGCGCCGCGGAGCAGCCCGCCGCTTTCGATCACAAGGCTCACACGCTCACCAACCGCGGGAACCGCGTCGTTGTCGCCAAGCGCGACAGACAGCGTGCCGACGGACTTCGAAAACACGCCGGCGCCACACCCGCGCCCAGCTGCGCAGCGCGCGCAGGCAACGGGTTGATCGGGTTGCACGATGACCATGGAGCTTTCGAGTTCGACGGCGACGACGGTCGCCGGGTGCCTGTTCACGGCTTGCGCATCGACAGCGCGATGCGTTCCGCGGTTTCGACCGGCACTTCGCCGACCGCGGTGATGCGGTAGCCGCTCCGGGTCGTGCTGAAGGAGTTGGCACCACCGATGCTGGACCGCGTCGTGCTGGAGCGCCCGGCTGCCGGCTCGATGAAGACAGACACGCTGCTCAGCCCGTCCGAGTACAGGATATGCGTCGCAGGTGTATCGCTGCCGCGCAGGACTTCGTCGTGCACCGACACGCGCTCGAAGCCGACCGGCAGCGCGTCGCTGTCCCAGTCGGTATCGGCAACCGTGCTGATGTCCTTGCGCCGTTCGACCCAGCGGTAGTCGGCAAGGTCATGATCGGTTTCAAAATCGCGGATTTGTAAGTCGGCGTCGAGATCGATAGCCGCGAAACGAATCTCCGACAGCACCGTGTCGTTGCCGTCGACGATCTGGGTACGCAACGGCATCGCCGTCTCGAAATCCAGCCAGAGACGGTGACTGAAGCGCAGGCCGTCATCGGGCTCGATGGCGAGCAGCGTCGTCGAGCGTCCGGCAACGCGACCGGCGGGCTTGACCTTCATCGAATAGGCACTTGAAAACCGCTCGCTGCTGGCCGGAATCGATGTGAAAAGCATGCTCGGCGATTCCCAGGTGTCGATCAGCACGGCCCGCTTGTCGGGCAAGACGCAATGCACCTCGTCGCCGGTCCGCAAAAATTCCATGCCGCTGCCTTCCTGGCTCGTCAGCCGCTCGCGGAGAACGCCATCGATCATCGCCCGCCGGATCGTCAGCGTTTCGACTTTGCCGCTCTGCTGGCGCAGGACCACGCCTTCGTAATGCTCGGACTCGATCGCCGTGCGCATACGATCCAGCCACTCGGCCGCACTGTCGGCAAACGCATTCGCAGACAATAGAAAAGGGCCGCATGCAGCAAGCAGTACGGCCCGGTAGTCGAATAAGCGCTTGTTCATTCTGCGCGAGGTTCGGATTCCGTCTCGTTCTCGTCGTCCTCGACGTTTTCGTCGCCAGACTCGAGTTCCTCGCCGCGCAGCTCGAAGCTGACGACGCGCGTATTGAAATCGTCGACGGACTGGCTGTGACGCTCGAAGTAAACCTCGTCTTCAGCCTGCGGCACCGTGTAGGCCGAGGTCTCGACGTCCGGCGCATACAGATTGGTCGCCCCAAACACGGCGAGCACGGCAACTGCCGCTGCCGCAGCCGCGCCGGCAAGCGGCCTGAAACGCCGCGCTGCAGTATGCGGAACATCCTCGACTTCACGGACGACTTCGTCGTCCAGCTCGGCATTGATTCGCGACAGGAGGCGCGTGGTTCCGAGCGGCGATTCCTCGGCGCGCA
>CAWUHY010000372.1:0-1621 GCA_963922215.1 uncultured Gammaproteobacteria bacterium | reverse complement strand
GACGAACAGCAGCATCGCGGCGCCCGCGACCCAGCCGGCCTGGTAGCCGAAAGCAACAGCAATGGCAGCAAACAGCAGCGGCAGCGTTGCCTCACCGCCCTGGTGCCCGAGCACCACGAGAGACACGGCGCGGCCGCGCTGCGCTTCGAACCAGCGGCCGGTCGCCGTCAGCGCGATGTGCGTCATCATGCCCTGTCCGAACAGGCGCAACAGGTAGAGGGCGATGAACAGCATTGCGACAGACGGGGCGAAAGCAGCGAGCAGGGTCGCGAGAGCGAGCGTTGGAACGACCAGCAGGATTGTTCGATGCTCCGGCATCACGTCGACGATACGACCGAGAAACGGCAGTGACAGCGCGCTTGCCAGGGTCGCGAACATGTACAGACGCCCGATTTCGCCGTGGCTCAGATCAAAGGCCGCCCGCCATTCGCCGATCGACGCCGAGATGAAAAATGTCTGACCGAAGCTGGAGAAATAGGTGAGCAGGAAGCCACCGGCAATCCAGCGCAGGTTTTGCCGAAGAAAACGCAGCACGCGTGAGGGCCCTGAAAAGCGTGGAAAACCGGGATGGTACGGAGAAACGATGATCAATGAAAACGCGCTAGAATTCTGAGCAGGCCTCGCGACTGCTCCACGAAGAATCCTGATGCGTCCACTTGTTCCTCCTCCGATTCAGGCGATTGCCGCACTGCTGCTGATCTGGGGCGCCAGCCGCGTCTTTCCCGAGTGGAACCTTGAGTTCGGCGGCCAGCTGTTGCTTGCGGGACTGCTCGCCGGCTGCGGCGTTGTGATCGACGTTGTGGCGGTTCGCGCGTTCCGCCAGAAAGCGACGACCGTCAATCCACTGAAACCGGAGTCGTCCACGGCACTCGTCGAATCCGGCCCGTTCCGATACTCACGCAACCCGATGTACCTCGGCATGCTGCTGATCCTGCTGGGATTCGCCGTCTGGCGAGGCAACCCGCTCGGGCTCGTCGCCATCATTCTGTTCGTACTCTCGATCACGGTGACGCAGATCCTGCCGGAGGAGCGTGCGATGCGAGAACTGTTCGGCTCAGACTACGAGCGCTACTGTGCAACGGTGCGCCGCTGGATCTGAAATTGGCGTACATTTTTGTTTGCCTCCGTGCTGCGCGAGGTTAAGCTTCACGCCATGACCTATTGCCTCGCCGCCTGCGTCAACGACGGACTTGTCTTCGTCTCGGACTCCCGTACGAATGCCGGAATCGACCAGCTCGGAACGTTCAGCAAGATGCATCGTTTCGACGATCTCAATGGTCGCTTCTTCACGCTCTTAAGCGCCGGGAATCTCGCAACGACACAGGCTGTCGTTGCAACAATCCGCCGCGATCTGCGCGACGGAGCGAGCGAGAGTCTGGCGAGCTTTCAGCGCGTTCGCGAAGCCGCGAGTTATATCGGCAGGATCAGCAAGACGGTGCAGGACCAGTACGCCGAAGAGGACAGGACAGACGGGTTCGCGCCGGAAGCCGACTTTATCTTCGGCGGCCAGATCGGCGGCGAAGCCCATCAGCTCTTTCATATCTACCCGCAGGGCAACTTCCTGTCGCCGACGAGCCTCGCGCCGTACCTGCAAATTGGCGAACAGAAATACGGCAAGCCG
>CAWUHY010000371.1:0-1669 GCA_963922215.1 uncultured Gammaproteobacteria bacterium | reverse complement strand
ATCATGCAGACGCCGCCCGCAGCGGGCGAGGTGGCGTTCCAGATCTTCCTCGGCGATCAGGTCTTCAATCCGGTGATCGCAGGCATCGGCGACGTCTCGGGGAATGACGACCGCGACGAGTTCGCCCTCGCCGACCGCGTCGCAGGCGACCCGACCGGCGATCTCGACGGGCTGATCCAGCGCGAGATGTGCCGCTTCGACACGCACTACGCGGTCGTCGTCGCCGACCCGGCAACGCCGCTGGGTCGTGCAAACCTTGGACGCTTTGTGCAGTCGACTGAACTGATCGTCATCGGCACGCTGTTCAACGCCGATGACCTGCTGGAGCGCATTCAATCGCAACCGCTGCTGATCGCGCCGCTCGACATTTGAATCTGCGTTATGCTCGTTCTTTATAGATACCGCACGGATTCGCTTTGCCTGATGAATTAAAGCCCGCACTGGATGCGGATCTCACAACGCTTGCGACAGACTCGGGCGAACTCGCGCTATACGTTGCGGGCCGCGGCGAGCCGATGTTGATCCTGCACAGCATCAACGCGGCAGGATCCGCGTACGAGATCAAACCGGTCTTCGATCGCATGCGGGCGACGCATCGCGTATATGCGCTCGACCTGCCGGGCTTCGGACTGTCTGACCGCTCGAAGCGCGACTACTCCGTCGAGACCTACGTCGCGGCGATTCGTGCCGCAGTCGATGCGATCCGCGAAGAGCATCCCGACACGAAAGTGCATGCGGCCGCGCTGTCACTGTCGTCTGAGTTCCTGGCCCGTGTCGCGTCGGAGAACCCGGAGCACTTTGCCTCGCTCGCGTTGATCACGCCGACCGGCTTCAGTCGCGGCGCGGACGACCTGCGCGACCCGCCCGGCACGACGCGCGAGATCGGATTCCTCTCGGCCGTGACAAAACGGCCCGCGATTGGCCGCTTCCTGTTTAATCGCCTGCGCCGGCCCGCCGTGATCCGCTACTTCCTGCGCAAGACCTTCGGCTCCGACAATGTCGATGAGGGGCTCGCGCAATACGCCGAGCAAACGACGGACCAGCCCGGCGCCGAGCATGCGCCGCTCGCGTTCCTCTCCGGCCGCCTGTTCTCGGCCGATATCCGCAACGTTTACGAGTCGCTTGAGCTACCCGTGTGGCTGGCGCACGGCACGCGCGGTGACTTCGGTGACTTTCGTGAAGCGGATTGGACAGAGTCGCGTTCGAACTGGCGGAAGACCTCCTACACCACCGGCGCGCTGCCGCATTTCGAACACCCGGAGCGTTTCGTCGACGACTACCGCTCCTTTCTGGACTCTTTGCCATCGTGACAGCCCCGTACCGGGATCTCTGCACCGACTGCGGCATTTCACGGACAGACGACCCGTCGCGCTGCGGGCGTGCCTGCCAGTTCATCCGGCCGGACTACCCGGGACTCGAGCAGACCGTCCACGGCAGGGCGCGCGGCGACGGCAACGAGACCTTCTTCGGCGTGCACCGCGAGATGCTGAAAGCGCGCTTGTCGCCGCCGCTTCCCGGCGCACAGTGGACCGGCATTGCGACGCGCCTCGGCGAACGGCTGCTCGAAGGCGATCACGTCGATGCGGTGCTGACGGTCAAGCCAGACGCCAGCGATCGCTGGAAGCCGGAGCCGGTGCTTGTCACCGACGCGAAAGACATGGCCGACTGC
>CAWUHY010000370.1:0-1683 GCA_963922215.1 uncultured Gammaproteobacteria bacterium | reverse complement strand
GGCCTGTCGTCCGACACCAGTGCGGACCGCGCACGCTCGAGCTCGCGGAGCAGGCCTACCGGGAGGCGGGGGTCGACGCGGAATTGCTGCCTTTTATCGAGGACATGGCAGAGGTTTACGCCTGGGCCGACTTTGCCGTGTGCCGCGCCGGTGCGCTGACCGTTGCCGAACTCTGCGCCGTTGGCCTGCCGGCCGTACTCGTGCCGTACCCGGCTGCGGTCGACGATCATCAGACGGCGAATGCGCGCGAACTGGCTGAGTCGGGCGCCGGCGTGATCATCCAGGAACGCGACCTCGACGCACGCGCACTCGCCAATGAAATCGCGCGCCTCTCAGATCGCAACGTCGCGCTTGCCCGAGCGGAGAAGGCGCGGGCGCTTGCGAAACCCGACGCGCTGGCGACGATTACTCGGCACTGCGTCGCGCAAGCGGCGGCGAAGGAGGCGCAAGCATGATCAACCGCATGCGCCGAATTCACTGCGTCCACTTCGTCGGCATCGGCGGTTCCGGCATGTCCGGTATTGCCGAAGTGATGCTGAGCCTCGGCTACGACGTGCAGGGCTCGGACCTGAAACCGAACAGACAAACACGGCGCCTTGAGGCCCAGGGCGCTACCGTATTCATCGGCCACGCTGCAGAGAACATCGATGCTGCAGACGCAGTCGTGGTCTCCAGCGCGGTCGATGAAACCAATCCCGAAGTTGCAGCAGCGATCGAGCGCCTGATGCCGGTCGTCCAGCGCGCCGAGATGCTCGCTGAGCTGATGCGCTTCCGCTACTCAATCGCCGTCGCGGGAACGCACGGCAAAACCACGACGACGAGCCTCGTCGCGAGCGTACTTGCCGAGGGCGGCCTCGATCCGACGTTCGTTATCGGCGGCCGGTTAAAGAGCGCCGATGCGAATGCGCGCCTGGGCCAGGGCGAATACCTGGTCGCGGAAGCGGACGAGTCGGACGCCTCGTTCGTGCACCTGAAGCCGATGCTCGCGGTCGTTACGAATATCGATGCGGACCACATGTCGACCTACGACGGCGATGTCGAAAAGCTGAAGGACGGCTTTATCGAATTCCTGCAGAACCTGCCGTTCTACGGGCTTGCCGTCGTCTGCGCGGACGACCCCGGCATCAACGAAATCCTGACGCGCATCGGCCGCCAGATCGTGACCTACGGCACGTCCGAATCCGCAGACATCCGCGCCGACAACATTCGTTTCGACGCAGGCAGCACCCGTTTCACCGTCGTCCGGTCCGACAAGCCCGATCTCGAGCTTTCATTGAAGCTGCCGGGCTTGCACAACGTCCGAAATGCGCTCGCGGCGGTCGCCGTCGCGCAGGAGCTTAACGTTGGAGACGACGCGCTGGTTCGTGCACTCGATCAATTCGAGGGCATCGATCGCCGCTTCCAGACGCTTGGCGAAGTGGACACGGCCGCGGGCCGTGTGCTCATCGTCGACGACTACGGGCATCACCCGACCGAGATTGCGGCGACGGTTTCGGCCGCGCGCACAGGCTGGCCGGATCGGAGGCTCGTGCTGGTGTTCCAGCCCCACCGGTATTCCCGGACGCGAGACCTCATGGACGATTTCGCAAGCGCGCTGTCGGAGGTCGACGTACTCGTGTTGCTTGACGTCTACGCCGCCGGCGAAGCGCCGATCGCGGGCGCCGACGGTCGCGCGATTGCCCG
>CAWUHY010000369.1:0-1696 GCA_963922215.1 uncultured Gammaproteobacteria bacterium | reverse complement strand
ATGGAACTGACAGTGGAGCAACCGCCGAGCGCCACGATCGTCGTGAGAAAAGCGGTAACCCGAAGGCCGGATGAAGGTTTTGCGTTGCGGTGGAACATGATTCGCGTTTGCTCCCTTAACTTAAGGTACAAGTCTTTAGCACGGGCTATAATATGTGTATCCGGCGCGACCAAAGCTGCAATACGTCACATTTCCTGCCCCGAAATGACGGATTTTGAGCCTTTCGTCGGCGGCATTGTCCGACACCATATTTAATAAAGTCAATTATTTAGGTCACTCTTGTAGAAAATCTGAGAAGCACCGACATTGGAATCGGGGGCGCGGTACCCCACATATTCCGATGATTCGCGATCAATTTAACATTTCATATTATGGCGAAACTGACAATTTTAGAGTTCCCCGATCCCAGGCTGCGGAAGAAGGCTGTACCTGTGGACGTCGTGGACGATGATTTACGCACGCTGATCGACGATATGTTCGAGACGATGTACGCCGCTCCGGGCATCGGACTTGCGGCGACGCAGGTCGACGTACATCGCCGGCTGCTCGTGGCCGACGTGTCGAAGGATCAGTCGGAGCCGCATGTCTTTATCAACCCGGTAATCACCGAGAAAGACGGCGTCGTCGCAACCGAGGAAGGCTGCCTTTCCGTGCCGGGCTACTACGAGGAAGTGAAGCGGGCGGACACCGTGCGCGTGCGCTACCTCGACCGCAACGGTGACGAGCAGGAGACGGAGCTCGACGGGCTGCTCGCCGTTTGTGTGCAGCACGAGATCGATCACCTCGACGGCAAGCTATTCGTCGACTACCTGTCGGAAGCGAAGCGCTCGCGGATCCGCAAGCGACTCGAAAAAGACCGTCGCTACAAGGTCGCTGCCAGCGCCTGACACCTCAATGACTGATCCGCGCATCGTGTTCGCCGGTACGCCGGACTTTGCTCTTGCCTCTCTGAAAGCGCTGTGCGACGGCGGCTATCGGCCCGTTGCCGTCTACACGCAGCCGGATCGTCCGTCCGGACGCGGCAAGAAGATCGAGCCGAGCTCGGTCAAGCGTTTCGCGATCGACGCATCGATTCCCGTCTGCCAGCCGCGCACGCTGAAAACCGATGAAGCGCAGGACGAGCTGAAGGCATTCGCGCCGGACCTGCTCATTGTCGCGGCTTACGGCCTGCTGCTGCCGCAGGCCGTTGTCGACATCCCGACCGTCACAGCACTGAACGTGCACGCGTCCGCGCTGCCACGCTGGCGCGGTGCCGCGCCGATCCAGGCGGCAATCCTGCACGGCGATGACAGCACCGGCATCAGCCTGATGCAGATGACGGCCGGTCTTGACGAGGGTCCCGTTTACACAACTGACAGGCTGACGATCGGCAGCAAGGAGACGGCGGGCGAACTGCACGATCGTCTTGCAGCGCTCGGCGGCGAGATGCTCGTCCGCGATTTGCCCTCGATTCTCGATGGCTCCATGACGCCCGTCGCACAGGATGATGACGCGGCGACCTACGCCGGCAAAATCAAAACTGCCGACGCAAAGCTCGACTGGTCTCAACCCGCCGTCGAACTCGAACGCAAGGTGCGGGCATTCAACCCGGTCCCCGGCTGTTTCTTCGACGTGGACGGCGCACGCATGAAGTGCTGGGCTGCGGACGTTGACGCGTCGGCGAATGGCGAGCCGGGAACGGTGCTGTCGGCCGATG
>CAWUHY010000368.1:0-1730 GCA_963922215.1 uncultured Gammaproteobacteria bacterium | reverse complement strand
TCGAAGAATCCTTAGGTGGCTTCGACGAAGTCCTCATGGAAGAACAGCGCGAAGTCACGTCGGTCGGTCGCAATACCGAAGGCTTTGGCGACGGCAGCGGCAATGGAGGCTCTGGCGGCATCAGCCTCGGCGAACAGGCTGGCAGTGGTATGGGCGGAGTGAGCGTCTCGAATCCTGCTCCGCCGCGTGAAGCGAGCACAGCCGGCATGTCCCAGGAAGAAATCGCCGAGCGGACGCCGGACGACATCCCCGTTATCGTGGACGACGACATCGTTGCGCGTCAGCTCCGTGAGGTTGCGCTGGCGGAGGAAGACCCGGTCCTTCGTGAGCGGCTCTGGGAGGAATACCGCAAGTACAAAGGACTCTAGAAATACGCATGCGAAATACACTGCGAACGATATTGCTGGCAGGCGCCTGCCTGCTTGGAGCTGCCGGATGCACGGTCAACGAAGTCATCAAGGCAGAAGAAACGGAACTGAAAGTCGCAACGACGCCGGTCGAGGAGTCCCTGCTGCTCGACATCGGAATCGTGGAGTTCAACGACGGGATCCCCGACGACAATGACTCCGAAGAGTCCGGCGTCTACGAGGAGATTCGCGAGGCCGAGGCCCGCTACGTTCCTTACCACCTGAAGCAAACACTGCAGGGCACGGGTCACTGGGGCGCCGTGCGCGTCATTCCGACGCCCGAGGCCTACACGGACGTGGTCATCAGCGGCACGATCGTCGAATCGGACGGTGAATACGTCAAGATCCGGGTCCGCGTTGAAGACGTCAGCGGCAAGGAATGGTTCACGAACCTCTACGAGACCCAGACCGGTCTGTCGTCCTACTCAGTCAACCGCGACCGGCGTATGGATCCGTATCAAAAGGTCTACAACGATCTCGCGAACGATCTGCATGCTCACGCCTCGGGACTGTCACGCGACGAAGTTCGCCGCCTGCGGCAGGTCTCGGAACTGAAATTCTTCGGCGACATGTCGCCGCTCGCGTTTGGCGAACATCTTGGTGAGGATGAAGACGGATACTTGAAACCGGTTCGCCTCCCGGCCGAAAACGATCCGAACGTGCAGCGCTTGCGGCAAATCCGCGAACGCGACCGACTCGTCGTCGACACGCTGAACGAACACTACGCGAACTTCTACTACGGCATTGCGATTCCCTACCACGACTGGCGCAAGGTCAGCCGCGAAGAACGCATCAACTACCGCCAGGTGCAACGCGCAGCGACGCTGCAGACATTGATGGGTGTCGCCGTTCTCGCAGGATCCATCGCGATGGATACGGATTCGTCGAGCAGGTCCTCGCGTCGGGTGAAACGCCAGCTGCAGAACGTCGGTATCGCACAGGGCTTTGAGCAGATTTTCGCAGGCTTTACCCGCCGCAGTGAGTCGAAGATGCACATCGAAGCGATCGAGGAACTGTCCGAGTCATTCGGTTCCGAGGCGGCCCCGATGGTCATCGAGGTCGAGGGTGAAACACGACGCCTGACCGGCACGGCTGCCGCACAGTACGAAGACTGGCGGCGCCTGTTGCGTGATATCTACGAAGCGGAAACCGGTTTTTCAGAGTCTGTCGACGTCGGAACGCCCGCGCGATCGTCCGAGCCGAACGGCTAGTCGCAAGCCATGAGTGTCTGTCAAGCTGGTTGCGCGCAGGCCGCGAGGTCCCGGGCGCAGCATGATTGAACTCAAACCGGGCGCGGTCCTCGCCAAACGCTACGCGCTGAAG
>CAWUHY010000367.1:0-1774 GCA_963922215.1 uncultured Gammaproteobacteria bacterium | reverse complement strand
CCTTCCTCGTCTTCCACCGTTACATGCGCACCGAAAAAAATGCGGTCGGCCGACGGATGCTCGCGGACCACCGTCAGATTCGGAAGGCGTTTCTGCAGGTAACGGATGCGGCGGTCGATGCCCGCAAGTTCTTTCTTGCGATAAATGTATTCGGCGTTTTCGGATCGGTCGCCTTCCGCGGCCGCCTCGGAGAGCGCCTTGACGACATCCCGGCGGCGCAGCCAGAGCCCGTCGAGCTCCGCCTGCAAGGTCGCAAAGCCTTCCGGCGTGATGTACGGCGACGATGCTTTCGGTGGCGGACGCCAGCGACCCATAAGACTTTCCTCCCGACCGACTATCATTGCAGATGCCCGTGCCGAGCGACAGGCGCGGCGTGTCGCAGACGGCGATTTTTGCTACCGTCTGGGCTTGGAATTCTTACGAGACCGGTTGATGGCCAGACGTCGCGCACCCAATCCGCGCCGCCTTGGAGGCAAGGCCCCCGACGACGCGCTTCTCGTGCGTTTCTTCAGGGCATTCACGGCCAACTATGCCACCTTGCTGCGCGTCGCTTTCCTTGTCGGGGTCCTCGCGATCATCGATCCGCTGCTGTCGCGCATCGAGACCTCCGTCGACGTTGCCCACGAGCATCCGGAGCCCGTCGAAAGTGCGCCCGTTGCAGCGGAAGCGACCGAGACTCGCCCCGAGGCGCTACCGACCATTCGCGAGCTCGACCAGGGCTGGAAACACTACCACCAGTGCACGAGCGACAAGAGCTACCGGGACGCGAACTTCGATGCGTGCTTCCCGGATGGCACGACCGTCTACGAGCGCCCGAAGGCAGACGAAGACGACGGCAGCCTGCTGTTGTTCCTCGAACAAGACACGCTCTACGCGCGGCGCTGATTCGCGTATCCGGGGACGCCGCGCATGAGCCAGGATCTGTCCCGCTATCACCGCCAGATGCTGCTGCCGGGCTTCGGCCAGGATGGACAGCAGCGCCTGACTGAAAGTACGGCCCTGATTTTAGGCTGCGGTGCGCTCGGGACAGTGGCGGCCGATATGCTGTCACGGGCCGGCGTTGGACACCTCATCATCGTCGACCGGGACATCATCGAAACGACGAACCTGCAGCGCCAGGTGCTGTTCGACGAACAGGACGTCGCGGACAACCTGCCGAAAGCAGAAGCTGCAAGACGCAAGATCGAGCGTTCGAATTCGAGCGTGCAGGTGACGGCTGTCGTCGACGACATCAATCACACGAACATCGAAGGCTTCGCCGCACAGGCTGACATCCTCGTCGACGGACTCGACAACTTTGAGACGCGCTATCTCGCCAACGATGTCGCAGTCAAACTCGGCCTGCCCTACGTTTACGGTGCCGCCGTCGGTACGACGGGCATGCAGATCTCCATCCTCCCGCACGGCAGCGATGCGAGCTGGAAGGAGTTTGCGACGCCCTGTTTCCGCTGCCTGTTCGAGGAGCCACCGGCGCCGGGCACGACGCCGACCTGCGATACCGTCGGCGTGATCGGGCCGGCCGTTGCGATCGTCGCGAACTACGAAGTCACCGACGCTCTCAAAATTCTGACGGGCAACGTCGAGGCGCTGGGCCGCGAGCTGACCACGATCGATGTCTGGGCAAACGAGTTCCTGCAGCTCGACGTTAGTGATGCTTACGAGAACGGCGACTGCCCGTGCTGCAAACAGCGCCGCTTCGACTACCTCGAGGGCCGATCCGGTTCGACGGCTGCGCTGCTCTGCGGTCGCGACGCCGTGCAGCTTCGCCAGGCCG
>CAWUHY010000366.1:0-1815 GCA_963922215.1 uncultured Gammaproteobacteria bacterium | reverse complement strand
CCACTGGGTCGAGGAATTCCCCGAAGCGTGAAGTCTGATTAAAGCGGCGGGCGATCCAGCCGTCGATCAGGTCGGTCACCGCTGCGATTCCGAACAGGATCGCTGCGACCGGCCGCGCATTCTCGAAAGGCGCATAAAAACAGATCACGACAACCGGAATTGCCGCGATCCGGAACAAGGTCAGGATATTCGCGAGGTTGAATTTCAAAGTGGGATCATCCGTCCGAGTGGAGGTCATTGTATATGGTTTCGGCGAGATTCCGACTGATACCATGCACTTTCGCCAGATCATCGATGCTCGCGCCGCGAACACCCTGCAAGCCACCGAACTGCTTAAGGAGCTCGCGCCGCCGCTTTGGACCGAGGCCGGGAATCTCTTCAAGTCTTGAGGTCGTCCTCGCCTTGCCCCGGCGCGCCCGATGGCCGGTGATCGCAAACCGGTGCGCCTCGTCGCGGATCTGCTGGATTAACAGCAAGCCACTGGCGTTGTCGGGGACGTTGAGCGGCGTCGATTGCCCGGGCAGGAAGATTCGTTCGGCCCCTGCTCGACGCGCGCGCCCCTTTGCGACACCGACAACGTTGATCCAGTCGAGCTCGAGATCGCGCAAAACCTTCATCGCCTCGGACAGCTGTCCCTTGCCGCCGTCGATGAACAGCACGTCGGGTACGGCTACCTCCCCTTTCTTGATGCGCTCGTATCGCCGGCGCAGCGCTTCCGCCATTGCCGCATAGTCGTCTCCGGCTGATTTCGGGCTCAGGTTGAATCGACGGTAGTCGCTCTTCAAAGGACCGGCCTGGTTGAAAACAACGCAGGACGCGACCGTCGCCTCGCCGGACGTGTGGCTGACATCGAAACACTCGAGACGCTCCGGCACGTCTTCCAGCCCGAGAATTTCACTCAGGGATTTGAACTGCCGCTTGATTGTTGCGTTGCTCGCGAGCTTGAGGCTCAAGCCCTGCTCCGCGTTCGATCGCGCGAGATCCAGCCAGCGCTTTCGATCACCGCGCACGGAATGGCGAATCGCGACAGGATGCTGCGCCTTCTCCGACAGCTGGCCGGCAAGGACCTCCGCATCCTCGATCGCATGGGGAACGATAATCTCGCGCGGTGGATCACCGCCGAGGTAGTACTGCGCGACAAATTCATTGAGCACTTCTTCCGGACTCGTGTCCGCTGGTACACGCGGAAAATGATCGCGACTGCCGAGCACCGATCCGTTACGAACGAATAGCACAGTGATGCACTGAATGGCCGGCGTCGATGCGATGCCGAGGATGTCCAGGTCTTTTCCGGTACTCCGCGACATGACCTGCTGCGCCTCGACCTTCTTCAGCTTCGTGATCTGGTCGCGAAAGCGCGCCGCCTGTTCGTATTCCTGCTCCTCAGCAGCCTGCTCCATGCGCGTGACCAGCCGGTCGACGACCTGCGTGTTGCGGCCTTCCAGGAAGTGAATCGCAGCGTCGATATCTTCACGGTACGCATCTTCTGATATGTAGCCAACGCAGGGCGCAGTGCAGCGCTTGATCTGGTATTGCAGACAAGGCCGACTGCGATTCCTGAAATAGTTGTCGTTGCAGTTGCGGATCATGAACAGCTTCTGCAGCTCGTTCAGCGTATGGCGAACGGCTCCTGCACTGGGATACGGCCCGAAAAACCGTCCTTTCTGTTTGCGCGCACCGCGGTGAAAGCGCAGCCTCGGATAACGATCGTTTGTCGACGCGAAAATATAGGGATAACTCTTGTCGTCGCGCAGCAGGATATTGAAGCGTGGCTTGTGCTCCTTGATCAGCGAATACTCGAGTAGCAGCGCCTCG
>CAWUHY010000365.1:0-1828 GCA_963922215.1 uncultured Gammaproteobacteria bacterium | reverse complement strand
CTCCTTCTGTTTACGCACGGCCCGGTCGACCGCAGCCTCGACCTGCTCCGCCAGCACGGCCTCATCGACAGGTACGCCGTCGCCCTTCGCCCACATGACCTTGATCAGATCGTCCGGCCTGGGAAGACTGCCTGTGTGTGTTGTTCTTATCATCCTCGTACTCCGCGCTCGTTTCTCTGTCGTTCAACAAAAAGGCCGCATCGACGTGCGGCCTTGATTGTAATCACAGGTAAATGACTATGCCGACTTCTCATTCGCTGCCTCGGCGTCTGAGTAGTCGATGAGCTTCGCCTTGTAGGTTTCACGAGGTATCGTTCCGTACTCGACCAGCGTGATGTCTGCTGTAACGAGAAGGCGCGATCGGATCTCTGCCTTCAGGTTATCGGCGAGAGCCTCCGCATTACCCGAGAATTCCTCACCAAGCTCGACATGGATCGGCAACGGCGGATCCTGCAACACTGTCTTCTTCAGAGGCCGGACCTGGAGCATGCCCGAAACGTCGGGTGTGAATTCCTTGAGAATTGCCCGAATCGCGGATGGGAAGAGGTTCACGCCGCGCACGATGAGCATGTCATCCGTACGGCCAACACAGCGGATTCTCGGGCCTGTTCGTCCGGTCGGGTTTGCTTTCATGTTGACGACAACGTGGTCGCGGCTACGGAAGCGCAGCAATGGCATCGCGTCGCGTTGCAGCGCAGTGTAGACGAGTTCACCTTCAGCCCCGTCCTCCCAGGGAATCGGGTCGCCGCTCACCGGATCGATGAGTTCCACGTGAACAAATCCGCGGGCCATGAAGTGCATGCCGTTGCCATCATCATCCTCGGCCCAGACGGACAGCGAAATGTCGCCGATACCCATCGACTCTCGCACTTTGCAGCCGAAAGCCTCTTCGATGCGACCTCGGATCAACGGGTCGCCTCCGCCCGGCTCACCGGCGGTAATCATGTTCTTTAGTCCAAGCGTTTTTGTGTCGATATCGTGCTTCTGGCACCAGTCGATCAGGTAAAGCCCATAGGACGGTGTGCAGCTGATACCCGTCGCACCAAGCTTCTGAATTGCGGTGACGAGCCTCTCGGTGTTTCCGGTCCCGACCGGTATGACTGTGCAACCGATACGATCGAATCCGTAGTAGACCGCTCCTGCGACGAACGGACCAGCGTTAAACCCGACGACAATTCTCTGGCCGTTGCTGAAGCCGGCAGCGGAGTATCCGCGTGCGACGTTCGTCGCGTACATTTCGATGTCGTTGTCCGTCAACCCGAGGTAGCAAGGCACGCCGGTCGTGCCGCTCGTGCTGAAAACTCTGCGCAGGTTTTCGGGTTTGCACGACAAATGCTCTCCGAACGGCGGCGCAGCCGCCTGCGTCTTGCGCAGCTCGTCTTTTTCGGTGAAAGGCAGCTTCGCGATATCGTCGAGACCGCCGATGGACTCGGGCGTATCGAATCCCGCTTCTTTCAGTTTCTTCTGGTAGAACGCCGAGTTTTCGAGCAGGTAGCGCACCTGCTTGAGATAGCTCTGCTTGTCGATTTCATACTGTTCCGCGACGGGTCGCGTTTCAATTTCCGGATCGTAGATCATGTCAGACACCTTGGCCGGCATGCCGGCGGTACGCGGTCTTCAGGAAGTCCAGCGGAGTACACAGTTCGCAACGCGTTCGCCGAGTGCGCGCGCCGTCTCAAGATCCGACGCAATCGGACCGTCGTCCGGTCCAACGTCCACGTCCGATTGCGCCATCGCACCGAGGGACGCACCGAGCCGGTTGAGATCCTCCAGCGAGCCTTTCGAACTGTTGGTGCCCGGGGGACCGTTCAGGTTGATCCAGCCCATG
>CAWUHY010000364.1:0-1831 GCA_963922215.1 uncultured Gammaproteobacteria bacterium | reverse complement strand
CGACGACGCCACCGGAGGACGTCACACGAAGGCTGTTCGGCAGCGAGGACCGGACATCGCGTGCCATGCGTCGGAGTGAAACCTCTGCAAGGTCCACGAGTTCTCCGCGGCGGACCTGGTCGTTGTAGGCCGTCACCGGCCCTGAAATAAACACCGACATGAACGAGATGACAATCGTACTGAGCGCGATTGTGATCACGAGCTCGACCAGCGTGAAGCCGGATTGCGATTCAAGTTTCATCGGGTCCGGTATCCGCTGAGTTGGAAATTGATATCCGTGGACCGGGTGACAAGCACGTCGACGCGGTAGGTATCACCCGCCGGGATGCCTGGCAACGCAGAGGAATTCGAAACGGCTACTGCGACCGTGTAGTCACCGAGCGACGGAATCGGATTGCCAAATTGATCCCTCGCGCCGGAGTCGAGCAAGCCGTCGTAGTCATCGACGTCGTCGAAGTCGGCCCGCAGCGTCTCTGTATCCGATCCGTCCGGATCGTCGAACGGACGTGCCAGTACTTCCTCGAGATAGGACTCGGCGATTGCCGCCGCCTGGTGGCGGATCATCGGGTCCGCGCTGGATGCAGATGTGATCGAGAAAACGCCGAGGATCGTGCTCGCGGCGATCCCGACGATTACGATCGACACGAGCAGCTCGACGAGCGTTAATCCGCGTTCGCGCTTCATGGCACCGTCACCAGGCCGCTGTCGGCGCGGACGGTTAGAGAACTTCCGCCGACGGCGATCGTCTGATCCGAGCCGAGGTTCGTCTGTCCGAGAGCGTTGTATTGAAAGGTGGCGGGACTGATCGCAATGCCGCTTGGCGCAGCGCCGCTCACCGGGTCGCCGGAGGGAAGCAGCACGGTCACGGGAAAGCTTGCGTCCGTCGGATCGCAATGACCTGACGAGGCCGACTGTTGCGCGAGGCTGTAGCTGCCCGCCGCCAGCGTGACTTCGACCGGGCAGCCGCTTGCGACAGCTACCTTTTGCGCATAGCGCAGGGCGCCGGCGACTTCGTCGAGAAACGCGCGCTGTTCGTACTGCGACTCGCCGAAAAATCGCGGGGCCGCGACGACGCCGATGATGCCGAGGATCACGATCACGAGAACGAGCTCGATGATCGTGTAACCGCGCTCACCGGTCAGCGGCGAAATCTCCACGGCCTAGCAACCACTAATGTCGACCGTAACAAGCGGCGCCTGGTTGACGACAGCGTCGTTGTAAACGACTTCGCAGGTGCCGGGCGCGCCATCTTTCGCGAAGGTCGCCTGGTCGTCGGTCGCATTGACCGTCACGGTGAATCCTGTGAGATCCGCCATGGTCAGTGCGATATCCGTCGAGTCCGGATACCCCTGCGTCAGATCGACCGCGACGCCTTCCATAACCACCGGCGTTGCCGCTGTCGTCAGGAACAGGCTGTGCGCGAGCGTCGCTGCGCTGCGAATGCTGCCCGCTGCACCGAGCACCGTCGCGGATCGCGCTTCCCGTTCCAGGCTTGCGAAACGCGGAATCGCGAATGCAGCGAGGATGCCGAGAATGGCGATCACGACGACGAGCTCGATCAGCGTAAAGCCGGACTGGCTTCGAGTGCGTGGCATGATCAGCAGCCTGAGGTGTCTACGGTAATCGTCGGCGGGGTGTTCGCCGCAGCCGGTTCGACGTAGACCACTTCGCAGGTGCCTGTCGCGCCCGTCTTGGTGAACGTTGCCGTCGTATCGCCAGCGCTCAACGCAACCGTAAATCCGGTCGTGTCAGCCAGCGTGTTTTCGATTGCCGTCGCATCCGGATAGCCGTTCGTAATCGCAATGTTCTGGCCTTCCATAACAACCGGGTT
>CAWUHY010000363.1:0-1869 GCA_963922215.1 uncultured Gammaproteobacteria bacterium | reverse complement strand
CTCGCATTCGATCTTCCCGGCCGATTGCGCGGATCAATATCGCTCGCGCGCAAAAATCCTGACAGTCCTCCTCTAAAAACCGTCCGGATTTCGTTGTCCTGCTTGTGTGCCTTCCCACCTGAGCGACTGCGTCGCCGTGCCTGCGGCGCCCGCTCAATTCGTGTCTCTCGCGGCGTGTAGCCTCACCTGGTTCGAAAATAAACTCTTGTTTTCGTTGAGCTTACTTGCGCCTTCCACCAACTCGTCGGATCTGGTGGAGGGGGTAGGATTCGAACCTACGTAGGCATAGCCAGCAGATTTACAGTCTGCCCTCGTTGACCGCTTGAGTACCCCTCCGCGGACACAAGCCGGCTATTGTCTATTCACTGCCCCGCCGAGTCAACAGCGATTTCCAATTAAATCGAGCTTTTCCGGGGGCTCGAGCGCCGTCGACCCGCCTGCGTCATGCCGCCTGCCAGCACCAGTGCCACGGCTCGTAGATGTAGCCCTGGCTGTTCCCTCGCGGAAAGCTCATGACAAAGCCGAATTCCTTTCCCCGCCGGCCCAGCCACGCGAAGGCTTCTGTCGTTTCGAAGTCTTCTGTCAGCGGCCGGGAACCGGGGGTCGCGATATCCACCGCCCGGCCGGTGTGGTGCTCGCTGTAGCCCGGTGCGGCATTCACCGTCAGGATTTCTTCAAGCGACTGACCGGACTCGAGTTTTTTGCGGATAAGACCAGCCTGGTAGGCGTAGCTGCGAAAACCGGACACGATCAGCAGTCGGACACCGTCGGCCGCCGCCTCGTCCGCCATCGCGGTCCACTGTGCTGACGCCTCCGGCGTCAGTCGCTGCATCCGCCCGACAAGATTTGGCCCGACATCGACGAGCTGCGTCGCCTCGTCGAACACGGGTCCGGGGCCTTCAAACGAAGACGGAATACCCAGTTCCTGGTGCAAGTCGCGTAACATAGCGCGCGCATTCTCTCAGATATTCAGACGCGATTGCATGCGATTCATTGCCTGCAATTTCAAGGACCACCGGACAGACCAGCCGTGAGCAACGACACACTATTTGAGGCGCGAGACGGTCGCGAGCCGTTTCGCTTCGACGAGGATGTGGCGCGCGTATTCCCCGACATGCTGAAGCGTTCGATCCCGGGCTACACGGCGACGATCGAGGCGATCGGGTCGCTCGCAGCCCGTTTCGTTCGACCGGACACGCGTTGCTACGACCTGGGCTGCTCGCTCGGCGCCGCGAGCTTCGCGATGGCCCAGGGCGCGCGAACCGACCAGGTCGAGATCATTGCGATCGACAACTCCGAAGCGATGATCTCCCGCCTGATTGACGCCGTCGACGCGCAGCATGAGACACGAATTCAGCCCGTCCTCGGCGATATCGTCGACACGGAGATAAGCGACGCGTCGATGGTTGTCCTGAATTACACGCTCCAGTTTCTGTCAGTCGACCAGCGCGAGGCGCTGATACAGCGGATCTACGAGGGCCTGCGGCCGGGCGGACTGCTGGTCCTGTCTGAAAAAGTGATCGACGAGGACGACGACATGGAGGCCCTGCTCTACGACCTCCACCACGAACACAAGCGCCGCAACGACTACAGCGAGCTCGAAATCAGCCGCAAGCGCAGCGCGCTGGAAAATGTCCTGATTCCCGAGCGCGTCAGCGAACATCGCGCCCGCCTCTCGGCTGCGGGCTTCCGGCACATTGCCGTCTGGCTGCGCTATTTCAATTTCGTCTCGATCATTGCTATTCGTCGATGAGGCACAACCCGATCAACGACGTGCTCCAGCGACTGGGGCTGTCACACTGGAGCGATTCGCTACCGATCGACGCGTGCCTGTCCCCATCCGCGCACGGCGATCTGCCGCGCTGGCTG
>CAWUHY010000362.1:0-1879 GCA_963922215.1 uncultured Gammaproteobacteria bacterium | reverse complement strand
AAAGCTGGCAGTCCGCTTCTGTTTGTTCATCGGTCGACCACGCGAACCAGACGGTCCCGACTGGCTTGTCCGCCGTTCCGCCTTCCGGCCCGGCGATGCCGCTGACGGCAACCGCGATATCGGCGGACACACGCGCTCTCGCGCCGTCCGCCATTTCGAGCACGACCGCTTCGCTGACCGCGCCGTGCTCCTTCAGCGACTCGTCGCTGACGCCGAGCCAGTCCTGTTTCGCGGCATTGCTGTAGGTCACGAGCCCTGCTTCGAAGACGGAAGAGCTGCCGGGAACATCGGTGATCAACTTGGCGATCCAGCCGCCGGTGCAGGACTCGGCCGTCGTCACGGTTTCGCCGCGACCTTTCAAGACAGTGACGAGCTCCGCGGCGAGTGCTGTCAGCTCATCCGCCATCGGATACTTCTTCGAGAATCGACTCGTAGAGCGCGACGTGTTTCTGCACCATCGTCTCGATCGAAAACTCGTCCTGCATGCGTTGCCGCGCTGCCGCGGAATACTGCGCGCGCAGCGCGTCGTCGTCGACGAGACGCAGGATGGCCCGACGCAGCGCATCCGTGTCTTCCGGCGGTACCAAAAGTCCCGTCTTGCCGTGCAGCACCGCTTCGGGCAGACCGCCCGCCTCGAACCCGACCACGGGAACACCGGCCGCCTGTGCCTTCAGCGTCGCAACGCCAAGTCCTTCGCTCAACGCCGGATGCACGAACAGGTCGAGGCAGCCGAAATAGGTGTCGAGATCTTCGCGGAAGCCGGCGAACTGGACGCAGCCGCCCAGTCCGAGCGCAGCCGCCTGTGCCCGCAGCTCGTCTTCCAGCGGACCCTGGCCGAAGATCGCAAGGCGCACATGCGGGTGCGTCGAGCGGATGTCGGCCATCGCCTGCAGGAGGTACTTGTGCCCTTTGCGCGGAATGAGTTGCGCGGCCGACGCGATGACGAAGGCATCGTCCGGCACGTTGAATTCATCGCGCATGAACGCGCAGTCGGTGGGCTCCGCAAACTGCTGTGTTTCGACAGCGCTGCGGATTACCTCGAGTTTGCTCTCCTCGACGTCGTGCTCGCGCAGCACCTGCGCGATTTTCTCCGAGATCGCGATCACGCGCTTGAACGGTCGGTAGCGCAGCGCCGCCATCAGCTTGATCTCGACGTTGTCGACGCGGCGCGACACGACCGCTGGCACGTCGGCAAAACTCGCCGCGAGGCCGCCTAAGATATCGGCACCGCGACGGCTGTGGCAGTGCAGGATGTCCGGCTTGAAGTCGTTGATAAACTGCACGAGCCGGTAGGCAAACGGCAGGTCGAGATCGCCGGCGCAAAACAGGTTGCGCACGTTCAGAGCCTTGCCGCGCGCGGCCGTGTCGATCCCGGAACCCGGCGGACAAACGAGCGTGCACTCGTGCCCGAGCGCGGTCAGCCCCTGCATCAGGTACAGTACTTGTTGCGGACCGCCGTACAAATGGCGCCCGGTTTCGACATGCAGTATTTTCATGATCTCTTTTGTTTCGCCGCCCGGCTGTACGCCGAGGCCGGCAACCGAACAAAAATCTGCCCCCTCAAGGCCACATGATAGCCTGATTTAACGACGCAATGACTGCCAACCTCAGCCACGCGCACACGCCGATGATGCGCCAGTATCTGCGCATCAAGTCCGAGTACCCGGACATGCTGGTCTTCTACCGCATGGGTGACTTCTATGAGCTCTTTTACGACGACGCGAAACGCGCCGCGGCGCTGCTCGATATCACGCTGACGGCGCGCGGCAAGTCTGCGGGCGAGCCGATCCCGATGGCCGGCGTGCCCTATCACGCCGCCGAAGGCTATCTCGCGCGGCTGGTCCAGAAAGGCGAATCGGTCGCGATCTGCGAACAGGTC
>CAWUHY010000361.1:0-1891 GCA_963922215.1 uncultured Gammaproteobacteria bacterium | reverse complement strand
TCATGTGTAAACCATGTGTCCGGAACAATCTGTAAGCTATGTGTCGAGTAGCTCATTCCCGATCAGCAATCCGTTGCACTTTGATACACGCGCGACACGTGGAAACGCTACTGTAAGCCGCTGTTATCATTCACACGGAGAACGCTTCGATGAAACGCCTCTTACTGGCCGCAGCCGCGATTGCCGCTACGACTTTTGCATCGGCCGACGATCACGCAGACATGAGCGGTTCGTACACCGCAGACCCGACTCACGCATACATCCTGTTCAGCTACAACCATCTCGGCCTGTCCAGGCCCACAGTAGGCTTCAATTCCTTTGATGTCGCTCTCGACTACGATGCCGAGATGCCGGAGAACAGCGAAATCACGGTCGACATCGACGCGACCAGCATCGACAGCCGCGTTGCGAAATTCAATGATCATTTAAACAGCGACGATTTCTTCAACACGGCAAAATATGAGGAAATTTCGTTTACGTCGACCGCTATTGAGAAGCACGACGACGGAAGCTTCAAGGTCATGGGCGACCTGACAATCAAGGGCATCACCAAGCCGGTCACGCTGGACGCTGAAATCGTGACCAAGCAGCATCCGATGAAAGGCGTACCTGCAATAGGGGTGTCTGCAACAGCATCGCTGCTGCGCTCAGACTGGGACCTCGGCGCTTACGCTCCGGCCGTCTCGGATGAGGTCGAGCTGCGCATCCAGGTTGAAATGCTCAAGGATGGAGTTAGAACCGACCGCTCTGAAAGTCGACAAAGGCCTGCTTGAGCTCCTGCTCCGTATTCATCACGAACGGGCCGTAGCGCGCGACAGGCTCATCCAGAGGACGCCCGCCGACGATAATGCAGCGGGCGTTTTCTTTTGCGTCAATCACAATTTCGTCGCCAGCGGACAGCAAGGCTATTTCGCCACGACTGACCGCCGTCGATTCTGCGAGCGCAAGCTCACCGACAAAAACGTACACGAAGACATTGTGTGATTCTGGTGTCGGGATAATCGCGCTTGTGCCGACTGCGATATCGCAGTCGAAAAAGAACGGTTCAGTTGCAACTCCCGAGACTGGACCGCTTGCATCACCCAAACGGCCTGCGATGACGTTGACCGACACGCCTTTTCCGAAATCTATTCTAGGAACGTCCGTCGCAGGAATATCCTGGTAGCGCGGAGCGGTCATTTTGTCCTCCGCCGGCAGATTCACCCAGAGCTGAAACCCCCACATCAGTCCGTCCTGTTGCTTCGGCATTTCGGAGTGGACGATGCCGCGGCCGGCCGTCATCCACTGGACGCTGCCTGGACCGAGAAGGCCTTTGTTTCCCTGATTATCGGCATGCTCCATTGCCCCTGCGAGCATGTAGGTGACCGTCTCGAAACCGCGGTGTGGGTGGTCCGGGAATCCGCCGATGTAGTCGTCTGGGTCGTCCGATCGAAATTCATCGAGCAGCAAAAACGGATCGAACATGTCGAGAGCCGGCGACGCGATGATGCGCGTCATTCGTACACCAGCCCCGTCGCTGGCGGGAACGCCTGAAACCTTTCGCTCGACTGTCCGCTGCATCAGGAAAGTCGCTTGAACGCGAGTTCCGCGCCGGCTGACAGCGACTGAAGCTTCGCCCAGGCTACGTCCGGGTCAATGCCTCGCATGCCGACGTGAATGCTGAATCCGCAGTCGACGCCTGCCATGAGGCGATCGGTCCCCACGAGGCGCGCGTAGCGCTCGATGCGCTGTGCCACGAGTTCGGGATGCTCGACGTAGTTCGACTGGCACTCGATGACTCCCGGGCAGAGAATCTTGTTGTCCGGCACCTTCTCGGTCTCGAATATCTTCCATTCGTGCGCGTGACGCGGATTCGCAGCCTCGAAAAGAATCGTTCGCGGCTTTGCCGTCC
>CAWUHY010000360.1:0-1894 GCA_963922215.1 uncultured Gammaproteobacteria bacterium | reverse complement strand
ATCAGCCAATTCATCGCCTTCCTAGCGCTCGCTCTGATCGCGGTCGGTTCCGTGCACGCTCAGGAAGAAGACGAGCGGGATCGTCGCGACCAGCAGAAAACAAAGCAGGCGCAAGCCGTCAGCAAGGAAGTCTACGAATCGATCCAGAAAGCGCAGGAGCTCGTGGACGCAAAGGACTACTCCGGCGCGCTGCGGATAATCGAGCGTTTGTACAATCCAGAGAAGCTGACGAACTACGAGCAGGCGAATGTCCTGAACTACCTCGGCTTCATTCACTACAACATGGACAATGTTCCGGCTGCTCTCCAGACCTATCAGAAACTCGTCGAGATTCCGGAGCTCGAGCCGCAGCTCTTGAAGCAGACGACCTATACGCTGGCGCAGCTCTACACGATGGAAGAGAACTACAGTCGTGCGCTCGGCGCTCTCGACAGCTGGTTTGGTATGGAAACGAACCCGCAGCCGGATCCGTACATTCTGAAGGCGCAGAACCTCTACCAGCTGAAGCGTTTCGAGGAGATGATCGGGTCGGTTGAGACAGCGATCTCCGTCGCGCAAGAGAAGGGCAAAGAAGTTAAGGAAGAGTGGTACACCCTCCTGAACTTTGGCTACTTCCAGATGGAGAATTACGCCAAGGTCCGTGATATCCAGAAAATCCTGCTCAACAACTGGCCGAAAAAGAACTACTGGTTCTCGCTCGCGGGAGCTTTTACGGAACTCGGCGAAGATCGCAATCTCATCACGGCGTACAACGCAGCCTTCACGCAAGGCATGCTGGAAAAGGAAAGTGAGTTCGTGACGATGGCGCAGCTCTTCCTGCAGGCCGAGACGCCGTACAAGGCGGCCAAGGTCCTTGAGGAGCAAATGGACGCCGGAGTCGTCACCGAGACTGAGAAGAATTATCGCTTGCTATCACAGGCCCTGATGCTGTCAATGGAAGACGAGAAGGCGATTCCGGCGCTGCAAAAAGCAGCATCACTGTCGGAGGACGGCGAACTGGACGTCCGCCTCGGGAATTCCTATCTCAACATTGGTGAATATTCCGAGTGCGCCCAGGCGGTACGTCGGGGTCTCGACAAGGGTGATCTGAAGAATCCGGATTACGCTTATATCTCACTCGGCATGTGCCTCTACAACCTTCGTCAGTATGCAGATGCGAAGGCCGCATTCCGAGACGCAGCCAAGACCAGCCGCTCGCGGCGCACGGCGAATCAGTGGATCACCGTCATCGACGCCGATGTCGAACGTAACCGCCAGATTCGAGTCGCCGAGCAGGCAGCGCGTAAGAAACAGGAAGAAGTTGAGAAGCGCCGCCGCGAGTCTGCTCGCCTCTGACGCGACAGCAGCCTTACTCCAGCACCAATCAGGGGCGTTGACCGGCTTCGGTCAACGCCCCTAAACTATGCCCGCCAAAAATTCGGACAAACACATGCCAACGATTATTTACATTACCAAGGACGGCGAACGACGCGAGGTCGAGGTTGAGAACGGTTATTCCGTCATGGAAGGCGCGATCAACAACCAGATCGATGGCATCGTTGCCGAATGTGGAGGCGCCTGCGCCTGCGCGACCTGCCACAGCTACGTCGACGAGGCGTGGATGGGTAAGGTCCCCCCGATGGACGACATGGAAGACTCCATGCTGGACGCCGCATTCGAACGGAAACCCAACAGCCGGCTGACCTGCCAGATTGAAGTGAGCGACAATCTCGACGGGCTCGTCATTCACGTCGCAGACAACGACTACTGATCATCCGTTGCCGGTGCTGAAGACCGGCGAAGATTCTTCCTAGCGCAGGCCCGTTTCGTGCCGGCCGATGACCATCCGCTGAATCTCGCTGGTTCCCTCGTAAATTTCGGTGATCTTCGCGTCACGGAAGTAGCGCTCCAGCGG
>CAWUHY010000359.1:0-1952 GCA_963922215.1 uncultured Gammaproteobacteria bacterium | reverse complement strand
CGCCCCACTGCGCGCTCTGCCTGTTCGTTGACGGGCCTCGCGATCAGCGCATCGCGGCTCAGGCTGACCTCGTAACGCGCCCCGTCGGCCATCGGCACGTAGGTCGCCGTTCCGTAGTACGCATCGACGCCTGGCATCAGTGCCGGATAGTTTTTCGCGAGCGACCAGATAGATAAACCGTCACCATCGCTTAAGGCGTAGACGCTGCGGCGATCGGTCAGTTCGCGTTCGATGTCGGAATACCGGCCGCTGATGCGTTCGAGCTCGAACACGGGTTCCAGGCCGAGCACCGTCGCCGGCGGTGTCCAGCTGATCAGACGCGCGTCGAGTTGCCATTCGTCGCCATGCAGTTCAAACAGGCGATCGGTCTTTCCGTCGCGCATGAGCCGTACCGAGTAGTGGTCCTCGTCCAGGGCCACAAACTCGAGCTGCCCGACAACCGTTTCTGCGGTCAGGCGTTCGTAGCCCAGGTAGCTGATGCCGAGCAGCATTCCTGTCGCACCCAGTGACGCCGTCGCGACTCCGCCGGTCAGATTTCCGCCGGCACGGACCAGGCGGCCGCGGCGCGTCTGGCGCACGCAGCCGGCGAGCAGCATGAGCGCAAAGACGACGAGCAGGACGCTGATGCCGAAGAGCGCTGCCATCGTTACGCGTCGAGCCGCTTGTACTTGATGCGGTGCGGATTGCTGGCATCGGCGCCGAGGCGGCGTTTGCGATCTTCTTCGTACTCTGCATAGTTGCCGGCGAACCAGACCACTTCGCTGTTGCCTTCAAAGGCCAGGATGTGCGTGGCGATGCGGTCGAGGAACCAGCGATCGTGCGAGATCACGATGGCGGAGCCGGGAAACTCGAGCAGCGCCTCTTCGAGCGCGCGCAGGGTCTCGACGTCGAGATCGTTGGTCGGTTCGTCGAGCAGCAGCAGGTTGCCTCCCGACTTCAACATCTTTGCAAGGTGGACGCGATTGCGTTCACCCCCGGACAGCAGGCCGATTTTCGTCTGCTGGTCGCCGCCGCGGAAATTGAAGCGCCCGACATAGGCACGGGACGAGGTTTCGTAGTTGCCGACCTTGATCATGTCGAGGCCGTCCGAGATTTCCTCCCAGACGGTCTTGCTGTCGTCGAGCGAGTCGCGGCTCTGGTCGACGCTTGCGAGTTCGACGGTGTCGCCGAGCCGGATACTTCCGGAATCCGGTTGTTCCTCGCCGGTGATCATGCGGAAGAAGGTTGTCTTACCGGCACCGTTCGGTCCGATGACCCCGACGATGCCGCCGGGCGGAAGCTGGAAACTCAGACCGTCGATCAGCAGCTTGTCGCCGAAGCCTTTCTTCAGGTTGTCGACTTCGAGGACGACGTCGCCGAGACGTGGTCCCGGCGGGATGTAGATCTCGTTCGTTTCGTTGCGTGACTGGTAGTCGCTGGACGAAATTTCCTCGAACTGCCGCAGGCGCGCCTTGGATTTTGCCTGGCGGCCTTTCGGATTCGAGCGCACCCACTCGAGCTCTGCCTGCATCGCCTTGCGGCGCGCCTTCTCGGAGGCTTCTTCCGTTTTCAGGCGCTGCTCTTTCTGCTCCAGCCAGGACGAGTAGTTGCCTTCCCACGGAATACCGTGGCCGCGGTCGAGCTCCAGAATCCAGCCGGCGACATTGTCGAGGAAGTAGCGATCATGCGTCACCGCGATGACCGTGCTCGGGTATTCGTCGAGGAAGCGTTCCAGCCACGCGACGGACTCGGCGTCCAGGTGGTTCGTCGGTTCGTCGAGCAGCAGCATATCCGGCTGCGACAGGAGCAGTCGGCATAACGCGACGCGACGGCGCTCGCCGCCGGAGAGTTTCGTGACATCCGAGTCCCAGGGCGGCAGGCGCAATGCGTCGGCAGCGATCTCGAGCCGGCGCTCGAGCTCCCAGCCGCCTGCGGCATCGATGAAACGCTTGTACTTCATTTTCGACCAGTCG
>CAWUHY010000358.1:0-1965 GCA_963922215.1 uncultured Gammaproteobacteria bacterium | reverse complement strand
GTCGGTCAGCGCGCGTCTGAGGTCGCTGGAAGAAATTCGTCTCGCCTCGGTCAAGCAGGAAATCGCGACGTCCCAGGACGCAACGCTCAGGCGCGTCGAGCCTGGTGAATTCGAGCTCGGCGCCTCGCGGAGCGAGCCCGGTCGCCGCGCGAACGAGGTCATCGTTCCGGTCAGGATCACGAAGCCGTATTTCATCGGCACGCGCGAGGTCACGAATCGCGAATTCCGCGAGTTCCGGAAAGCGCACGACTCTGGCGCCGACGTGCACATCTCCCTCGCTGGCGACAACAACCCGGTCGCAAACGTGAGCTGGGAGGACGCCGTTCAGTTCTGCAACTGGCTGAGCCAGAAAGAGGGTCTCGCGCCGGTTTACAAGGAAGAGTTCGGCAAGTGGGTTCCGATCTATCCCTTCCCCGACGGCTACCGCCTGCCGACGGAAGCCGAATGGGCCTGGGCCCTTCGCTACGGCGGCAGCCCCGGCGCGATGCGATTCAACTGGGGGAACGACTGGCCGCCGAAAGAGGGCAGCGGAAACTTCGCCGACAGGGCTGCGATCGAACTCGTCCCCTCGATTATTCCGCGCTACGACGATGGCTTCGCGTCCACCGCACCCGTCGGCCGTTTTCTCGCGAACGGCCTGGGCCTTTTTGACGGGGCCGGTAACGTGGCGGAGTGGGTAAACGACTACTACACCGTGCCGACGCCGGGGCTATCGACCGCACAGCAGGACCCGACCGGCCCACCACGCGGTACGAGCTACGTGATTCGTGGATCAAGTTGGCGCCACGCCGGTCAAACTGAATTGAGACTCAGCTACCGCGAGGCGGGAACCGGCCCCAGAACGGATCTCGGATTCCGCATCGCCCGAAACGCCGACGACGGCGCGGGAGGTAGCCCATGAAGCAATCTGTGATCCTGGCAGGGCTGTGTGCGCTGCTGTTGTCCGCGGCGCTTGCCGCGCAGGATGCCGACACGCCGCCTGACAAACCGGCTCCTGAAGAGACCGCAGAGACGGAAACCGCGGAGGACGCTGCTGCGGACGAGGCCGCTGAGGAAGCAATCGACGAAGAAGGCCTCGACATCCAGGGATTCGAGCCCGAAGACGACGATGATTTCGTGCCGACCGAAGATATCCCGACGGATCAGTCGATCCCGTTTCCGACCGACATTTAAACCTGGCCAAGGCCCGCTATGAAGAAGAAAAATATACCCGTCGAGTTCGTCTTTCAGCTCTTTGCGCTGATCATCTCGATCATCATCGTGCACGCGTTCTACGTTTCCGCGATCCGCCCGAACGCGGCTGAGATTATCGAGGAACAGAACGCCGCCGCGGCCGCTGACCCGAACTACGTGCGCGAGCGGCACATCTCCGTGCTGATCAAGGATCTCGAGCAGGAGTCCTGTTTCATCCTCGCGCTGTGGGCGCTCGCGATCATGGGCTTTAAGGCCGTCAAGATTTCGCGGGAACGCCGCCTGCTGGATGTCGATCTCGTTCCGATTGCGGAGGGCATGCGAATACTTCCGGAAGACACGCGGGAATTTGCGCGCCAGGTCCAGGCGCTGCCCGAGGAACGTCAGCAGCTGCTGTTGCCGCGCGCACTGTTAAATGCGCTGCGTCGTTTTTCGACGACGCGTAACGTGCAGGACGTTTCCAGCAGCACCCACACCGTTTGCGAGTCCGAGGCAGAACGCCTCGAGTCGGAGCTTTCGATGATCCGCTACATCTCCTGGGCGATTCCCTCCATCGGCTTTATCGGCACGGTCCGCGGTATTGGCGAGGCGCTCGCGCAGGCGGACAAGGCAGTTCAGGGCGATATCGCGGGCGTTACACAGAGTCTCGGCGTCGCGTTCAACTCCACGTTTATCGCGCTGCTGATCTCGATCTTCCTGATGTTCCTCGTCTACCAGCTGCAGCTGATGCAGGAGCGGCTGGTGTACGACACCGAAGCCTATGTAGACGACAAG
>CAWUHY010000357.1:0-2006 GCA_963922215.1 uncultured Gammaproteobacteria bacterium | reverse complement strand
CGACGGAAGGGAAAACGATTCTGTAATCCGAAGCAAGAATAATCGAAACGACTATCGCGATTACCGACAACACGAGGAATATCAGGGCTGGCGAGGCTAAGACTGGCAAGTACACGGATGAAGCCGCCCAGCTCGCCGAAGCTGGCCACAGAACAACGATGCCTAGAAAAGCGAAGGCGACGGCAGAGGTCTCGAGGCTCGAGCCGTCTTTCCTCATTTGACAAAGCGTTGCCAACGTCAGCGCCGGCGCGAATACGGTTATCGCGAAAGAGAAGTCTGATGCTGTCTCGGCGGCAGCTTGGTCTGTTAGCAACACCGGAATTTCCACGAACGCCAGAACGTGCCTCGCAACAGCGGTGACAATGAAGAAATTCGCCAAGGCTAGTCCGATAGTCGCTCCTGTCCTGAGATTCTGGGTTTCCATTGCCGAAAATGTTCCTTACATAGTTGTACTAACGGTTGCAACGTGTCCGACGAAGGCTTGACCGTCCGGGTTGGCTCGCGAAGTCGGATATTCCTTCGTGGATTCGACTATTTTCGGCGTACTCAAAAATCAAATCACAGCTAATCGAGCAACTTCTTCAGCGCGTAAAGCGTGTCCAGCGCTTCGCGTGGACTTAAATCATCCGGATTCAGATCGTCCAGCGCATCGCGCAGACGATTCGTGTCCGGTTTCTCCGGCATCGCGAGCGGCAGGGCGCCTTGCGGCGACACATCTTCATTCAGCGCCGGTCGCGACTCCAGCGTCTGCATGAACTCCGACGCCCGGCGGACGACCGACCGCGGAACGCCCGCGAGCGAGGCGACCTGCAGCCCGTAGCTCTGGTTTGCCGGTCCGGGCTTCACGCTATGCAGGAAGACGAGCTTGCCGTCGTGCTCTGTCGCATCAAGGTGGGCATTTGCACAAGCCGGTAGCTCGTCGGCCAGTGCGGTCAGTTCGAAATAGTGGGTGGCAAAGAGCGTGAACGAACGTGCTTTCTCACCCATGTGGTGCGCCGCGGCCCACGCGAGCGAGAGGCCATCGAAGGTGCTGGTTCCGCGACCGATCTCGTCCATCAGCACGAGGCTTTCCGCCGTCGCGTTGTTCAGGATCATTGCCGTTTCGGTCATTTCGACCATGAAGGTCGAGCGCCCGCCGGCCAGGTCGTCGGACGCACCAATGCGGGTGAAGATGCGATCGATGGGGCCGATCGTCAGAGACTCCGCCGGTACGAAACTCCCGACGCAGGCAAGAATCGCGATCAGCGCGGTCTGGCGCATGTACGTGGACTTACCACCCATGTTCGGGCCGGTGATCACCAGCAGGCGCGTGTCGTCATCGAGCGTGAGATCGTTCGGCACGAACGCGGTGTCGATGACCTGTTCGACGACGAGATGACGCCCTCCGCGAATCTCGATTGACGGTGTCTGTGACAGTTCCGGGCGCACGAGATTGAGCGCCATGCTGCGTTCGGCGAGGCAGGCGAGCACGTCGAGCTCGGCGAGTGCCGCAGCGGAGGCCTGCAGTCCGCCGAGCCGTTCGATGAGGCTGGACAAAAGATCCTCGTACAGCGCTTTCTCGCGGGAGAGGGCGCGCTCGCGGGCGCTCAAGACCTTATCCTCGAAGGATTTCAGTTCCGGCGTGATGTAGCGCTCGGCCGCTTTCAGAGTCTGCCGGCGGGTGTAGTCGTCCGGCGCCTTGTCCGACTGGCCCTTGCTGATCTCGATGTAGTAGCCGTGGACGCGGTTGTAGCCGAGCTTCAGCGTGCTGATCCCGGTTCGTTCGCGCTCACGCTGTTCGAGGTCGACGAGATACTGGTCGGCGTTTTCCGAGATGCGGCGCAGCTCGTCGAGTTCGTCGTCGAAGCCCTCGGCAATCACGCCGCCGTCGCGAATCAGCATCGGCGGTTGTTCAATGATCGCGGCTTCGAGCAGCGCGTGAACCTCATCGTGCGTGCCGACCGCCCGGCGCAATTCGTCGAGCAGCGCTGCGTCCAGACCGGACAGCGTGGCGGTGAGATCCGGCA
>CAWUHY010000356.1:0-2050 GCA_963922215.1 uncultured Gammaproteobacteria bacterium | reverse complement strand
CTGCGACCGGGTGCAGCCGAGCCCGCCGACGGCCTGCTGCAGGTTGAGCAGGAACTGAGGCTGCGCTCGATTGCGGACTTGGAGCAGGAGGCAGCGGCGCAGGAAGCGGCGGAACAGTGGGAGCTTGCGGTCGAGACCTACGACGAGATTCTTGCTATCGATTCGACGCTCGCGTTTGCGAGCAGGGGCCGGCGCAACGCCCAGCAGATGGTCGATCTCTACCAGCAGATCGATGCATTCATTGCCGAGCCGGACCAGCTCAGCAGTCCGACGGTCGCACAGCGGGCCACCAGCCTGCTGATCGACATGACCCGGATGCCGGAAATCGGTCCGCGGCTCGCAGACCAGCGTGACGAGTTGTCGCGCTTGCTGAAGCGGGCGTCTACACCGGTCGCCGTGACCTTGCTGTCGGACGACAAGACCGCGGTGTCGATATACAAAGTTGGTAGACTCGGCACCTTCGAGTCGCGCGAGATCGAGCTGAAGCCGGGCACCTATGTTGCAGTCGGAATTCGGCCCGGATTCCGGGACGTTCGTCGGGAGTTTCGCGTCGGCCCGGAACTGGACCTCGATCCCGTCGTCGTCATTTGTGAGGAACCGATTTGAATTTTGAACAGCTCGTCATTCGCGACGCGGAAGGAGAGCGACGCCTGACCGCGGACGCGCTCCCGATCAAGATCGGAACGGCCTCCGACTGCACGATTCGCCTGCCGGGTCCCGGCGGCAGTCCGGTCATACTCCTCGATCTCCTCGACGGCGCGCCGTTCGTTCAGCCGGTTGGTCGCGACGCGGCGATGACGCTCAACGGTGACGCACTGGTCTCGAGTACGCGCCTCAAAGACGATGACCTGCTGGAGTATTTCGGCAGCCAGATTCATGTGGCCGCGAAGGATCGGCTGCTGTTCGATGTTCGGCTCGAATCCAGCGCCTACGTGACGCAGGCGCCGGACGTGCCCGGCGAGGACGACGACGAAGACGACGCCCTGATCGCGCCGACGGCGTTCAAGCGCGCGGACGCCAGCGTCCAGGCGGCTGCGCCGCAGAAAAACAGGCCGATTGCAGCGATGATCGGCGGCGGTTTGTTGCTGCTCGTCGCTGCGTCGTTCCTGCTGTTCACATCAAAATCGATCCAGTTCACGATCGAACCCGGACCGGCTGATGAAGTCGCGATCGAGGGAGCCTGGTTCAAGCTGCCGCTGGGCGACCGCGTTCTGATGCGGCAGGGAACCTACACGCTGCGCGTCGAGAAAGACGGCTACTACGACGTGCGGCAGAGTTTTACCGTCGGCAGCGAACAGAGCCAGAGCGTAGCCGTCGAGCTTCGCCCCTTGCCCGGCCAGCTCATCGTCAACACGAATTTCACCGACGGTGTCACCGTGACGGTCAACGGGTCTATTGTCGGGCCAGCGCCGCTTGGTCCCGTCGAACTGCAGCCGGGCGACCACAGCGTGTCTGTCGTGGGTGACCGCTACCTGCCGTTTTCGGATGTTGTCTCCATTCGCGGTCGCGGCATGAACCGTGTGTTGAACGTCGAGCTCGTGCCACGCTGGTCGGATGTCAGCGTGCGCTCGGAACCGAGCGGGGCGAGCGTCTACGATGGCGAAACCCTGCTCGGCGAAACGCCGCTCACCGTCGAGCTTCTCGAGGGAACGCACCAGCTCAGCGTGATTGCCGACGGCTTCCGTGCGTGGGACGGGACGGTCGTCGCCGTGCCCAACGTCGATCAGGACCTGCCGTTGATCCAGTTGCAGCCTGCCGATGCGAAACTGCTCGTCAAATCGATCCCGCGTGCCGCGAACGTCACCGTGAACGGCCGTTACCGCGGCCAGTCGCCGATCACACTGGATCTGTCCCCCGGCGTCGACTACACCATCGGCCTGACGAAGGCCGGGTACGGATCGGCGAGTCGGCAGGTGCGGCTCAATGCTGCCGCGAGCGATACGATTACGATCGACATGACGGCGCGGACCGGGTCGATCACGGTGAACGTCGCGCCGCAGGACGCCGAAATCATCGTCGACGGCCGGTCGCGTGGACGTGGCAATCGAAC
>CAWUHY010000355.1:0-2071 GCA_963922215.1 uncultured Gammaproteobacteria bacterium | reverse complement strand
CGCTCGCCGCACAGGCCATGTTCCCGGTGACGTCGGCGACGGAAATGGCCGGGCAGGCTGGCGAGAACTCGGTCGCCGACAGCGCCGCCATTGGCGATCTTGCCGGCCCGACCGGTGTGTGGGTCCAGCTTGCTGAGCGGTTGCGCAGTGTCGATGGCTATGTCTCGCAGTTCATCGCCGCGTTCGACGACGTCAGTTCAGCGAATGATATCGAGTTCCGCCATGCTGCGAACGCGATTGCGGCCTTCGAGGCGGCAAGCTGGCGGGCCGACAACAGCCCGTTCGATCGTTTTCTGCGCGGCGACCGGCGCGCTTTGAGTCCAGGCCAGCGGCAGGGCATGCGCATTTTCTATTCGCCGCGTCTCGGCAACTGTGCCAGTTGCCACAGTGGCCCGTTCCAGACCGACTCGAGCTTTCGCGCGATTGCGATGCCGCAGATCGGTGGCGGGAAGGGCAACGGCGTATTCGGGCTCGAAGATTTCGGTCGTGAGCGCGTGACAGGCAATCCGGCGGACCGCTATCGGTTCCGCGTCCCCAGTCTGCGCAACGTCGCACTCACCGCGCCCTACGGACATGCCGGCGCCTACGACACGCTGGAGGCCGTCGTCCGTCACCACCTCGACCCGGTGCAAAGCCTGTATTCCTGGGATCGCTCGCAAGTGCGCATGCCATGGCGTCGAGACCTCGCCGACCGCGACTTTAAGGCCATGGACGATCCTTCCGTCGTCGCCGCGATCGCGTCGGCCAACGAGCTCGCGACGCGTCGCCTGACCGACAGCCAGGTCGCGGCACTACTGGACTTCTTGAACGCACTGACGGATCCCGCGATGCTCGACCTGCGACGCGATGTTCCGGCTGGCGTTCCCAGCGGCCTGTCTCTCGCCGACTGAGCGAGAACAGTCTTCGATTCGACGGAATGCAGCGTTCGGCTATCGTGAATTGTTTCAGCTGAATCACGGCTGTCACCGTCGCGAATAATTTGGCAGTCTTTGCGATCGCCAAACGCGGATTTAAGACGTGACGCTCGTCGCCCACTCTTCATTGCCGACGTTCGACCAGCTAGCGCAGCAGGGGCACGATCTGCTGACGCTGGATCGCGCACGCAAGCAGGACATTCGCGAGCTGCACATCGGCTTTTTAAACATGATGCCGGATGCCGCGCTGCAGGCGACAGAGCGTCAGTTCATTCGCCTCGTCGGAAGCTGCAACCGTATCGCGCAGTTTTTCGTCTACCCGTTTTCACTGCCCGAGCTGCCACGAAGCGCGACGACGCAGGCCTACATCGACGAGCATTACACGAACTTCGCCGATCTCCAATCGGCCGGACTCGACGCGCTGATCATCTCCGGCGCGAACGTCGCGAACCCCGCCCTTGACCAGGAACCATTCTGGGAGCCGCTGATCGACGTCATCGGCTGGGCCGAGCATAACGTCGCCTCAACGCTGTGTTCCTGTCTTGCATCCCACGTGCTGCTCCAGCACTTGCACGGTATTCACCGTCGCCCGCTGCCCGAGAAGCGCTGGGGTGTGTACCACCATCGGCTTGTCGATCCGAGCCATCCGCTGGTCCGGGAAATCAATACGCGCTTCGATGTTCCGCATTCGCGCTACAACGATATTTCACGCGAGCAGTTCGACGAGGCGGGGCTGCATGTCCTCGCCGAAAGCGAAACCGGCGGTGTACATCTTGCCGTCAGCCCGGACCGAGCCCGCGTCGTCTACTTTCAGGGACATCCGGAATACGACAGCAACAGCCTCCTGAAGGAATTCAAACGCGAAGTGCTGCGCTTTGCGAACGGCGAGCGCGACTCGCGGCCGCCGTTCCCGGAGCACTATTTTTCGCGGTCAGTGCGCGAGGCAATTGACGCGCGCTGGGACGAACCCGAGGGGCTCGCCGACTACCTCGGCACGACGGTCGACGCACAGGTCGACAACACCTGGGGAGATACGGCAAAGGCCGTCTTCAATAACTGGCTGGGCATTGTCTACCAGCTCACCAATCTCGACCGCCGCAAGCAGTTCATGCCCGACGTGGATCCCGAAGACCCGCTCGGCCTCAGTTCAAGAAATA
>CAWUHY010000354.1:0-2114 GCA_963922215.1 uncultured Gammaproteobacteria bacterium | reverse complement strand
TCCATCCTTTCCAGCGTGATCACGCTCGAGACATCGCACAGGGTGTCCCCGGTGGTCACATCCTTCAGTCCGACGGCGGCGGCAATGTCGCCGGCGCGAACTTCCTTGATTTCTTTTCGATCGTTCGAATGCATCTGCAGCAAACGGCCGATTCGCTCTTTCTTGCCCTTGACCGGGTTGTAGATCGTATCGCCCGATGCAAGCACGCCCGAATACACGCGGAAAAACGTCAGATTGCCGACGAACGGGTCGGTCGCAATCTTGAACGCCAGCGCTGCGAACGGCTCGTCGTCGTCCGCATGACGCTCGTCTTCCGTCTCGTCGTCCTTGATGCCCTTGATGGCGGGCACGTCGATCGGCGACGGCATGTAATCGATCACAGCATCCAGAAGCGTCTGGACACCCTTGTTCTTGAACGCCGTCCCGCACATCGCGACGACGATCTCGTTGTTCAGCGTGCGCTGACGCAGGCCGGACTTGATCTCGTCCTCCGTCAGTTCATCGCCGCCGAGATACTTCTCCAGCAGCTCTTCGCTGGCCTCCGCTGCAGCTTCGACGAGCTGCTCGCGCAGTGCCTTGGCCTCATCCAGCATGTCGGCGGGCACGTCGGATTCCTCGAATTCGACGCCCATGTTTTCGTCGCTCCAGCGCACCGCCTTCATGCGCACGAGGTCGACGATGCCCTCGAAGTTTTCCTCTGCCCCGATCGGCAGCTGGATCACGACCGGGTTCGCGCCGAGACGCTTCTTCACCTGCGCGACAACCCGGAGGAAGTCGCTGCCGACACGATCCATCTTGTTGACGAAGATCATGCGCGGCACGCGGTATTTGTCCGCCTGGCGCCACACCGTTTCCGTTTGCGGCTCGACACCGTCGACCGAAGACAGAACCGTGACTGCGCCGTCCAGTACGCGCAGACTGCGTTCAACTTCGATCGTAAAGTCGACGTGACCCGGGGTATCGATAATGTTGATACGGTGCTGGTCAAACTGCTGCGCCATACCCTGCCAGAAGCAGGTCGTCGCAGCCGACGTGATCGTGATCCCGCGCTCCTGCTCCTGCTCCATCCAGTCCATCACGGCCGCGCCGTCATGCACCTCACCGATTTTGTGTGAAACACCGGTGTAGAAGAGGATGCGCTCGGTCGTCGTCGTCTTGCCCGCATCAATATGGGCCATGATGCCGATATTGCGGTATCGCTCAATTGGAGTTGTGCGTGCCACGACGAAATCCCGAATGGAAAAGCAGCCGCTACCAGCGGTAGTGCGAGAACGCCTTGTTCGCTTCCGCCATGCGGTGCGTGTCTTCTTTCTTCTTCACGGCAGTGCCGCGGTTTTCGGCAGCATCCAGCAGCTCGTGCGCGAGCCGGTGCGCCATAGACTTCTCGCTACGGCGACGCGCAGCGTCGATGACCCAGCGCATAGCCAGCGTCTGACGACGAGCCGGACGAACTTCGACAGGCACCTGGTAGGTTGCACCACCAACGCGACGCGACTTTACCTCCACGACGGGCTTGACGTTCTCGAGTGCGGTCTCGAGCAGCTCCAGTGCCTTGTCGTCAGTCTGCGTCTGACGCTCCGTGATCCGGTCGAGCGCGCCGTAGATGATGCGCTCAGCAACGGACTTCTTGCCGTCGTTCATGATCATGTTCATGAATTTGGCGAGCAGTTCGCTCTTGTACTTCGGGTCAGGAAGGATGACTCGCTTTGGTGCCTGTGTTCTTCTGGACATGCTTGCTCTCTGAAATTCTCGGTTTCCTGCCGAATATCAGCAGGTCTTTATTGTTAGCCCTTCGGCCGCTTCGTGCCGTACTTGGAACGACCCTGCTTGCGATCACTGACGCCGGCACAGTCGAGCGTGCCGCGAACGGTGTGATAGCGAACACCCGGAAGGTCTTTAACACGACCGCCGCGGATCAGAACCACGGAGTGTTCCTGCAGGTTGTGGCCTTCGCCGCCAATGTAGCTCGTCACTTCGAAGCCGTTCGTCAGGCGCACACGTGCCACCTTACGCATGGCCGAGTTCGGTTTCTTCGGCGTTGTGGTGTAGACGCGCGTGCAGACGCCGCGCCGCTGCGGGCATGCTTCCAGCGCCGGAACGGTGCTTTTCTCGCG
>CAWUHY010000353.1:0-2207 GCA_963922215.1 uncultured Gammaproteobacteria bacterium | reverse complement strand
GTCCAGCGCGAGACGGTCAAGAACGAGCGCGGCCAGAACTACGACAACCGGCCCTACGGCGTTCTGATCGAGCGCGTCAATGAGGCTCTGTACCCGGCGGGGCATCCGTATTCGTGGCTGCCGATTGGTTATATCGAAGACCTGAACCGCGTCAACGTCAATGACCTGAAGCAGTTTTTCCTGCGCTGGTACGGCCCGAACAACGCCACGCTGACAATTGGCGGGCGGCTGGATCGCGAGCAGACGCTCGCGTGGGTGAAGAAGTACTTTGGGTCGATTCCGCGTGGCCCGGAAGTCGACGACCCGGTGGCTGAGCCTTTCACTCTGGACGAAGACCGCTACCTGTCCATGGAAGACAATGTATCGCTGCCGCTGGTCTATCTCGCGATCCCGACTGTACATCTGTACCACCCGGACGAAGCGCCGCTCGATGTCCTGATGGGAATCCTGGGCACCGGCGAGACGTCACTCTTGTACAAGAACCTGGTGAAGCCCGGTTACGCAGTGGACGCATCGGCCGGCCACGGTTGCCAGGAATTGGCCTGCCGGTTCACAGCATACGCACGGCCGAATCCGGCGTCGGGCAAGACGCTCGCGGATCTGGAGCAGATCATTCGCGACTCGCTGAAGGAGTTTGAAGAAACCGGAGCTAGCGAAGACGACATCACGCGAATGAAGATGGGCATCGTCTCCGGCACGATCTTCGGCCTGGAGAGCGTTTCCGGGAAGGTCAGCCGTCTCGCCCAGTACGAAACATTTACCGGCGACCCGAATTTCATTGCGGAAGATGTCGCGCGCTACGAGAACGTGACGCAGGATGATGTGATGCGCGTCTATCGCAAATACATCAAGGACGAGCCGGCCGTCGTCATGAGCGTCGTGCCAATGGGGCAGGGCGATGCCGTAGCACGCGAAGACACGTTCGCGCGCCCGGTGCGCGAGATTCCCGAGTACGCAGAGGTTTCGGAATCGGATCTCGAATTCCGTCGCGCTGTCGACGATTTCGATCGCAGCGTCATCCCGGGAGAAGGCGAGAATCCGGCCGCGAAGCTGCCCGAGATCTGGCGCGGGGAACTGGCCAACGGGATCGAGATCCTGTCCGCGGCCAACACCGAGACTCCGACGGTTGCGCTGCAACTGAGAATCGATGCAGGTCAGCGGGATGAGCCGCTCGAGAAGCTCGGCCTCGCGGCGCTGACCGCGGCAATGCTGAATGAGTCCACCGAGAACTACAGCAACGAGGAAATGAGCAATGCGCTGCAGAAGCTCGGCGCCAGTGTTTCCGTGGCTGCCGGCAACCGCACGACAACGCTTACAGTTCGAGCGCTGACGGAAAATATCGATGAAGTACTCGAACTCGCACAGGAGCGTCTTCTGCGACCGGCTTTCAACGAAGCCGACTTCGAGCGCCTGAAAGCTCAGACGATCCAGGGCATTCGCCAGGCGAAGAAGCAGCCGGCGACGACAGCGGACGTCGTCTACCAGAAGCTGCTGTTTGGTGATGACAATAGCTTTGCCTATCTGAATGCGGGAACCGAGGAGAGTGTCAGCCAGCTGACGCTCGACGACGTACGCGCCTTCTACGAGAGGCATTACTCGCCGAAGACTGCCAGTATCGTTGTCGTCAGTGATATTGAACGCGACGCTCTCGAGGACAAGCTCGCGGTCTTCGCGGGCTGGGACGGCGACGCTGTTGAACGTCCGCCGCTCAAGCCGTTCCCGGAAATCGGGAAAACGAAGCTCTATCTCGTCGACAAGCCCGGTGCGGCGCAGTCCGAAATCCGGATCGGCAAGCGTGCGCTGACCTTCGACGCGGAGGGCGACTACTTCAAGGCACGCGTCGCGAACTTCGCGCTCGGCGGAAACTTCAACAGCCGCATTAACCTGAACCTGCGAGAAGATAAAGGCTATTCCTACGGAGCATTCTCGTCGTTCTCCGGCAATGAAGAGTACGGCACGTTTACGGCCCAGGCCGGCGTTCGCACCGACGCAACAGCGGACAGCATTGTGCAATTCGAGAATGAGCTGACCGAGTTCGCTCGTGAAGGTCTGACGGAATCGGAAATGTCGTTCACGCGCCGGGCATTGGGTCAACGCGATGCGCGTCGCTACGAAACGCCGTCGCAGAAGATCGCCATCCTGTCGCAGATCGTCGAGTACGACCTCGACCCGGACTTCATCCAGAAACAGAACGAGTTGCTCGCGAC
>CAWUHY010000352.1:0-2213 GCA_963922215.1 uncultured Gammaproteobacteria bacterium | reverse complement strand
TAGCGATGCGGCCGGCGATGATGGAAATACCGTTTTTCCCAGCGATAGATCGAGTACAGCTCGCCCCAGTCCAGGCGGTAGTTGAAGCGCAACGGGGTGCGGAAATACCAGCGCGTAAAGCCGTGTTTGCGGCGCAACCAGTGCGGCATCCCTTCCGCGTGGTAGACATCGTAGTGATGATGCCCGTGCGGGCCGCGGTCATGCGCCTCGGCGGCCGGAGCGCTCATCAGCAACGGTGCTCCGGTCACCATCAGCAGGATCAAAGTCTTGTTCATGACGCCCTCCTTGTCGTGACAGTCGCAAACAGGATAGGCATGCCGATGTGAACGGAGACTGAAGAAGCGCGAAATCATGCGCGCTGTCGGATTCCACGCTTTCGTGCGACTATTCCTGAAAAGAAACGGGGGGAGTCGTCAATCATGCAAACACGCGCAGCACTTGCCGTCGAAGCAGGAAAACCACTCGAAATCGAACTTCTTGACCTGGACGGCCCGAAGAAGGGCGAAGTCCTCATTCGAAATGTCGCGACCGGGGTCTGCCATACGGACGCGTTCACGCTGTCGGGCGAAGACCCCGAAGGCCTGTTTCCCGCAGTGCTCGGGCACGAGGGCGGCGCAATCGTCGAGGAGGTCGGCGCCGGCGTGAAATCGGTCGCGCCCGGCGATCACGTCATTCCGCTGTACACGCCCGAATGCGGGGAATGCAATTTCTGCACGTCGGGCAAGACGAATCTCTGCCAGGCCATTCGCGTGACGCAAGGCCAGGGCCTGATGCCGGACGGCACGTCGCGTTTCTCGAAAAACGGAAAACCTGTGTTCCACTACATGGGCACGTCGACGTTCAGCGAGTACACGGTGCTGCCGGAAATCTCTCTCGCGAAGGTCAGCAAGGATGCGCCGCTTGAGAAAGTCTGTCTGCTGGGCTGCGGCATCACGACCGGGATCGGTGCCGTCCTGAACACCGCGAAGGTCGAGCCGGGCGCATCGGTTGCGATATTCGGGCTTGGCGGCGTCGGTCTCAGCGCAATCCAGGGTGCGACGATGGCGAAGGCCGGCCGCATCATCGCGATCGATATCAACGAGGACAAGTTCGAGCTCGCAAGACAACTCGGCGCGACAGACACGGTGAATCCATCCGACCACGACGCGCCGATCCAGGATGTGATCGTCGAACTGACCAACGGCGGCGTGGACTACTCCTTCGAATGCGTCGGCAATACGGGACTCATGCGTTCGGCGCTCGAGTGCTGCCACAAGGGCTGGGGTGAGTCTGTCATCGTCGGGGTGGCCGGCGCAGGACAGGAAATTTCGACCCGACCGTTCCAGCTCGTCACCGGCCGCGTCTGGCGCGGCACGGCGTTCGGCGGATGCAGGGGCCGCAGCGAGCTTCCGGGCATGGTCGACCAGTACATGAACGGCGAGATCAAGATCGACGAATTCATTACCTACACGATGCCGCTCGACGACATCAATCGCGCGTTCGACCTGATGCACGAAGGCAAGAGCATCCGCTCGGTCATACACTTTCGGGGAGACTCTGATTAATTCTCGTCGAACACGTTACGGTCAAATCGTCTGTCGCGCGACGCGCGCCGCCGGCCGTATCGGGAATACGGCCAAGGTGTGCAACAAAGCGACAGACGATTTGACCGCAACCCTTACCTCTTCAATTCGTCTTGATGGGCCGGTCGGATGGCGGGCGAGGCCGCGTTACTCGTCGCTCGTGGACGTGAAGTACACCACGCTCCTCTTGCCTTGCCTCGCCCGCCATCCGGCCGGCGTGTGCGACGAGAATTAGTCAAAGTCTCCCCGAGTGCCGGCTATCGCAACATCATCTTCGCTCGCCGCGGCCGCTGCGGCGGAGATTGCAAGCCAGGGCGGCAACGCCGTGGATTGCGCGATCGCGGCATCGCTCGTGTCGATCAACACGCAGCCCGGCGTTTGCGCACTTGCGGGCAGCGCGTATGTCACGATCTGGCCGCAGGACGGCGAGCCGGTCACGATCGATGGCAACGTCGCCGTTCCGGGGCTCGGCAGCGACAAAGACGTATCGGCCATTGAAGCCGAGTCGGTGGAGATGGCCTACGGCGGAGGCATTCGCACAATCGTGGGGGCTCCGTCGGTCGCCGTTCCGGGAACTCCGGCGGCGCTTGCGGCGGCCGCAGAGCGCTACGGCTCGCTTGCCTGGGCCGACGTCCTCGCTCCGAGCATCCG
>CAWUHY010000351.1:0-2234 GCA_963922215.1 uncultured Gammaproteobacteria bacterium | reverse complement strand
GCGAACGATCTTTTCCGCCCAGTCGATGATCGTCAGCGTTTTGAGACCGAGGAAGTCGAACTTCACGAGGCCGATCGCCTCGACGTCGTCCTTGTCGAGTTGGGTCACGAGGCTGCCGCCGCCCTCTTCGCAGTACAGCGGCGAGTAGTCGGTCAGCTCCGACGGCGAGATGACGACGCCACCGGCGTGCTTGCCGGCGTTGCGCGCGAGGCCCTCCAGCGAACGCGCGAGATCGACGATGGCCGCGACCTCCTCGTCTTCCTCGTAAATCTGCAACAGCTCATCCGACTGTTCGAGCGCCTTGTCGAGCGTCATGCCGATCTCGAATGGGACAAGCTTCGCGATGCGATCGACGAAACCATAAGGCTGGCCGAGAACGCGACCGGTGTCGCGGATCACGGCCTTCGCCGCCATGGTGCCGAACGTGATGATCTGCGACACCCGGTGACGGCCGTAGCGCTCGGCGACGTAGTCGATGACGCGGTCGCGACCGTCCATGCAGAAGTCCACGTCGAAGTCAGGCATCGACACGCGTTCGGGATTCAGGAAACGTTCGAAGAGCAGGTCGTGCTGCAGTGGGTCGAGATCGGTAATGCCGAGCACCCAGGCGACAAGCGATCCCGCGCCGGAGCCACGCCCCGGGCCAACCGGCACTCCGTTCTCTTTGGCCCAGCGGATGAAGTCGGCAACGATCAGGAAGTAGCCGGGGAAACCCATCGACTTGATGACGCCGAGCTCGCGCTCCAGGCGCGCGAGGTAAGGTTCGGTTTTCTCCTCGCGCTCCGCCTTGGGCACCTCCTCGCGACTGAACTTGTCGGCAAGCGCTGTTTCGAGCCCGCGCCGCGATTCCGCTTCCAGAAAATCCGCCTCGTCCATTCCCTCCGGCACGGGGAAAGCCGGAAGCACGTTGTGGCCGAGCTCGAGGTCAAGGTTGCAGCGCCGCGCGATCTCGACCGAGTTCTCGATCGCAGACGGGATATCCGCGAACAGCGCAGTCATCGTGTCCATACCGCGCAGGAACTGCTGATCGCTGTACTGCCGCGGACGATCGGGGTCGCCGAGCCCCCGGCCCTCGTGGATACAAACACGCGCTTCGTGTGCTTCGAAATCGTCGGGGGAGATGAAGCGCACGTCGTTGCTCGCAACAACCGGCGTTTGCGTCTCGCTGGCGAGATTCAATGTGGCCTGTACGCAAGCCTCTTCATTCGGGCGACCGGTACGGATCAGTTCTAGATAGAAGCGATCACCGAACACCTGCCGCCATTCATCGAGGCGTCGACGCGCGAGCCTGGGATGGTCGAGAACCAGTGCGCGGCCCACGTCGCCGGCGATGCCGCCCGACAGCGCGATCAGGTTCTGACAGGCATCTTTCGTCAGCCATTCCTTCTGCACCATTGGCGTGCCGCGGTGCTGGCCTTCCGTATACGCCCGTGAAATCAGCCGCGACAGACGGCGGTAGCCGTCCTCGTTCTGACACAGGAGGATGAGGCGGAACGGTTTCGTTGCTTCGTCCGGATTTGCCACGCCGAGATCGACGCCGACGATGGGTTTGATTCCGGCGTCGATCGCTTTTCGATAAAACTTGACCAGGGCAAACATGTTGTCCTGATCGGTCAACGCGACCGCCGGCGCGTTGTCGCGCTTGGACGCCTCGATCAGCTGTTTGATGCGGACCGTGCTGTCGACGAGCGAGTATTCGCTGTGCAGATGCAGGTGAACGAACGCGCTCATGCCGGCACCGATTCAATCGCATTACGGACAGGCGCGAAGCTCATGCGATGCTGCGGGCAGGGCCCGTTTGTCTCGAGTGCGTTCTTGTGCGCAGGCGTGGGGTAGCCCTTGTGTGCATCGAAGCCGTAGTCCGGGTACAGGCGGTGGCAGTCGACCATCATACCGTCGCGCACGGTCTTGGCGAGGATCGATGCAGCACTGATGCAGGCAACCTTCGTATCACCCTTGACGATCGCCTCCCCGTCGAGGCGTCGCCCGCCGATATCGAGATTTGGCAGCCGGTTGCCGTCAACCAGGACACGATCGACGCGAACCTGAAGACCGAGGATGGCTCGGCGCATGGCGAGCATCGTCGCATGCAGGATGTTAATGGAATCAATCTCGGCGCAGTCAGCCCAGGCCACGGACCAGGCGACGGCGGACGACCGAATTGCGTCTGCCAGCTCGAGCCTGCGCGCATGGGTCAAGCCCTTCGAATCTCCGACCCCGTCTATCGGCGACCC
>CAWUHY010000350.1:0-2242 GCA_963922215.1 uncultured Gammaproteobacteria bacterium | reverse complement strand
GATAGGACTTTAGGTACAAAATTTTGATACTTTTTGGCCCATGGCGACCTCGTCCCGAATCATCGACGCGCTGAAACGCGAACTGAAACTGCGCGGCATCACCTACCGGATGCTTGCCGAAATGCTTGGCCTGTCCGAGTCGGCGATCAAGCACATGTTCTCGACCGGCAATTTTTCCCTGCGCCGACTGGATGCGATTTGCGCGGCCTTGGAAATCGACATTGGTGATCTCGTCGAGATCAGTGAGTCCCAGGCGCCGAGAATCGAACGTCTGTCAGAGGAGCAGGAACTCGAAATCATGTCTGACATGCGCCTGCTTCTCCTCGCTTATTGCCTCCTGAACTACTGGAGCTTCGATGAAATCGTCGGGCGGTATGACATATCGCCAGAACAGGGTCGTAAGTATCTGCACCAGCTCGAGCGTATGAAGTTCATCGAGCAGCAGCCCGGCGGGCGCTTGCGACTCAAGCTCGCGAACAATTTCAGCTGGCGAAAGAACGGTGCGATAGAACGCTTCTTTCGCAGCCGCGTGCAGACGGAGTATTTCAACCACGATTTCCAGGATGATGCGTCGCTGCGGATCGTGAAGAACGGCATGCTGACTCCGAAGAGCATGAGGCGCCTGATCGACAAGCTGAATGCCACAGGCGACCTCTTCGACGATGCGAGCTGGGAGGAGCGCAAGCTTTCCGCCGACGAACGTAAGGGAACGACAATGGTGCTCGCGATTCGCCATTGGTTCTTTGAGGGTTTCCGGGAGTTTGAGCGCAAGGTGAGATCTGATGGCTGAGCAAAGACTTCGTCGGCTGGCACGTACTCTGGACGGACTGATGGACGCCGCCGACGACCTGCGGGCCAGCGCTCCGACACAAGGCGAGCTCGACACGGTTATCGAACGCGGCGAATTTCGTCCGGCCGAGAATGAGGCGATTGCGTTCTGGTTTGCGCAATTCCTGACAGTGCGGGAAAGCCTTTGGACGATTATCGATGACGCTCGCGAGACGCTTGATCGCTCTGACCTGTCAGACGGGGACAGGCTGCGGTTTTTTCTGGTGGGCTACGCATCCGCGTGCCTGCTCGTTGGGCTGGATCGTGTCTTGTTGTTTGAGGTTGCGAAGCACAGCCTCGTTCAGCGCAAGCTGAATGAAGCAATCCACGAACTTCGCATTCCGCGAAAGCAATTCACCCAGATTTTTGAGGCCTTCGTGGATGAGGCGAGCGTGCTTGCTCTGCTGGCGGCAATGAAATTTGCGAAGAAGAATCGCAGCGAGCTGACTGCACTGGCGGACGACCCTGTCGTTGGCGGTGTCGCGTCTGCGTTTCCAGATCTCGAGACTGCCCTCGACCCCAGCAAGCGCGAGTACCTTCGCGGGCTGTGGGCTTTTGTCAGCCACAAGTGGCGCCGCCGCGGTGTCGTCAGCGCGAATAATGTGCTCGCTGGTATTACGGAAGGTGTTGGTCGCGTCGCGTCAGAGATTCATCTGAAGAACACCAAGCAGGTCACCGACGATGTCCGCCGTTCGATCGGCGAATTCCTGCAGCCCGGCGACGTCACGGTGACTCGGCATGCGACCGCTGTGACAAATCTCTTTATGCCTGGCTTCTGGCCGCATGCTGCGCTCTATGTCGGCACGCCGGAGCAGCGCGATGCGCTCGGCGTCGAGGCACCCGCAGACAAGCTGCCGCTGTGGACGGGAGACATTTGCATGCTGGAGGCGTTGAAGGACGGCGTCCGCCTGCGCCCGCTGGCGGAGACCCTGGCCGTCGATTTCTTCGTCGTCCTGCGACCAACGATCCCGGACGAAGCCAGGCGCAAGGCAATCGAGCGCGGCGTGGTCCACGAAGGCAAACACTACAACTTTGATTTCGATTTCTTCAGCTCAGACCGCCTCGTCTGCACCGAGGTAATCTACCGCGCCTACGACAGCCTCGCCGGAATCGAGTTCCCGCTGGTCGAGCGCGCCGGGCGCAAGACGCTCTCTGCCGAAGACCTGCTTGACTTCGCGCTTGAGTCGAAACTCTTTGAACCGGTTGCCGTTTTCGGGGTGAAGGGGTGTGAATCGGAGATCGTTTTCGGCGACTCGGTACGCGAGTTGCTAGTGGAAAGCTACGGCTCTCAGTTGCTCTCAGTTGGGACAGGCACAAAACTAAGCACCCAGCCGACATTCGGAGCGTGAAAGGCTTGGAAGCTCGACCGTAAGCTGTCGGCCATGACCCGCCCCAGGAAACACATCGTCTGTCT
>CAWUHY010000349.1:0-2275 GCA_963922215.1 uncultured Gammaproteobacteria bacterium | reverse complement strand
AAATATCGCCCTTCGAGCGAAGATTGATAGCGAGTTCGAGCTCCGGTGTCTCGTCGCTGACGCGCATCATACGAAATTTCGGCAGCAATAACGCGAGATGGATTTTCATTTCGAGAAACGAGAAGTACTCACCGACACAGCGGCGGGGTCCGAGAGAGAACGGAAAATAGGGCCGATCTTTCATCGGCTTGTCGTCCGCCGCGAATCGACCGGGGTCGAACTGGTCCGGATTCGGCCAGTAGTCGTCCGTACGGTGCAGGATATACGGTGACAGGTAAAGGTCCGTTCCCGCTGGTACGTCATAGTCGTCCAGCTCGTCGAAATCTTCCGAGCGCCGCGTAAACAGCCACACGGGCGGGTACAGGCGCAGCGTCTCCTCGAGCACCTGTTGCGTATACGCCATCCCGTTCGCCGACTCCGGTGTGATCTCACCGGCCGCGGCCACCTCCTCGAGAATCGCATTTTCGACGGACGGATGTCCCGCCAGCAGGTACCACACCCAGGTCAGCGTATTCGCCGAGGTCTCGAAGCCCGCGATGATTAGCGTCATAAGCTCATCGAGCAGTTCCTTGTCCGAGTATGGGTTGCCCTGCTTGTCGCGTGCGCGGACGTACATTGCGAGAAAATCGTGCACGTCCGATTGATCGGTCGCACGGCGCTCGTCGATCAGTTGTTGCATGTAGCTGCGCAGATTGCGCGCCTTCATGACGACGCTGAGATCGCGTGCGGAGTCTTCGGCAAGAAACGCAAACGGATTGTCGCCGGTCGCCGTGCGTTCGTAGTCGTCGCCGAAGATGCTCCGCAGTATCAGTTCAAGCGCGAAGCTGTTCGTTTCGACGTTGATGTTCAGGGTCTCGCCGGCTTCCGCGACAGCGGTCCAGGCATCGACGCGGTTCGCAGCGGAGACGTGCATTGTGTTCGCAAGCTGATGGATGCTCTGCCGCGTGAAGGACGGCTGGATCATGGTTCGCGAGCGCCGCCAGTCGTCGCCGTCGCTGACAATGAGACCGTTACCCAACAGCATTTTCACTCGCTCAAAACCCGGGCCTTTCACATACTTCGCGTGGCGGCGCGTCAGAATGCGGCGAATTTCCTTCGGGTCATTGATGAAGTAAGCAAGCCGTCCGCTCGGCTTCTCGAAACTGACAATCGGTCCGTACTCCCGTCCGAGGTTCGTGAGCACGTCAAGCGTTTCAGGATCAATGCCGACGGCGACCGGATTGCCTGGACCCGGAGGTCGGCGGAAGGATGGGTTGTCTTCGGCCATGAATCGCTGAAACCTGCCTCGAAAGCGCTGGAATTCTACATTGACCCGGATTTGACCGATACTGCAAACTGCCGCGACACCCACGCGCGAGGGCGCCATGAACGATAAGCGTCAAGTTGACTTCTCATCCGTCGAGTCGCGACGCAGCGACGCGTCCCGCCGTCGCATGACCACCGGTCGGCGCATCTACTATGCGATCGGGCTCCCGATTCTGCGCGGCATCATGCGTCTGCTGACGATGACCTATCGCTACGAAAAGACGCTGGGTGCCGAGCACATCGAACCCTTCATTGCAGAGAATCGCCTGTGCGCGCCATGCTACTGGCACCAGCATCACGTCCTGTGTTCGACCGAGGTTCGACGCTGGATCAACCACGGCTTCGATGCCTGCTTCCTGGTGTCCGGCAGCGTCGACGGCGAAGTGCCGGAACGCATTGCCCGCTCGTGGGGTGCCGAAGTGATTCGCGGTTCTGCGAATCAGAGCGGCGCGCTCGCGCTGCGCGACATGCAGGGCATGATGAAAAACGGCTATTCGATCGTGACGACGGCTGACGGCCCGCGCGGCCCACAGTACGAATTCAAGGCCGGCGCCGCCCTGATGGCCCGCATCGCGAACGTTCCGATCATCCCGGTCTCCTGCGCGGCGGAGCGCGCCTGGTACCTCAATCGCTGGGACAAGTTCATGATTCCTAAGCCGTTTTCGAGAGTCATTGTCGGCATTGGCGAGCCCTACTCTATCCCGGCTAACGTGCCGCTGGACGAAATCGAGCCGCATCGCGTGGCCGTTCAGGAAGCAGTCAGGTCCCTGATGCGAGAATGCGAGGACGCTTTACAGGCCAGCTGACACAAACATGCAAGCATTACGCTACTTACTGCTCTTTTTCCTCCCCTTCGCCGCAGCTGCGAACGATGCGCTCGTGCCCTACGAGGCCGAGTACAAGGTGAAATTCAGCATCTTCGGCGGACGGCTGACGACCAGTCTCGTTCGCGAAGACGATCGCCTGCGCG
>CAWUHY010000348.1:0-2280 GCA_963922215.1 uncultured Gammaproteobacteria bacterium | reverse complement strand
AACCCGGCGCAACGGCGCGGGGGCTGCTGGCTCGCTTCGACGTCTCGGCGTCCGATTCCGGAGCGGTTACGCTGCTGCAGCAGCTGCCCTGGGACCAGGCTGCGGTGGATAGTCGCGGTGACGAAACGGCGTCCAACGACGGCACGCCGACGCACGTCCTGTTCGACAGCGTCGCACACCGGATCAGTGACGAACCGCTGGAGCTCGGCTCACATCGCGCCGACGGCGCTCGCTGGATCGACCTGCAGCGCGACATGCCGGGCGTCTCACGGCAGCACTGTTCGATTCTGATGCAGGACGGGCAGTGTGTGCTCACTGACCAGAGTCGTTACGGAACGTTTTTGAACGGTCACCGCATTGACGGGTCGGCTGTTCTCCAGTGCGGCGATGTTGTTCGTCTCGGCACGCCGGGCTTCGAGCTGCAGTTAATCAGGACGGTGGACTGACATGGCCCGACGGCGTCGCCAGTTTGAAGTCTTCAGCATGTCGTTTCTCGACTGCATGAGCTGTGGATTCGGCGCCGTCATCCTGTTCTTCATGATCATCAACTCGCAGGTTCGGGAAGAAACGGAGCCGAAGCCGACCGACCTGATGGCGGAAACGCGAAAACTCGAAGTCGAGATTCTCGAAGGCCGCAAAAATCTCGTGCTTGCGCGAAACACGAAGGAGCAGCTCGAGGAGGAAGAGTCGGAAGCCGAAGGGCAGATCGCCGAAATCATCCAGCTGATCGAGGAGCTGCGCAAGGAACTGGCCGAATACGACGACGACACGCTGGCGAAAATCGAGAGAATCGAAGCTCTGCAGTCGGATATCGAGAAGCTCGAAGAGGAAGTCAAACGGCTGCTCGCGCTGAAGGCCGAAGAGGAAGATGCCGGCAACAGCGTGCGCGAATTCAAGGGTGATGGCGACAGGCAGTACTTGACCGGACTGAAACTCGGCGGCGAACGCACGCTGATCCTGATCGATCGCTCAGCGAGCATGCTGGATGAGAAAATCGTCAACATCATTCGCCGCCGAAACATGGGTATCAACGACAAATTGCGCGCGGCGAAGTGGCGACAGGTCGTTGCGAGCGTGGACTGGCTGACTGCGCAGTTCCGCCCCGGGACCCGCTATCAGATCTATATCTTTAACAACACGGCGGAGCCTTTGCTGAAGGGTAGCGAGGGCATCTGGCTCGACGTCGACGACTCGACGCAGCTCGAGGAGGCGATGCGCACGCTGCGCAGGACGCCGCCCGAGAACGGGACAAATATGCGCGCGGCTTACGAAGTTGCAGCAACTTTGAGCCCGCGGCCCGACAACATCATCCTGCTCGCCGATGGCATGCCGACGATGGACAGTGCGACAACTAATCAGCGCATGGTGACGGGACGCGAGCGCGCGCGGCTGCACGCGAACGCGATTCGGGAATTGCCGCCGGGCATTCCGGTCAACGTGCTGTTGTATCCCATGGAAGGCGACTACGACGCGGCGATCGCCTATTGGACACTTGCCTACCAGACGGCGGGTTCGTTCATGAGCGTCAGTCCGGACTGGCCGTGATGAGTGAGGAGATCAGACGATGAAAAGACGGCGCCGTAATGTCGAAGCATTCAGCCTGTCGTTCCTTGACTGCATCTGTTGCGGTTTCGGAGCGATCATCCTGCTGCTCGTCCTGTCGAAAATCTACGAGCCGGTGATCCTGGAAAAAACCCAGGACGACCTTGAACAGCTGATCGCTTTGCTGCAGCAGGAGCTGTTCGATATTCGTGGTGAAACAACCGTCATCAATCGCGAGCTCGAAGACATTCGAACACAGGCATCCGAAAAGAAACTGCAGCTCGCGCGCCTGCAGGGCGAACTCAGCAAAGTGAAGGGCCAGTACGAGGCGACGCAGGAAGAGTCCGAATCCATTCTCGACGAAGGCGACCTCGCACGCGCCAAGCAGCGGCTGACAGAGGAAATGCAGCGTCTGCAGCCTTACTACCGGCGTGCCGATACGGATGCCGTCGCGGGAATCCCTGTCGACAGCGAGTACATTATTTTCATCATCGATACGTCCGGCTCGATGCAGCAGTACAACTGGGACCGTGTGCAGGACAAGCTGACCGAGACGCTGGAAGTCTACCCGCAGGTCAAGGGCATCCAGATCATGAACGACAACGGCCAGTACATGTTCAACCAGTACCGCGGACGCTGGATACCGGATACGCCGGGGCGGCGTGAAGCGATCATCAACACGATGCGAAACTGGCGGCCGTTCAGTGACAGTAATCCGGTCGACGGCATCATCTACGC
>CAWUHY010000347.1:0-2290 GCA_963922215.1 uncultured Gammaproteobacteria bacterium | reverse complement strand
GCCGTCAGCCACACCGCCGACGCCGGTAAGAACGCCCTCATAACTCAAAAACTGAACAAGTCCCCCAGACGCATTAGCCAGGGCAACACCATCCGGCGCTCCATTCTGGATACCGCTGACCGCAAAGCTCAGGGTGCCGAAGCCGTCCTGTTGATCTGCAAATACGCCGGACAGGGACAGCGACGAGTAGGGGCTACCGCCGTTGCCGTTGTAGAACACGAGACTCCAGCCTGAAAGGTCGAGACCGGCGGTGCCGGCAATTTCGACGCCCTCGCCGACGTCTGCGCCTGCGTTGTCGTAGTGGATCTCGTTGATAAAGGCGACGCCGTCGCCTGACGGTGGGGTTCCATCGCAATCCGTCAGATCGCTGACAAGATTGATGCCGGGGTTCACCGCGCCAAAGGAATTCGCCTGCGCATCGGTGAACGCGAGCCCGTCGATCGACGTCGCACAGCCTTCGAGTTGCAGCGAGAAGCCGATCTCTGTTGACGAGGCTTCGCTGACGCCGATGTCTGTACTCGTCAGTCCGGTCGCCGGCCCGTCGGCGGCCGTGAAGCTTCCCTCGTAGCTCAGGAATTCAACGACTGCGCCTTCCGCATCAACGAGAGCCAGACCGTCGGGGCTCCCATTTTGCAAACCGTTGGACGGCAGATTTATGACCAGCGTGCCAAGGCCGAATGCTTCGTTAGCCGGAACGCCGACGATCGCGTCAGTTCCGTAAGACGCGCCGCTGCTTCCGTTGTAACGAACGACGGTCCAGCCCGAGAGGTCGGCGCCGGCAGTTGCTGTGATTTCGATGGCCTCGCCCACGTCTCCGCCGGTATTGTCGTAGTGGATTTCGCTAATGAAGACGGTCGGCGGCGGCGGTTCGGCACCTTCGAAGATTTGACCGGTATTCGAGAATCCGAAGGTCGATGCTGCAGCGGTCTGCCAGGTGAAATCCGTTGCCACGGACCCGGTCCCCGAAAGCTGCAAAGAGTCGCCGATCGGCGTGCTGCTTGCTTCGCTGACGCCGATGTCCGTGCTGGTCGTCCCGTTCGCCGGTCCTGCAGTCGCCGCAAAACTCCCTTCGTAGCTCAGGAACTGAACGACGGCGCCGCCGGCGTCGACCAATGCGAGACCGTCAGGCGATCCGTTCTGAAGACCGTTACTCGGCAGGTTAATGACCGAAAAGCCCCGGCCAGTTCCGTCGTCGAGGATCGCTGGAATCGACAGCGTGTTGTAGACGCTACCGTTGCTGCCGTTATAAAGGACAACCGACCAGGCGCTGAGATCCGTTCCCAGCGGTGCGGTGATTTCGATGGCCTCACCAACATCACCACCCGCGTTGTCGTAATGAATCTCGTTGATGAAAACATCTTGCGCGAGTGCGGACGAGAACAGCAGGCAGGCAAAACCGGCCCAGACCGAGCGAGCGTTCAGAAGATCGGGAAACATAGCTGACCTTTATTATTGTTAAGTCGAATGGGTCTTCAGATTTAGCGTGACTGAGTCTAGCAATATCTTGTGAAAAATTGATGAAAAGGGGTTTGCATTCTCGGCTGAAGCCGCTCCCACAGGGATGCGCGGCACCGCTGGGTAACAGGATGCGTCGATGTCCCGTATATTGTGACGTTATCCAATTGGACAGCTAGCGCCTTCAGCACCCATGCAAGACGAACCTTCAGACATCGCTGGTCGAATACGCGTTGCACGCCAACGTGCGCAGATGGAACCGGCCGCCCTGAGAACAGAGTTACGCAAATACGACATAGATCTCTCAAAGACCGGCCTGCATCGACTTGAGACGACGGAACCAAAAAACCCGAACCTGAAAATTATTGAGGCGATTGCGGAGATCACGAACGTATCACCGGGTTGGATTTTGTTTGGAAAAGGCCCGAGTGTTCCGGAGACGGAAGTCGGCGCTGCGATTCGCAGCCGAGTTATTGACACGATCGAGTTGATGGCCGGCGCGCTCGACTTAACTGCCCGCCAGGAATCAACGCTGCGAAACTGGCTAAAGTCCGTTCGCAAATCAGAACCGAAACGAGTCCGTAAACCGTAGCCCTTTAGGCCTTGTTCACATTTTCGGAACGATTGTTCACTTTTACTGTTGACAGCTCGAAATCTGTGCGTATACTCCCGCCCACTATGAATTACTTCATTCAAAAATCTCGGTCCTCAATCGCCGCCGATCGGCGTTGGCAATCATATGCCAACGACCGTGCGGTCGATCGTGCGCACCTGCCCGGCATGAATGTCATGCCGGCGCATATTGCGTTTGACCGTTGTGATTCGCTCGCCACGA
>CAWUHY010000346.1:0-2307 GCA_963922215.1 uncultured Gammaproteobacteria bacterium | reverse complement strand
GCATTCTCGAAGAGACCGGCATCGCGTCGACACAGGCGGTATCTCCGTTACGCCAGCAGGCGCTGGCCTGTGTCGCCTTGCCAACCTGTTCTCTTGCAATGGCGGAAGCCGAGCGCTACCTGCCGGAGCTGACAACGAAGATCGAACATCTGATGACCGATACGGGCATTAACGGAGAGGGCATTTCACTGCGCGTGACGGGTTGCCCGAACGGCTGCGCGCGTCCGTATCTCGCAGAGATCGGCCTCGTCGGGAAGGCGCCGGGACGCTACAGCCTGTTTCTTGGCGGCTCGTCCGACGGCCGACGCCTGAATCGGCTGGCGCACGACAATCTTGGCGAGGCAGAAATTCTGAACGAACTCGCGCGTTGGTTCCACGCATTCGCAGACGCACGCGATGCCTCCGAGTCGTTCGGTGACTTCATCGACAGACACGAACTTGAAATCCCGAGAGTTGAACATGCTTGAAGCACGGTGCATTCACGAAGAATCTGCAGCCACTTCTGCCCGATGCGCGCATCCCGAGACGGCAAATGCGCTGATGCAGGACATGCGTGCCGAGGAGCGGATTGCCTATGCGCTGGAACACTTCCCCGGACAGCACATCATCAGTTCAAGCTTTGGCGCGCAGGCGGCCGTTGGTCTGCACCTTCTGACGCAGCAAGCGCCGGACATCCCCGTGGTTTTCATCGACACCGGCTACCTGTTTCCGGAAACCTACCGCTTCGTCGATCGACTGACCGAGGCGCTGAAGCTGGATCTCAAAGTCTATCGGTCGGAGCTTTCGCCGCGCTGGCAGGAAGCGCGATTCGGGCAGCGCTGGAACATGGGTCGGGAAGCGCTCGACGACTACAACCGTGAAGCGAAAGTCGCGCCGATGATCAAAGCACTGGACGAACTCTCGGTCGGTACCTGGTTCGCAGGGCTGCGGCGCTCGCAGTCGTCGACCCGCCGCGAAACTCCCTTCGTCGAGGCGAAGAATGGCCACCTCAAAGTCCATCCGATCGCCGACTGGACCGATCGCGATGTGCATCGCTATCTCGAACGCAACAGGCTGCCGTACCACCCGCTGTGGGAGCACGGCTACATCAGTATCGGCGACACCCACACGACGCGATCCATCCACGAAGTCTCGAATGCCGAGCAGACGCGATTCTTCGGCATCAAGCGCGAATGTGGTCTCCACGAGATCGACGGCAGCGGGACGGGCTGAACGCATGGACCGACTACCGATTTTTCTGCGCCTGAGCGACAAGCCCTTGCTCGTCATCGGCGGCGGCGTCGTTGCTGAACGCAAGATTCGACTGTTCGAGCGCAGCGGAGCGCGAATCACTGTCAATGCGCCGATCGTGACTGACACGCTGCAAGGGCAGATCGATGCGGGGCAAATTCGCCATGTCGCCGGGCCGTTTCGCGAAGATCTCGTGCGCCACGCCTTCCTGGTCGTTGCCGCAACAGACGACGAAGCGTTGAATCGTAAAGTTGCTGCGATCGCGGAGAAAGCCGGGCGTCTGTGCAACGTTGTCGACGACAACGCGGCATCGACTTTTATACTGCCGGCGATCGTTGATCGCTCACCAGTGATCGTTGCCATTGGCACAGAAGGAACGGCACCCGTCCTCGCTCGAAAGATCAAGGGCCAGATCGAGGCCATGCTGCCGTCCCGGATCGGTGACTTGGCCGCGCAAGCCGGGCGCTGGCGCGAGCTCGTGAAGAAAGCGTTTCGCACGATGCGTGAGCGCCGCCGCTACTGGCAGCGATTCTTCAATGGACCGATCGCTGATCATCTGCTGGCGGGGCGCGAAGCTGACGCAAACACGGCGTTTCGCCAGTCGCTGATCGGATTGCGGCCCGAGGAACGCGGCAAGTGCTGGATTGTCGGTGCCGGACCCGGTGATCCGGAACTCGTGACGCTGAAAGCGCGCCGCCGCATCGCGGAGGCAGACGTCGTCGTCTACGACCGGCTGGTGTCGGCAGAAATTCTCGACTTCGCTCGGAAGGAAGCGGACATGATCTATGTCGGCAAGCGGGCCGGTCATGCCGTCATGTCGCAGGATGAAATCAACGCGTTGCTCGTCCGCCTGACAGAGAAGGGCTTGCGCGTGTGCCGCCTGAAAGGAGGCGACCCGATGATTTTTGGCCGAGGTGCAGAGGAAGCCCAGGCGATCGTTCACGCCGGCCTCGAGTTTGAGATTGTGCCGGGCATCACCGCGGCTGTCGGCTGCGCCGCCTACGCGAGCATACCGCTGACGCTCCGCGGCGTGAGCGGCAGCCTGACAGTCGCGACGGCGAAACTCGACAGCGATCT
>CAWUHY010000345.1:0-2331 GCA_963922215.1 uncultured Gammaproteobacteria bacterium | reverse complement strand
CACCAGACGACGTTCAGGTATCCATCGGATTCAACGACGATCCCGACTGCGACTTCATCGAGCTTTCCGTTCCCGACTCCTCAAACCCTCCGTTCTCCGACGAAGACATGAGCGGTGACACGACTGCGACGAAAACTATCGCGCAGGCGCTGAAAGAAACAATGAAGCTCACGACGAAGATGCTCAACATGGCGAAGCATGATGAAGCGTCGGAGGACGAAACCAGCGATGCAGACGACGCCGGCAGGGAAATTGCCGAAGCAGCGCGGAACCATTACTTCTTCGAAGAGTGCGCGGCGAAGGTTGATCTCTGCATCCGCAACGACAGCGACGTCGAACTGAAGGACGTCAAGGTCGAACTCGGCATGCCACGACTGCCGGGACTCGACGTAGCCGACCGCATCTACACGAACCCGTTCGACAAACGCGCTGCCAGCCCCGGCAGCAAGCCCAGTTACCCGGACGTCGAGATTCGCGACGATGCAGTCTTCGTCCGCACAACGATCGCATCCGTTCCGGCCAACGCGACCCGATCTCTGCTCGGCACGTCGCTGCGCCTTGCAGTCGGCGATAAGGCGTTGGGCAAAAAACTGGCTCTGCGCTGTGTGTTACGCGCAGCCGACGGAACCACGCTCTCGAAAGAACGCGTCAAGATTCGGTTTAGCGAATCGCCAGTCTGAGTCCACCGTAAAGCGCGCGCTCGAGCTTGCAACGCATTCGACTCTGACGCCATAGTTCGCTATCCGCCGCTCCGCGGCAATTAGTGCCGGAACCCGCAATGATCAAACCGACCGCTGCCCTGTTCGCAGTCCAGCTTATCTTCGCTTTCGCGACTCCCGCATTCGCCGAGTCCACGGACCCGGCTTTCGCCGCGTGTCTCGACGAATTGAAGACGCAGGCGCGCGCCGAGGGCATTGGCGAGGAAGTCGTCAGCGAGGTCCTCGATCAGGTGCGTCCGGTTGAACGCGTCATTGAACTCGACCGCAAGCAGCCGGAGTTCACGCGCACGTTCGCCGACTACTACGGACGTCGGGTGACGGAGAACCGGGTCAAGCAGGGTCGCGCGCTGCTGGCAGAGCACCGCGATCTGTTGCAGCGGGTGCAGGACCTCTACGGAGTGCCGCCGCATTACCTTCTGGCATTCTGGGGCCTGGAGACGAACTTCGGCAGCTACACCGGCAAGATGCCGGTACCGGATTCGCTGGCAACACTTGCCTGCGATGAACGACGCAGTGCGTTCTTCGCCGCGGAGCTGATGTCGGCACTGCGCATCGTCGAACAGGGCGACATCGAACCCGCTGACATGCTCGGCTCCTGGGCCGGCGCGATGGGTAACTTCCAGTTCCTGCCGTCTGTCTACCTGCGCCACGCCATCGATGCCGACGGCGACGGCCGCCGCGACCTGTGGAACAGTCTGCCGGATGCCGTGACCTCGGCCGCAAACTTTCTCGCAGATCTCGGCTGGGAGCGCGGCTACCGCTGGGGGCGCGAGGCCAGGCTACCGGACGATTTCGATTACGCCCTCACCGGCCGCGACCAACGCCGTCCACTCGCCGACTGGGTAGCGATGGGCGTCACCGACGCCTACGGCCGCGCACTGCCACCGCTCGACGTGTCGACCGCCGTCATCGTCCCCTCCGGCGGTGAAGGCCCCGCGTTCCTCGCCTACCCAAACTTTGACATCATCATGCGCTGGAACCGTTCCGAGTTTTACGCGCTGGCAGTCGGCCGCCTCGCCGACCGGATAGCCGGCGCAGGCGAACTGACCCGCGCGCCAGCAGATGCGGAGTTGGAACTATCCTTCGAGGACGTGCGCGAACTGCAGACCTCGCTTAACTCTCTCGGCTACCTCGACGACAAGGTTGACGGCTTGTTCGGACCGAACACACGCAAGGCGCTTAGTGCATTTCAGCGCGATCGCAACTTGCGCGCAGACGGATTTCCGAGTGAGGAGGCTTTGCGGGTAGTGAGAGAGGCTTCTGAATCGATGCAGTGATTGAGTATGGTCTTCGGATCGGCGGCTCACGGTTCGAGGCGACTGTAGAGGCTAGACTGGGCCGACACCTGTCGAACAAGGCGCAGGGCAGGCCTCGCAAAGACCAATGATCGGAGGAAAACTGGCTGAACCGCAGAGCACGGCATCAGAAAATAAACCTCACACCCTTTCACCGCTCGAACTATCTGCGGTATGTGTCGTCTTCGCATTTTGCAACCAACTTGGCGCTATCTCGAAAAAATTAACCGGAAACCTTCTCGTTCGCACTTAAGTTTTCATTCGTCGACATTAGGTTCATGTATGGCTCGTTTCGCCCGAATGAAATCGCCGATTCC
>CAWUHY010000344.1:0-2336 GCA_963922215.1 uncultured Gammaproteobacteria bacterium | reverse complement strand
TTCGAAGTAGTGGCCCCACTCGTGCACGATGACGTGATCGTCAAACTCTTCAGTGTCCACCGATGCGTCGCCGAGCAGGAACAGCGAGTCGAGATCGCTGCGATAGAATGACGCTGTCAGCTCACCTGCGTCGATGTCGAGCGGCGAGCCAGAAACTAGTGTGTTGTTGACACTCCAGAACGCGTCCATCTCCGCAAATGAAGCCGTGGGATCGACGCTCAGAACCAGGAGCATCCCGGAATAAATTGAATCGAGGATTGCGAACGGAGCCGCGGCGCGCGGACCGCTGTAGGACGAGCCGTCCCAGCCGGTCGTCGCCGTGATATTGCGGATTGTGCTGCCGTTGACGGGAAATGTGGTGCTGTCGAGTGCGTACATCGCCCGGTCCTCCAGCGGCGTCGAGCTGCCACTCGGAAGAACGTTGTCGCGAACTTCCACATCCCATCCCGGCGCACCAGAACGCTTCAGTTCAGCGAGGACTCGCAGGCTCACGGTCTGGCCGGTCGCTACATTCGAGAAAGCATAGTCTCCGTTGTCGTCCGTGACTGTCGATGCCAGCACGCTGCCGCCGGCGTCGAGCAGCTGGACGGTCGCCCTGCGAATCGGTCGCGTTTCGACCGCACCGAAATCAAGCCCACGGCAGTTGTTGTTCGGCGGTACGAATTCGTACTGCGCCTTGCCGGAGACCGGCGCAGTGGTTCCCGATCCACCCGACGTGTCATTGACAGTTACCTGCATGGCATCGCTAACGCTGACGGTGCCGTCGGAGACAGCAACCTGGAAATCCAGCACTTCTGCAGCGGAAACGGACGGTGCAGTGAATGTTGCGGTTGCGCTGTTCGCTCCCGAGAGCGTGACTGTCGTACCGGCGGTCTGGGTCCAGGTGTAGGACAGCGTATCTCCGTTCGCGTCAGAAGCGGTCGCTGACAAGGATACAGTCGTGCCCTCGTCGACAGTCTGGTCGGCGCCCGCGTTCACGACCGGCGCCGTGTTAGAGGGCGGCGGATTCGTCGTCCCGGACGAATCACCTCCGCCACTTCCGCCGCAGGCGGCCAATCCTGAAGCCAGGACGAGCAGGACAACGCACCGGGCGTGCGAAAGGCGGTTCGTCGTGTCGGTCACGCGTTTCTCCAAAAAACTGTTCACTCGTTCCTGTTCCTCGTCATGCTATCGCCCTAGACTGCCGGCCATGTAGCGCTCATGCGTCGTTTTTTGGCGACAGATCACGATTTTTTGTGAACTGGCGCACCTTTTCGGTCGCGAAGCGCGCTTTTGCGGTGCAGTATTCAATGTCTCGACTGAATAGACCGTTGTTTCGTTCACAAAATTACGTTTTGTTACTGAAGGCAAGATTGTTCAAATGAGCAAAATTCTCGTTACCGGCGGGGCCGGATACATCGGCAGCCATGTCGTGCGCCAGCTTGGAATGCGGGGTGAGAACGTCATCTCGCTCGACAATTTATCCACCGGATTCGAATCCGCTGTGACGCACGGCGAATTCGTCGAGGGGGACACCGGCGACATGGCCCTGCTTGAACGACTTTTCAACGAGAATGATATTGACACGGTCATGCATTTTGCGGCGCACACGATCGTGCCGGAGTCGGTTTCCGATCCGCTGAAGTATTACCGCAACAACACGGCAAGCAGCCGGACCTTGCTCGAAGCCTGCGAGCGCCATGGCGTCAAACATTTCGTCTTCTCATCGACCGCCGCCGTGTACGGAATCCTCGAGTCCGGCAAGGCTTCCGAGGACGAACCAACCAAACCAATCAATCCCTACGGTACGTCGAAGCTCATGACCGAGTGGATGTTGCGCGATCTGGCTGTAGCAGGTGGCCCAAGCTATGTCGCGTTGCGCTACTTCAACGTTGCGGGTTGTGAGCCAACCGGCACAATCGGCCAGTCGACGCCCAATGCCACGCTGCTGGTCAAGGTGGCCTGTGAGGCGGCAGTCGGCATCCGACCGCACGTGTCGATCTTCGGCACTGATTATCCGACGCCAGACGGAACCGGGCTGCGCGACTACATCCACGTCGACGATCTCGCCTCGGCGCATATCGATGCCCTCACCTATTTACGCGACGGTGGAGACTCTACAACGCTGAATGCAGGCTACGGGCACGGCTACAGCGTGCGCGAGGTCCTCGACATGGTTGAAAAGGTGAACGGGAAACCGTTGACGATCAGAGAAGAAGGTCGTCGCGCCGGGGATCCTCCGGAACTCGTCTCGATCGCCGATCGCATTCAAACGACGCTGGGCTGGGAACCGAAATACGACGACCTCGAGACAATTGTCAGAACTGCGCTCGAGTGGGAGCGCAAAATCGCTGCGC
>CAWUHY010000343.1:0-2376 GCA_963922215.1 uncultured Gammaproteobacteria bacterium | reverse complement strand
CTGCCGTTCTGGCGCGGCGACGGGCCCGGCCGGCCCATCGAGCTCGGTCGTGCGATCGGTGCGTTCCTGCGCAAGCTTGGTCGATACAGCGAGGAAAAAGCGGCGCGCTGGCTGGAGGACAACACGACGCTTGACGCGTTTGCGGCGAAAAACCTCGCGGCCTACATCGGCGAGCAGCGTCGCGAAACCGGCACGCTCCCAACCGACCGGGCAATCACGATCGAGCGCTTTCGGGACGAGCTCGGCGACTGGCGCATCTGCATTCTGACGCCATTCGGTTCCCGCGTTCACGCGCCTTGGGCGATGGCGCTGCAGCGCTCACTCGGCGAGCAGAGCGGATACGAAATCCAGGTGATGTACACGGATGATGGCATCGTGCTGCGCTTCGCCGACACCGACGAGCTGCCAGACATCGATCGCCTGATCCCGGACCCGGCCGATGTCGAAGATCTCATCACCGAGCAGCTCGCGAGCACGAGTCTGTTCGCGGGGCTGTTCCGCGAGAACGCGGTTCGCTCGCTGCTGTTGACGCGCAGCAAACCCGGCCAGCGCTCGCCGCTCTGGGCGCAGCGATTGAAGGCGCAGAATCTCCTTGCGACCGTGCGCCGTTATCCGAATTTCCCGATCGTTATCGAAACCTACCGGCAGATACTCGCCGATGTGTTCGACCTCGCCGGTTTGAAGTCGCTTCTGTCTGACATTCAGAGTCGCAAGGTCACCGTTGACGACGTGGAGACGCGTCGCGCTTCGCCGTTCGCGAAGTCACTCGTGTTCGCCTACGTCGCCGCTTACCTCTACGAGCAGGACACGCCGCTCGCAGAGCGCAAGGCACAGGCGCTGACGCTCGACCGCTCGCTGCTGACCGAGCTACTTGGTCAGGCAGAGCTTCGCGAGCTGATCGACCCCGAAGTACTTGAGGCGCTGGAGCTCGAACTCCAGTTCCTCGCGACCGAGCGTCATGCCAGGGACGCGGACGAAGTACACGATATCCTGCGCCGGCTTGGCGATCTCACGACAGACGAGGTCGCGGAGCGCAGCAAAGGCGACGCAACGGCCTGGCTTTCGACGCTTGCAGAGCAGCGCCGCGCGGCCGTCGCGACGATCAACGGCGAGGAGCGCTGGATCGCGACGGAAGACGCAGGGCTCTATCGCGACGCGCTCGGCATCGTGCCGCCCGGCGGAGTACCAGATCGTTTTCTCGCCGAAGTCAACGCGCCTTACGCGCAGCTGATACGTCGCTACGCGAAACACCACGGTCCGTTTCTGACCCGCGATCTCGCCGGCCGCTACGGGCTGCTCGACAAGCAACTCCTGCCGGTACTCGAGACGCTGGAGCAGGACGGCGTGCTCGTGCGCGGGGAGATTCGCCCCGGCGGCGCGGAGCTCGACTGGTGCGATGCGGAGGTTTTGAAGCGCCTGAAGCGACGCAATCTCGCGGCGCTGCGCGATGAAGTTGCTGCGGTCGATTCGTCCGCGTATGCGATGTACCTGCCGGCCTGGCACGGCGTGGACGACCGGCGTCGCGGCACCGAACGCCTGCGCGAAGTCGTTGCCCAGCTCCAGGGAGTGGCGCTGCCGTGGTCGCTGCTGTCGACGACGATTTTAAGCTCGCGCGTTGGCGGGTTCTCACTCGACGCGCTCGACATGCTCGCCGCAACGGGCGCAGTCATCTGGGTCGGCAAAGGAGCTTCGGGAGTGCGGGATGGGCGCATCGCGCTGTACTTGCGCGACGCTGCAAAGAATCTTGTCGACATTCCGGACTACGAGGCGGAGGACCCCGTCGAGCAGGCAATTCTCACGCGGCTCGACGCTCAGGGTGCGTCCTTCTTCATGGAGATCGACGACGCTGTCCGCGCGGCGGTTCCGGACTGCAGTTCGAAAGATGTGCGCGACGCGCTTTGGCAACTCGTCTGGGCCGGGCAGATCACAAACGACACCTTTGGCCCGCTGCGCGACCTCGCGCGACACTCGCCGCGAAAAGGACGGCGACCGTCGGCGGGTTACGTCGCCGGGGGTCGCTGGTCAACGGTCCGGTCGGTCGTGTCGTCCGAGACCTCGGAGACGGCGAAGGCGGTTGCACGGGCCAACCTGTTGCTCGATCGCTACGGCATCGTGTCCCGCAAGGTCGCGCAGTCCGAAGGTCTCCCGTTTGGCGCGCTCTACAAGGTGTACCGCGAACTCGAGGAGCAGGGTCGCGTAAAACGCGGCTACTTCGTTGAGGGCCTTGAAGGTGCGCAGTTCGCATTCGCGGGCGCCGTAGACCGCTTGCGTGAGCGCCGCGACGATGCCGAAGAACGTGACGCGCCGCTTTCCGCAGACGAGATACGCATCCTCTCGGCGATGGATCCTGCGAACCCGTTTGGCGCGAGCCTGCCG
>CAWUHY010000342.1:0-2384 GCA_963922215.1 uncultured Gammaproteobacteria bacterium | reverse complement strand
CCGAATCTTGTGAGTCACAATGTTGGCGAGCGCTCGTCTCGGCGCTTTCAACGCGAATGGTATCCCCTCTGACTGCCAAACTGCCGGGCAGTTCGACCGAAGCTGTCAGCATGTAACTCCCCGCTGACAGACACCGGTTTGCTCAAGCGACGTGGGCGCCCGGGCGCGCGTCGGGCCGGATCATGTGCATTTGCACGACACCGATCGCACGTTCAATGAAAGCACCCTCGCAGTAGCACAGGTAATAGTGCCACATGCGAATGAATTCATCAGGAAATCCGAGCTCGCGAACTTCGTCCAGGCGCTCGAAGAAACGCTCACGCCACTGCCTAAGCGTCGTCCCGTAGTGCACACCAATATCCTCGAGATCGACAATCCGCATATCCGTGACGCGGGTCAGCGTTTCTGCCATTGCCGTGACGGACGTCAGGCAACCGCCGGGGAAGATGTAACGCTTGATAAAATCCACGCTCTTGACGTAGTTGCGGTATTGCTGGTCGGCAATATTGATCGCCTGCAGCAGCATCTGGCCGTTCGGCTTTAACAGTTTGCTGCAGGTCTTGAAGAAAGTGTCATGGTATTCATGCCCGACCGCCTCGATCATTTCGATCGACACGAGCTTGTCGTAGCGGCCTTCGAGAGAACGGTAGTCCTCCAGCAACAGCGTCACCTTGTCCGACACGCCAGCCTGCTCGACAGCCTCGACGGCATAGCGATACTGCTCCTCCGAAATCGTCGTCGTCGTGACCTTGCAGCCATAGTTTTTCGCAGCGTGAATCGCGAAACCACCCCAGCCGGTCCCGATTTCCACGACGTGGTCTGATGCGCCGAGCTCCAGCTTCCGGCAAATGCGGTCGAGTTTCTCGACGGCGGCAACTTCGAGCGGTGTGTCGGCCGACTCATAATAGGCACTCGAGTACATCATTGTGGGATCCAGCCAGAGCTGATAGAAATCGTTGCCGAGGTCGTAGTGCGCCGCGATGTTGCGTTTGCTGCCGTCCCGCGTGTTCCGGTTCAGCCAGTGAAAGAGCTTCTGGAAAGGCCGTGTGACCCAGGCGGTCCCCTGCTCCATGCTTTCGAGCACCTGCCGGTTTTTGAGCAACAGGCGAACGAGGGCAGTCAAATCGCTGCAGGACCAATAGCCGTGCATAAACGCTTCGCCGGCCCCGATCGAGCCACCGAATGCCGTTTCGCTGTAGAACCTGGGATCGTTGACGACAATTGTGGCGGTCACCGGAAAGTCTGCCGTATTGCCGCCAAAGGTCTCCGACTCGCCGTTTTCCACGACGGTGACGGCTCCGTACTCAAATCGCTCGAGACGCGAGCGCATCGCGCGCCGCGCGAGTTTGTCGAGGCCGCTCGGCTTTCTCGATCCTTCGAGGAAATCCGGAGAATTGATGGAGTCTGTTCTCATTCCTGCACCGCTACATCGTGTTGTTTTTTGGGATGCGTATAAAAAGGCGTGCGCTTGATCCACAGGCGCAAGGCCTCCCAGTAAATGGCGAAGACAACTTTCGCTGTCATAAAGGGAAAACGCAACAAGACCGACGCGAGCGATGTGCCGCTGATCTCGCGACGCGTCATTGCGATCGAGGCGTCAAAGATTTTCTCGCCGTCCTTGTAGTTCGCCATGTAGACCGACAGTTTTTCGCCGGGTTCGTTAAAGCACCAATCGTAGTTGATCGACATCGGCATGAACGGAGAGACGTGCATTTTCTTTTGGGGCTTGAAACGTGCGATCTTGCCGTTCGAGACGCTCGATGCGATCGGCAGCACGTAGGTTTCCATTTCCCCCCAGGGTGTATTGCTGACCTCGGCGACAATCGTATGCAGCTCACCATCCGCGTCGTAGCAGTAGTAGAAGCTGACCGGGTTGAAGCAAAAACCAAAGTAGCTGAAGTGCGTCAGCAGGCGGACTGCGCCGTCGGGCCGCGAACCGCTTTCTTTCTCGACAAGCTCGCGCACGCTGTCCACCAGCGGAATCGCCGGATCACCAAGATGGTCGCTGCGCCGGAAACGCGCGACTGCTGCCCTCTTCGTCGACCAGAACCAGCGGCGCTCGAACACGTCGTCGAGCTCATCCAGGTCGACGTACATGTAAAACAGGCCATAGCGGAAGCGATGCGGCGTTGGCTGCCGGCGCGAATGCTTAACCTGCCCGAGGTAAATGCAGCTGTCCATTCGCAAGATTGTCCTCAAAATGCGAGATGGCGTTGAGCGCGCTCACGACGCCATCCTCGTGGAAACCGTTTCTCCAGTATGCACCGCAGAAATACGTTCTTCCCACGTTCAATTCCGGCTGCCTTGCCTGCGCGGCAAGCGTATTGGTTGAGAAAACCGGGTGTTCGTACTGAATCCTGCTAATGATCCGAGCCGGATCGATC
>CAWUHY010000341.1:0-2394 GCA_963922215.1 uncultured Gammaproteobacteria bacterium | reverse complement strand
CCGCCACGCGCTAGCCGGGATCCTTGCGCGGACGGGGCGTCTTACGGCCGGACAGAGCGCGTCGCATGGCTGAGTCGCGTCGCCTGTTTTACGCACTGTGGCCGGATGATCGCCAGCGTGATCGCCTGCGTGATGTCATCAGCCCGGCCGTTCGTCTCGTCGACGGTCGCGCCGTGCCGCGGGCGAACTGGCACCTGACATTGCAGTTCCTCGGTGACGTTCCGGAGAAGCTCGTCCCTGATCTGTTAGAGGCAATCCCGCGCTTCGCGCCGCCCGCGTTTTCCATCCCGTTCGACCGGGTCGAATTCTGGCCGCGCGCGAAGACGGCCTGCCTCGTGCCGTCGACGCTGCCGAGCGAGCTCGCGCGTCTGCACCAGCAGCTCAAGACCCTGGCCGGCGACCTCGGCCTGCCGGTCGACGACCGCCAATTCCGCCCGCACATCACCGTGTGCCGCGGTGCGCGACCGTTCGAAAAACAACGCGTGTCGCGGACTTCGCGCATCGAGTGGTCGGACTTCTCTCTGCTTGAGTCGAAAACGTTTCGCGGTGAAGTGAGCTATCACCCGGTGAAACAAACACTTCCCTGAACAACTTCATGTTTCGCCCGTCTTTGCCGCAAATTAGGGGCTGACGGCGAAATCCCGATGTGTATAATCGCTGTTTATCTGTACAGTAGTTTTGAGGCGTAAAAACCATGGATGACAATCGCAAGAAAGCGCTCGCACAGGCGCTCGGCCAGATCGAAAAACAGTTCGGAAAAGGCTCTGTCATGCGCCTTGGCGACGGCAACGCGGCCAAGGATATCGAGGCGGTCTCGACTGGCTCCATCGGGCTGGACGTCGCGCTGGGCCTGGGCGGGCTGCCGAAAGGCCGCGTGATTGAGATCTACGGTCCGGAGTCATCCGGTAAGACGACGCTGACGCTGCAGGTTGTCGCTGAAGCGCAGAAAATGGGCGGTACCGCGGCGTTTGTCGACGCCGAGCACGCGCTCGACCCGCAGTACGCCGAAAAACTCGGCGTCAACGTCGACGAGCTCCTGGTCTCCCAGCCGGATACCGGCGAGCAAGCGCTGGAAATCACCGACATGCTGGTGCGTTCAGGTGCCGTCGACGTCATCGTCGTGGACTCCGTCGCAGCGCTCACGCCGAAAGCGGAGATCGAGGGCGAGATGGGCGACTCGCATGTTGGTCTGCAGGCCCGCCTGATGTCGCAGGCGCTGCGTAAGCTGACCGGTAACATCAAGCGCTCGAATGCGATGGTCATCTTCATTAACCAGATCCGCATGAAGATCGGTGTCATGTTCGGCAGCCCCGAAACGACGACCGGCGGTAACGCGCTGAAGTTCTACTCTTCCGTTCGCCTCGACATCCGCCGCATTGGCGCGATCAAGAAAGGCGACGAAGTCATCGGCAACCAGACCCGCGTCAAGGTTGTGAAGAACAAGGTCGCGCCGCCGTTCAAGCAGACCGAATTCGAAATCCTCTACGGCGAGGGCATCTCGCGGCACGGCGAAATCATCGAGCTTGGCGTCCAGCAGGGTCTGATCGACAAAGCGGGTTCCTGGTACAGCTATGGCTCGGACCGTATCGGCCAGGGTAAGGAAAACGTGCGCGACTTCCTGCGCGCGAACCCTGACGTCGCCGAAGAGATCGAAGCGAAGATTCGTGCGAAGCTGCTGCCGGGCACGACCGAGGCGGACAGCGACGAGGAAGCGATCGCCGAAGAGGCATAAGCCGATCCCGATCAGCTCTTGAAACATGCACGACCCGGACACGTCGCTCGCGGATGAACTGAAAACGCTCACCGCGAGCGACGAAAAAGAGCTCACGCCCAACGACGCGCGCAAGAAAGCGATGGACCTCCTGGCCCGTCGCGAACACGCGCGCGGCGAGCTGCTGAAGAAACTGGCGAAAGCGGGTTTCGACGAGACGATGGCGCTCGACGCGATCGAGCAGCTCCGCAGCGAAAACCTCCAGAGCGATCGCCGATTTTGCGAATCCTTCGTGCAATCGCGCTTCGGTTCCGGCAAAGGCCCTGCCCGTATCCGCGCGGAGCTCCGGGAACGGGATGTCGCAGAATCGCTGGCCGACGAGGCGCTGTCCGATTTCGACGGCGACTGGTTCGCGCTCGCGGTCGAGGTCCGCGAGAAGAAATTCGGGCTTGAGCGTCCGGCAGACTTCAAGGAGAAAGCGAAGCAGATGCGCTTCCTCCAGTACCGCGGCTTCGAGCAAAGTCATATTGCCGTCGCGGTCGGCGACGACTGAGCCAGAAACCCGGGCAAGACTAACGTTTGTAGCCGTTTGCGCTTACACTTGCCGCTTGAAATCGAGCACGCGACCTCAAGTCTCCCCGCATGAAATCCATGACCAGCAATGAACTGCGCCAGGCCTTCCT
>CAWUHY010000340.1:0-2405 GCA_963922215.1 uncultured Gammaproteobacteria bacterium | reverse complement strand
CGAAGGGCTGGAAGAACGGACCAAACAGGTCGACGCGATCCGCGCCGCCCAGGCCTGCCGGAAAGTTGTTCAACGTCGCGCGATCGGACTGGCAGGCAGGCGTCAGCTCGTAGCCGTAGAACGTCGCGCTGGTGCCGTCGGAGATCAGGAACTCATCGAGATCGTTGAACGTCGCGATTGCCGTCACGTCGATACCGCCGCTCGTCTGCCACTCGGCCTTGAGCGCGAAGTCTGTCGTTTCCTGCTCGTTGATGCCGGGCACGTTGAACGTGTAGCGGAAGTCGAGATCGTTGACATCGGAATCGAACGACGGGCTGCCGAACACCGTTTCAAACGCGGGAATCGCGAACGCCGCATTGAAGTTGATCGCTCCGCCTTCGACCTCGGACATGCCCGCGCGCAGATCGAGCTTGAAGTTGTCGTTCGGCGTAAAGATCATCCGGCCGCGAATCGTCGTGTCTTCGAGGTAGTCGACAGAGTCGTCGGTGCCCAGGAAGATGTTCTCGTAGAAGCCGTCGAAGCTCTTGTAGCTGCCGACGATACTCGCGCGCAGCGCGTCGCCGCCGCCGCTCAGGGACAGCGAGCCCTTCTCCGTTCCGTTATTGCCCGCACCGAGCCGGACCGAGCCGTTGAAGCCCGCTTCGGGTTCGCGCGTCGTCACGAGGATCGCACCGGCAACCGCGTTGCGGCCGTAGAGCGCACCCTGCGGTCCTTTCAGGACCTCGATCTGGCGCACATCGACCAGCTCTTCGTTGAAGCTGTTCGGGTTCGTGCTCAACACACCGTCAACGACGTAGGCGAATGTCGATTCGGCGTCTCGCGTCGACGTGATGCCGCGAATGCTGACCTGCGTGTCGCCAACGTTCGCCGTGTCGACGATCGTGACGTTCGGCATCAGCGAGATGAAATCGGCGGCGCGCTCGATCCCTGCCTTCTCGATCGTGCTTTCGGTGAAGGCGGTGATCGCAATCGGCACCTCGGACAGATTCTCGTCGCGTTTACGTGCGGAAACGACGACCTCCTCGATCGCCGTCGCACCCTCCTGCGCCGCTGCTCCCGTAAAGGGAACGAACGCAAGAGCGATGACAGCGAGTATTGGCTTAACAATAGCTTTCATAACTGCATCTCTTCTATTCGTTCAAAACAATCTGCAAGCTGACTGGTGTTCGACGACAACTTGGCCCCCTGGTCGGATCAGCGAAACGCTAATCCTTACTTAATTCCATCGCGTACTGGAATCGGCGCGGGTTGTAGAGACAATCCACGACGTCTACGAGCCTGTCCTCCTTGTCGTAGGACAGGCGGCGCAATGACAACAAGGCGAAGCCGGGCTCCACCTCGAGTTCTTTGGCAACCGGCACGGTTGCGTTGACGGCACTCAAAATCTGCTCGACGCGAACGATGTTCAGGCCGCTCTTTTGCAGCAGTTCGAGGCGAGATCCTTTTTCAAGTGCCTTCTCTGTAATCGTTGAGACGGGTGCGCGCGTCCAGCTCTTGTAATAGGCATAACAGTCGCCGGCGTCGGTGCTGCTGACGCGCGCTGTGCTCAAGACCGGTTCGTTGTCCTCGATGTCGAACATCTGCCGGATTTCGAGCGGCGCCGGACCGGTCTGGATTTCGACGACGCGCACCTTGCTGTTGTTGCCGAGCTGGATGAAGTTCTCGAGCACACCCTGGATCGGCGCGCGCGCGGCCTGCGAGCGGAACTGGTAGATCACGTGGGTGCCGCGACCGCGTTGGCGGCGCACGAGGTTTTCCGCGGCGAGTTCGTCCATCGCGCGGCGACTCGTAATTCGCGACACGCCGAACGCCTCAGCGAGCTGGTGCTCGGTCGGCATTTGCGTCCCGTGGCGAATCGACCCGTCGATGATCGCCTGCTTCAACAGCAGGAAGAGCTGGTGGTAAAGCGGTGAACGCACGACGGACGCGTCCCTGGACTGGTTCCAGGTTTCAACCAGCGATTCGAGCAGGGTCTCCGAGCAATTCCCGAGCGTGCTCTGCGCTGCCGCGTCCATCATGTCTACCGCTTCAGCCATTCGGGGACTCCGGTGCTGGCAGATGTGTTTCCTCAAGCGCGCGGGCCTTGATCTCCTCGATCGTGCCGCCGCGGCTGAACAGGCCCGGCTCTTCCCGCTTGCCTCGAATTTCATCGCGCAGCTTGTCCGTCGCGTCCGTATCGACCGCATCGTTCTCGATCACAACACCGTAGCGGCGCGCGCCGTCGAGGCTCACGAGGCCGCGGCGGACGTCGGTCAGCACCAGCTCGGGATCGCGTTCCAGGGGGTCGCCCCAGCCACCGCCACCCCAGGTGTTGAAGTAGAGCACGTCGCCCTCTTCCACGTGGATGTCGTCGCATTTGGCCGGCAACCATTCTTCGCTGCCGTCCTTCCGGACCAGCCGTTTCG
>CAWUHY010000339.1:0-2421 GCA_963922215.1 uncultured Gammaproteobacteria bacterium | reverse complement strand
ACGAGAACGCGGCCTATCGCTACTCCTTCGACATGCTGGGTGAGGCAGCGCTCACCGAAAAAGATGCCAAGCGCTACTTCGACGCGTACGAGCACGCAATCAAACAGATCGGAGCCAGCCCGCGCGGCGGCCTCGACGACCCGCTGCGGGCGCACAGCATTTCCGTCAAGCTGTCGGCTCTGCATCCGCGCTACGAATACACGCATCCCGATCGCGTGCTCGACGAACTCGGCGATCGCCTGTTGTCGCTGACCAGGCTCGCGATGGAGAAGGGCATAGCGCTGACGATGGATGCGGAGGAGGCAGACCGTCTCGAGATTTCGCTGCAGGTGTTCAAGAAGGGGCGGCTCGACAAGTCCCTGGAGGGATATAACGGTCTCGGGCTCGCGGTGCAGACCTATCAGCGCCGCGCGATGGCCGTCGTCGACTTTATCGGCGAGCTCGCCAAAGAAGCGAACTGCCGGATCTCCATGCGCCTCGTGAAGGGCGCCTACTGGGACACGGAGATCAAGCTGGCCCAGGAGCTGGGTCTCGACAGCTACCCGGTCTTCACGCGCAAGGTACACACCGACATTTCGTATCTCGCCTGTGCGAGACGCACGCTGGAGTACGGCGATGTGATCTACCCGCAGTTCGCGACTCATAATGCGCATACGCTCGCGTCGATTCTCGAGTACGCCGGCGACCGCAGCGACTTTGAATTCCAGCGACTGCACGGCATGGGCGAAGAGCTGTACGCGGAAGTGATCGACCCGGACAAGTACGGGCGCCCCTGCCGCGTCTACGCACCGGTCGGCAATCACAAGGACCTGCTGCCGTACCTCGTACGCCGGCTGCTGGAAAATGGCGCGAACACGTCGTTCGTGAATCGCATCGTGGACCCGGAAGTCTCGATCGAGGACATCGTCGCCGACCCGATTGCGGACGCAGAATCCCACAATTTCGAACCGCATCCGAACATCCCGGCTCCGCCGGACATGTTCGGGGCCCAGCGACGCAATTCCAGGGGCATCAATCTCCCGGACAGCACGGTGCGCAGCGCGCTCTTTAAGGGCTTGCAGGAGGCCAGCGAAAAGACTCTGAAGGCCTATCCCATCGTTGCCGGCAAGCGAGTCGATGGAGAGGAGGTCGCATCGGTCGACCCGGCGAATGTGCAACGCACGATCGGTACCGTTGTCGAGGCGAGTGAAGACGATGTCGACCGCGCGCTGGAGGTCAGCGCGTCGGCGCAGCGCCACTGGGACCGTGTTCCGGCAAAGTCGCGCGCGGACATTCTTCGTAAAGCTGCAGATCTGTTCGAGGACAACACGGCAGAACTCTTACGCCTGTGCATCGAAGAGGCCGGCAAGTCGCTGCCCGACGCGATTGCTGAACTGCGAGAGGCCGTCGACTTTCTACGCTTTTACGCGGCCGAGGCCGAGCGACAATTCGGCGAACCGGAAGTCCTGCCGGGACCGACCGGGGAACGCAACACGCTCGGGCTTCGCGGTCGCGGGATCTTCGTCTGTATCAGCCCGTGGAACTTTCCGCTGGCGATTTTCACCGGTCAGGTCAGCGCTGCGCTTGCCGCGGGCAACGCCGTTCTGGCGAAGCCGGCGGAACAGACTGCGATCGTCGCCTGGCGCGCGGTGCAGCTTCTGCACGAGGCCGGCATCCCGGAAAACGTTCTTCATTTCTTGCCGGGCGACGGGGCGCGCATCGGTGGGCGTGCCTGCAACGACCCGCGCGTTGCCGGAGTCGCCTTTACGGGTTCGACGGAAACGGCGCGCCTGATCAACATGGGGCTCGCGAAGCGCGAAGGCCCGATCGCGACCCTGATTGCGGAAACCGGCGGCCAGAATGCGATGTTCGTCGACAGCTCGGCGCTGCCGGAACAGGTTGTTCTGGATGCGATTCATTCAGCTTTCGACAGCGCGGGGCAGCGCTGTTCGGCACTGCGTCTTTTGTGCCTGCAGGATGACATCGCCGACCGCGTGATCGATCTTCTGATCGGACACATGGACGAACTGACCGTCGGAGACCCGGCGATGTTGGCCACCGATGTCGGTCCCGCGATCGACGACGAAGCGCGGAAGCTGCTTGAGGAACACGTCACGCGGATGGAGTCCGCGGCGAAAATCCTGCACCGTGTGCCCGTCGATGCGTCAATCGAGAACGGCACCTATTTTGCGCCGGCCCTGATCGAAATCACGAGCATTGACCAGCTCGAGCGAGAAGTCTTCGGGCCCGTCCTGCACGTCATGCGTTATAAGGCGAAGAATCTCGAGAAAACGATCGAGGCCGTCAACGCGACCGGCTACGGTCTGACGATGGGGCTGCACAGCAGAATCGACGACCGTGCCGAAGAGCTCGCGAAGCTGTCCGGCGCCGGAAACATCTATATCAATCGGAACATGATCGGCGCCGTCGTTGGCGTGCAGC
>CAWUHY010000338.1:0-2422 GCA_963922215.1 uncultured Gammaproteobacteria bacterium | reverse complement strand
GTATCCCGTTCGAACATCCAGAGCAGGAGCCCCAGTGCCCAGAAGTTTTTGCAACGGCCCGCATCGGTCTTGCTGAGATCAAAGTCGCTCAATGCTTCGAGATTGAGCCGGGCGATGTCGGCCGCGACGACGCGAAACTCGCTCAAGTCCGGGCCGTCGAGCGGATTGTCCGCGTATCCCGCCTTGGTGAGATTTCTTGCGGTAAAGCTCGAGCTGTTGACGAGAATCAGTGCGCCGGGTTCGAGCATCGGGAGGCTGACCTTGAGCGCTGCAGGATTGAAGGCAACGAGCACATCGGGCGCGTCACCGGGCGTCGTGATCGGGTCGTCGCCAAGGTTGATCTGGTACGCGGACACGCCAAACGTCGTGCCCGCCGGAGCTCGAATCTCGGCGGGGTAGTCTGGGAATGTGGCAAAGTCGCTGCCGGAAAGCGCGGTCGAAACGGCGAAGCGGGAACCCATGAGCTGGATCCCGTCCCCGGAATCGCCGGCCAATCGAACGACAATCGATGAAACTTCAGTACTCAAGAACGTCTGGCCTTCGAATCAGCGCGAATTGTAGCCTATTCCACCCGCCGCATGCGTCCTTGAACTGCCGCCCAACATCGCATAGCGTACGCAAAACCCGCCGAAACGAGATCGTTTTCCATGACTTTTGTTGTTACCGAAGCCTGCATCAAATGCAAACTGACCGACTGCGTCGAAGTGTGTCCCGTGGACTGTTTTCACGAGGGCCCGAACTTCCTCGTCATCGATCCGGACGAATGCATCGACTGCACGCTGTGTGAACCGGAATGCCCGGTGGAAGCGATCTATTCCGAAGACGAACTCCCGGCCGGCCAGGAGAAGTTTCTCGAACTCAACGCCGAGCTGTCGAAAGACTGGCCGGTGATCACCGAGATGAAAGAGCCGCCGGAAGACGCCGACGACTGGCGCGGCGTTGAGGACAAGCTTCAGTATCTGGAGCGATAAGCTCGAAGCCGGCCCAACGCTGAACTCTGCGTGGCGCATTTCCAGCCACAAAACCCAAAAATCCTGATATTTCGACTGTACGTCATTGACGTATGGTCGAATGATGACGCATCATCTCTTTGTCGAGTCGTCTGTGTTTACGCGACTTGTTGACGACTATCTGAATGACGATGAATACGGCGCCCTGCAGCAATATCTCGTCGAGCATCCAACCGCCGGGTCCGTAATTCGAAACTCGGGAGGCGTGCGGAAACTACGGTGGTCATTGCGCGGTACAGGCAAACGCGGTGGTCTGCGCGTCATCTACGCGTTGTCTCGCGATTCATCGATCTGGATGCTGACGATCTACCGCAAGGGCGAGGTTGACTCAATCGCGGGTCCTGTTTTGCGGCAGATCAAGGAGATGATGGACGATGAGTAAGCGAGATCTTGGCAAGGAAATTCTGGAGTCCATCAAGGAAATCAAATCCGGGGCGTCCGTCCGAAAACACATCTTTATCGAGCCGCACCAGATCAAGGCTGCTCGTGAGCGTATTGGCGTATCGCAATCGTCGTTCGCGGCTATGCTGAATGTTTCCAAGCGAACCCTGCAGGAATGGGAGCAGGGTCGGCGACGTCCGACCGGACCCGCGCAGTCTTTGCTGGCGATTGCCGCGCAAAAACCTGAAGTCATGCACGAGCTGTTTCTGAATTGATGGAAAACGAGAGGCGAGCTGGTTTGGCGGGTTTCTGGATTAACGTCAAAAAAGAGTTCTCGGAATTATTTCCTGACGCGCCTGCCTACTTCGGTCGGGTCTTGTGGGTGGGTTGGGTTTTTGGTGTCGGCCTCGTTGCGGTGGTCCTCGTTGGCGAGCATGGTGTCTTTCAGGCCGTCAACGAAACGTTTAGGGTGTTTGCGGTTCTTGCGCTTATGTTCGGTGTGTTGGCCTACCTTGTCGAGTTTGATCTATTTGGTCTCCTTCGAAGTGCGGCAGACGTTCGCGCGACGACTGTCAAATTCATTCTTCGAGGATTTGTTTTTGGGCTCGGTTGGATCGCCGGAATTTTCTTCGCAATTACCGCAATGTCGGTCGCGGGCCTGTAGAGTCTAAATCTGGTCGCTCTGGGCATCGCGAAAAAAGGGAGCCAGCGCCGCCACCAGCTCCGCCGGTTTCTCTTCCTGCAGAAAATGACCGGCACCTTCGATGACGGTGTGTTCGACGCCTTTCGCGCCGGGCACGTGTTGCTGCCAGAACGTATCGCCACCGCGGGTGATCGGGTCGCGGTTGCTAAACAAGGTCATGAACGGTTTTTCCCAGCGTGAGAAGACTTCTAGCGCCGCCCTGTTCGCGGCACTGGCTGGATCGTCCGGCTGCGTGGGGACGAGCGTCGGGAATGCGCGCGCGGCTGCTTTGTAGCGGCTCTTCGGGAAGGGCGCGTTGTAGCCCGCGACGACGTCGTCCGACAACGTC
>CAWUHY010000337.1:0-2425 GCA_963922215.1 uncultured Gammaproteobacteria bacterium | reverse complement strand
CGTTTTTCTGTTGAACGCCCCGGTCTCGGGATACGGCGGGCTCGAGCACCGCTGGTCGTCGGCAAACATCTGTTCACGCGACAGCATTCCGATGCACGGCGACAGCTCGGTCAGCGACGGCTACCGCCAGCTCCTCGGCCTGTTGAGCCACGAATATTTTCACCTGTGGAATGTAAAGCGCATCAAGCCGGCGGTGTTCACGCCGTACGCGCTGGAGCAGGAAAGCTACACGAAGCTCCTCTGGGTCTTCGAGGGCGTGACGTCTTACTACGACGACCTCGCGCTCGTCCGCTCCGGCGTGATCTCGCCGGAAAGCTACTTCGAGCTGATCGGCCAGACCGTCACAAGGGTTCTGGGCGCTGCAGGGCGCAAGCGGCAGAGCGTCGCGGAGTCGAGCTTCGATGCGTGGATCAAGTTCTACAAGCAGGATGCGAACGGCCCAAATTCGATCGTCAGCTATTACGCGAAAGGCTCGCTGATCATCTTGGCGCTCGACCTGCTGCTGCGAACGAAAAGCGAAGTCTCGCTCGATACTGTGATGCGCGAGTGCTTCCGGCGCTACGGCGCGGACGGCATGCCCGAAGACGGTTTCGAAGAAGTTTGCAAGGAAGTATCAGGACTCAACCTCGACGACTTTTTCGCACGCTACGTGTACGGCACCGAAGATCCGCCGCTCGAGGATTTGCTAAAGCCGTTCGGCGTGAGCTTAAAGCTCCGGCAGCCGGCACAGATCGGCGACAAGGGCGGCAAGTCCGCGGACAAGACGCTCGCGGTTACCTTCGGCGCCAACCTTTCCGATCAAAACGGACGCGCGATGGTGCAGACCGTCGCAAGCGACAGTCCAGCCGAACGCGCTGGACTTGCGCCCCAGGACGAGCTGTTGGCAATCGACGGCCTGCGCGTCTCGGCCGGTTCGCTGGACCGCCGCTTGCGCGACTTCGCGCCCGGCGATGAGGTCAGCTTGAGCTGTTTCCGCGATGATGTGTTGCTGAGCTTAAGCGCGACGCTCGACGAAGCGGCTGCGACGGTCGGCTGGTTCGAGATTGCCGAGGAACGACCGAAGGTTTTTTCCGACTGGCTTCAGCCGTGAACCGAAGGACGTAGGTCCCTCAATTTCGTGCAATACGTAGTTCTCAAGACACTTTTTCGGAGCTGGGCCGTGACTCTCAGGGCGAGGGGAGATCAACAATTCACGACTGGCCGTCCGCTTTCAAGCCGGTACCAGTCGCTCGAGCAACCACTTTCGGCGTAGAATCGCGTTCTGCTGTTGTCCCAGAGCGGACACCCGCCGACAAAAACCTTCCTTTTGTTGTATACGAGGTTTGACTGATGTCTGTGAGCAGTATTCGAGAGTATTTTGAGTTGATCGGTCTCGTGGCGGTTGTGCTTTCGTTGCTTCTCGTCGCGTACGAAGTACGACAATCAAATCGAATAGCGCAAGCGACCACCACCTACGAAGTCGCGCGGGATGTTAACCAGTTCAATGAGCTTGGATACTCGGACGCCGAGTTTGCCAATCTGCTGCTTCAGCTGTCCGACGTCGACAGCGAGTTTTCAGAAGTGCAGGCCTTGCAGGCCCGTCTGTTGGCTCACCGGTTCGTCAATATTTGGACAGTTCAGGAGAAGGCACATCAGAATGGCCTGATCACGGATGAGCAGTTCGAATTGACGAAAACAGATGTGTTAACAATAAAGAATGCTTTTCCCGGGCTCGCGCCGCATTGGGGAGCCGTGTTCGAGGCGCAACCCAAGCTCAAGGATCGCGAAGTCTTACAGCCCCTTGTCCTTTCCTTGTCGGAATAGCTATCCGAAAAGGTGTCAGGTTTATTTTTAAACGGCCGTTCGACACGACGAATTTGGTGCTGATTTTTCTCGCCAGACAAAAGATAAATCTGAAAACTGTTTTTGAGGCTCTTGTGAGAATCGCCCAGCTCAGTTCTGTAATAATTGCGATACTCGTCGCCGGTTGCACTGATCCCTGCGGTAATGAACAGCTGACGCAGCATGAATCGCCATCGGGGAGTCTGAAGGTCGTGGTGTTTGAACGGAGCTGCGGCGCAACAACTGGTTACTCGATTCAAGCGTCGATTCTCGACTCCGATGAAGACCTTGAGAACGAGGCCGGCAATCTTTTCGTGGTCGGGGAAAATGCGTTCGATAGGCCGTCAGTGGATTGGGTTAGCGATCGCGAGCTGAAACTCTCGTATTCGCCCAACCTCGATATCCAAATTTTTGAAGATGTTCGGGACGGAGTAAAAGTCACGTTGCTCGATGGCCGTTGAGCGGTGCCGACTTGCAAATCCGGCCACTGTTATTGGCCATTCTGAGCCGTCGGCCAGACAGATTATCGAGCAACCCCTTTTCGCGGAGACCTGATTTTCGCTCGCGCGTTTTTTTATGGAAAACTGGGTGTCCATTGGAGCCG
>CAWUHY010000336.1:0-2434 GCA_963922215.1 uncultured Gammaproteobacteria bacterium | reverse complement strand
AAACGAGTCCACAACCGTCCAGTTCTTCTCCACGTTGCCGCTTGCGCGGTCGCTTGTGAAGGACCATTCGACGACCTCGATGGTGTCGCAGGTGGGTCCGCTGGTTGCGAAGCCTAAGAGCAGGGTATGACGAATCCAGTCGCTTGCCTCGACGGTGTCCGTTTCCAGCACTTTCTTGCGTGCGGTCGGGAAAAACGAAAACTGCCAGAGATATTCGGTAAATTCCTTTACCGTGCCGCCGGTCAGTGGACGAGCATTGATGCGGCCGGCGAAACCGTCGTGTTCGCTGCGGTTGACGCCGTCGCGCTCTGTGTTGCTGCATTTGAAGATGCGTGCGAAGCCGGGGGAGGTCGTGTCGGCCACGTTGCCGACGGAGGACCCGTAGGCGAGATCGCGCGCGACTTCGAAGTAGCGGTCGTTTTCGACGGCGGCGACGAATGTGCCCTGGACGGTGCGTGACGCGTTGTCGTTCGCTTCCCAGTCCATCGCTGTCGAGAAGTCGTCCGTGCAGCGTTCGAAGGACCGTGTCTCATCGAGAACGTGATGCATCGTGTAGCTCTGCTGCGTGTTCGCGCGCGCATCCACGAAGAAGTCGCTCGGGACCGAGTAGGTGTTGTCGTAGACCAGCGCAAGTACGTCTGCTTTCGAGGGCAGGGCGCTGGCTTTCTCAACGGGCGCGGTGGCCGAAGACTGTGAGCTGCTTTCGCCGCCGCCTCCGCCACAGGAGGCAAGCGGTGCCAGAAAAGACACGACCAACAGGGTGGAGATTCTCATCGAAAACTCTCGCTCTCCTTAACCCCCGTCGAAGCCGAGCAAGCTTCACTGCGGACATCCTTGCCCGCATCGGTGTACTTTACTTACGGCTCAAGCGTTGTCGTCGTTCGCCGCTTTTCGCCAGATCGCCAAATGCTCGGGTGCCTGGACGCCCATCTTCACGCGATTCCCGTTGGACGAGAAAATCGTGATTTCGATCGGACCGTCCCGAAACAGGTCCTGCAACGTCATCGTGGGATCGATGTCGTCACCCGGACGGATCAGGATGGACTCAGCGTCGCGTCGACTTACTATCAGCATGATTCATTTCCTTGCGTTATAGCCTTAACACTCTGCAATGGCACGATTGCCAAGACCGTCACGGTTCTTGCCGTCACGGGCGTAGGTTGCGGCGCCAGGCTCGGTTCCCCGAAGCACTGACAGTCCGTCTTCAATATGTTGTTTGCGGACACGGATGATCGCGCCGTTCGCCTGATTGAGCGTTGCGCATTCGTCGGCGAGGTCCAGGAGTCGCGACCACGCGGACTCGATTTCGACGGCGTCGACCGCGTTGCCGATGACCGTATTCATCTGGTCAGGGCCCGGCGGCGCTCCGGTCGCTGCACACAGCGCGTCGCGCTGCTGGTCGAGGTCCTTGAGTTCCATGACCGCAGCGCCTTTTTCATTGATGGCCTGCAGCAGCGCGTCGACATCCTGCTCGATCAATGCTTCCTGCTCGTGCAGAAGAGAATCCTTCAGGCACTGGGCGTGGAAGACGGAGCAGTTCAGATTGTCGACAATGTGCTCGTTCGCGGAGCTCACCTTACTCACCCAGCGAGCGTTCGAAACGCAGCATTGCGTCGGCGATCGCCGAGCTGTCGATGTCGTAGTTGCCGCTGGCAATGGCCGCCTTCACTTCCGCGACCTTGGCCGCATCGACCGCAGGTGCGGCTTTCAGCGAATCCTCGAGTCGCGACAAGAGCTGTGCGCTGGAGGTCAGCTCAACGGTATCGCCACGCTGGGCCGCACCGCCGTCTGCCTTGCCGGCTGATTTGTTGTCCCCTGAAGCCCGCTTGATCGACGTCTCGTCAACCTTGTTTCCGAGCTTGCTGATTGAATTGTCCATCGGACCAATCCTGTTTGTCATAATATTTCTACCTCAACGATCATTGTTGCTAAGCCGTGTATCGGCCACCGCGGCAGATACTTTAGGCGTGTTCGTGGTTTTTTTAAGAGTACGCGGGACGAGTATCTCCACCTGTTCGGGAGAACGCACAAAGCCCTCGACGATCCTCCCCGAATTCAGATTCTCGACCCGGATCCGCTGATGTAAGCCCCCGTCCTGCAAGGCTTTTCCGGCCATCCGAATCGAAATGACCGAGTTTGCGACCGACAGCGTGACCGTCTGGCCCCGGCGAATCATGATGTCCGGTTCGATCATGGACGGCGTCAGCACGCGTCCTGCCGAGACGGTCGTCCTCGCGCGCTGGCCGATCAGCTCCTCCGCCCGGGTGAAATAGCCCGTATGCAGGCGGGATACGTCCCGGTGGTCGGTTGTGAGATCGTCGGCGGTGATGATCTGGCCGCGCGGCAGGGTGCGCTTTGGCACCAGCACGTTTGCCGTCTCCACCAGATCAACGGGCACATACACTTTCCAGGAGCGGCTGCCGGTGCAGCGAAC
>CAWUHY010000335.1:0-2435 GCA_963922215.1 uncultured Gammaproteobacteria bacterium | reverse complement strand
GACAGCGCTCGCGGCGATGCCCGTCCACAGCGAGCCCCAGACGAGGTGGGAAACCGGGTGCATGGTTTTTGCAAGGATATCGGAGTAGGGCTGCGGCATGATCTGACGCGCGTCTCCGCGTGACTTGAGAATGAATCCTTCGCTGCAGGTGCCGCGAAAACCGAGCGTATCCCAGCCACAGATTTTCTCGAGCTCGCGGTCTTCCGTCTTGACGAGCACGATTGATTGTTCGTTGCTCGGCGCGTCTTCGCTGCTGCGGCACGTCACAAGAATGGCGTCCGAGTGTGTGGCATAGGAAATCACCGGTGCCTTCTTCTCCAGCGTGAACCGGTCGCCCTCGACCTGGACGGCACAGACGCTCGACCGCACGTCGCCGCCGACGCCGATTTCTGTCGTTGCCGATGCGAGCAATAGTTGTTTTTCAGATACTTCGCGCAGATAGTTTTCGAAGTACTCAATGTCGCGACCGTGATGCACGAGGCAGGCGACCTGGATCTGGTGCATCGCGTAAACCATTGCGACCGACGCATCGTAGGTGCCGAGCCTCTCGCAAAGACGACACAGATCGGTGATAGAAATTCCATCACCGCCAAGGTCTTGTGGGATATAGCTGCTCAGTAGACGCGCATCTTTCAGCGCATCGAAAGCCTCTGTTGGAAACCTTGCTTCCGCGTCAACAGAATCGGCGTATTCGGAAATGACCGATTTTCCGACTTCGTCGACGATTTTGAGGAGGGCTTCAAGCGTCCGCCCGGGTTGTGCAACCGCTGCATTTGCGACCATTGTCTTCTCTCCCTAGCTTGCTTCCAGAAGCTCGCTCACGGCCTCGGACAGGGCGTCGATGCTCGAGAAGGTTGCCCTCGACAGCATCGCATCGTCGAATTCCACGTCGAAGTGGTCTTCGATCGCGAGCATCAGGTTCACAGTCGTCAGCGACGTGAGACCCGCTTCGTAAAGATCCGCCTTGTCGTCCAGTGATGCGACGTCGACCGACAACTTCGAATGTTCGGCCAGAATATCTCGCAAAGCATCTCGATGCATCAAGTAAGTCCCTGTTTTAAGGTTAAATCCCGGGCCATCCACCCGACCGACGGAGTGTATTCCATCCATCTTGAGGGTTCTATCTCTGGATTCCCGATAAGGCAAAAGTGAGAACTGCGTCTCAGTTTGGTTCGCTATGCGAGTCAGCTTTCCGCGAACACGATTTCTGTGATGCGGCGACGGTCGTATTTTCCATTTGGCGTACGTGGGAATTCGTCATTCGCTTCGATGAGTACGGTCGGAACCATGTACCCCGGAAGTCGAGCCGACAGTTCCTCGCGCAGCGCCGCCTGGTCAAAATGTCCGCTGACTGCGACGAGGGCACCGATGGCCTGATCCGTCGACTCGTCAGCGTGATTGAACGCGACGACACCTTCGTCGATGCCGTCCAGCGAGACGAGAACAGACTCGATTTCACCCAGCTCGATGCGATGTCCGAGAAATTTGATCTGGTCATCCGCCCGACCGAGAAAATAGATGTCGCCGTCGTCTGCAATTTCGACGAGATCGCCAGTGCAGTAGAGTTTGTCGTGAAATTCCGATTGCATCGGATTCTGGACGAAAGCGGCGTCGGTCTTGGCGTGGTCTGCGAGGTAACCGTAGGCGACCGATGTGCCACGGACGAGCAGCTCTCCTTTCGCGCCGTGCTCCTGAGACAGTGACCCGTCTTCGAGCCGGACGAATAGTTCCATATTGGGCCGCGCCCGGCCGATCGGAACGGCCGTCGCACCCGCCGGCGGCGGTGCCTGGAAGCGGTGAAAGGTGCAGTCGACTGTGATTTCAGTCGGACCGTACATGTTCGTGAACTGCACGTCGGGATACTGTTCCATCCACTGCCGCAGCACGTCCGGCGGCAGGACCTCGCCCGCGCAAATCATGTGCCGCAGGTTGCTGAACAGGCCCGGCTTCAGTCGTCGCGTCTTCAGAAGCATCGACAGCACCGACGGGACGCAGAAGAAGACCGAGATCTTTCGCGTTTCGATCCACTTGATAAGACTGACGATGACCGCGTTCACAGCGTTGTCGACCAGGTGCAACTCGGCGCCGGAGAATAATGCCGTGTAAATATCGAATGTCGAATTGTCGAAATACAACGGCGCGTGATTGGCGACACGGTCGTCCGCGCTAATCCCGTACTCCTCAATGCACCAGTCGATGTAGTCAAAAATCGCCTTGTGCGGGATCATCACGCCTTTCGGTACGCCCGTTGAGCCGGACGTGAACAGAACGTAGGCGATGTCGATGGATAGATTTCGGCAGACCGGCGCAGATGTGTCCTCGCCTTCAAAAGTATCGATGGCCAATGTTTGCACGGGAGCGTCGAGGAGCTTTGTTACAGCTTCGAAACGATCGGCGCTGTCAGATTTGACAATAACGAGTTCGGCAGAACACGC
>CAWUHY010000334.1:0-2478 GCA_963922215.1 uncultured Gammaproteobacteria bacterium | reverse complement strand
GCGCGAGCGCATTGCCCGCCAGCCAGTACCCACGTAAAATCCCGAGAATTCGACCCGGCTCATCATTCCGCCGGGTTTCGTCTTTTTAATCAAACAGATAAGGAAAGTATCAATGGCTGTTGAGCAGACGCTCTCCATCATTAAACCGGATGGTGTTCAAAAAAACCTGATCGGCGAAATCTACGGCCGCTTCGAGAAAGCGGGCCTTGAAATCGTCGCTGCAAAAATGCTGCACCTCACGAAGGAGCAGGCCGAAGGATTCTATGCCGTCCATAAAGAGCGCCCGTTCTTCAACGACCTCGTCAGCTACATGACGTCCGGACCGGTCATGGTCCAGGCGCTGTCCGGCGACGATGCAATCGCGAAGAATCGCGACATCATGGGCGCGACGAATCCTGCGGATGCCGAGCCCGGCACGATTCGAGCGGACTTCGCCGAGAGCATTGAAGAAAACATCGTTCACGGATCCGACGCTGCGGAAACCGCGGCCAATGAAATCGCGTTCTTCTTCGGAGACGAGGGCATCTGCCCGCGCACGCGCTAAGACGATGTCGGCCGGCGACACAAAAACGAATCTTCTGGGGCTGTCCGAGGACGGTCTCAGGCGATTCTTTGAGTCGCTCGGGGAGAAGCCGTTTCGCGCTCGCCAGTTGATGCAGTGGATCTATCAGCGTGGCGAAACGGAATTTTCCGCAATGACTGACCTGTCGAAGTCCTTGCGGCAGAAGCTTGAAGACTCGGCGACGATCGAGAAGCCAGTCGTCCTGTCGCAGCATGATTCGAAAGACGGCACGGTCAAGTGGCTGTTCGAGAGCGGATTCGGCCAGGCTGTCGAGACAGTTTTCATTCCGGAAGCGACTCGCGGGACGCTGTGCATTTCCTCGCAGGTCGGTTGCGCGCTTGACTGCGCGTTCTGTGCGACCGGGGCCCAGGGCTTCAATCGCAACCTGAACGCCGCCGAGATTATCGGCCAGGTGCTGCACGCGGCGCACACGCTGCCGCGCCGTGAAAACGGCGAATTCGCAGTGAGCAACGTCGTCTTGATGGGAATGGGCGAGCCGCTCGCGAACTACCGTTCTGTGGTACCCGTGCTCGAGCTCCTCATCTCGGATTACGCCTTCGGCCTGTCGCGCCGCCGGGTGACGGTGAGTACGTCCGGCATCGTCCCGAACATCGACAAGCTTGCCGACGACTGCAACGTTTCGCTGGCCGTCAGCCTGCATGCGCCGAACAACGCGCTTCGAGACGTTCTCGTTCCGATTAACAAGATGCATCCGATCGACGAGTTGCTCGACGCCTGCTGGTCGTACGCGAGCAAGCACTCGAACCGCTTTATCACGTTCGAATACGTCATGTTGAAGGATACCAACGACTCTTATGAGCACGCCGACCAGCTCTTCGAGCTGCTCGACGGTAAGCCGGCGAAGGTCAATCTCATCCCGTTCAACCCGTTTCCGGGAACTGACTACGTGTGTACGCCATCCAAGGATATACGTGCGTTTCAGGAACGGCTGCGCCGTCGCGGGCTGGTCGTGACCACGCGCAAGACGCGCGGCGACGATATCGACGCGGCCTGCGGTCAGCTCGCCGGACGGGTCAGCGACAGAGTCCGCACACGGCTCAGAGACAAGAAAACTGGAGTGGCAACCGCATGAGAACGATTTCCCTGTTAGCCGTTGTACTGCTATCCGCCGGCTGCGTGTCGACGACCAGCGGGCCACCCAAGCCGACGCCGGATAAGGAAGACGCGGCAGAATTCAATTACCAACTTGGCGCGCGCTACTACCGCAACGGCAAGTTCGACCTCGCACGAGACCGGCTTCAGCTGTCGCTCGAATACGATGACAAACGCGCCATTACCTGGTCCACACTCGCGCTGACCTACGAAGCGCTCGAAAACCCGCGACTCGCAAAAGACGCCTACGAGCAGGCGATTCGGGTGGCGCCGCGGAACTACGACGCGCAAAACGCGTACGCGGTTTTCCTGTGCCGCCAGGGCGACTATCGGGCCGCCGGGCGGCATTTCGAGCGAGCGGCGGACGCGGAGAACAACGACAGTGCTGAGATTACCCTGACGAATGCCGGCGTCTGCATGACGCAGAAACCGGACTTCGCACAGGCCGAGGCCTATTTCCGGAAAGCGCTCGAGGAAAAACAGAATCATCCCGAAGCGCTTCTGCAGCTCGCGCTGCTGAAGAAGGAAACGAAGGATTACATGAGCGCGCGAGCGTTCCTCGAGCGTTTCCTGAGCCGTAATATTCCGAGCCCCGCCATTCTGTTTCTGGCGTTTGAAATCGAGTCACAGCTCGGAAACCGGAACGGCATGGATGACTACGCTGACCGCCTGATTCGAGAATTCCCGGCTTCACCCGAGGCGCGTCGCATTCTGGAAGCGACCTGATGACAGAAGACAACGAAACGAACGACGCAATCGAGGAGACCGAAGTCTGCGGTCTGCGCCTGCGCCGCGCTCGTGAG
>CAWUHY010000333.1:0-2480 GCA_963922215.1 uncultured Gammaproteobacteria bacterium | reverse complement strand
GGCACCGTTCGTCATGGCCGTCAGCAACACGCGTATCGTCCGCCGGAGCCATGCCCTGCTCGGCAATCCCTACGGCGACGATTTCGTCTACACGGAGACCATGGCGACAGGTCGCGGCATCGGCGGCTGGTTCAAAGCGATGATCATCTCCGCGGGCCTTAGCGGACTCTTAATCGGCGCCTCGTTCGCGCCGACGCGATCGCTGCTGGAGAAGTTCGTACTGCCGAAGCCCGGTGAGGGTCCGGATGCCGAGGCGCGTCGGAACGGATTCTTTAACCACATCTTCATCGGCGAGACGCAGGACGGACAGCGCATCGACGTGAAAGTAACCGGAGACCGTGATCCGGGCTACGGTTCGACGAGCAAGATGCTTGCCGAATGTGCTGCGTGCCTTGCGCAGGACACGATCGACGTCGGCGGCGGTTTCTGGACGACCGCGACAGCACTGGGCGATCCGCTGGAGCAGCGGCTCGTCAAAAACGCGGGGCTAACGTTCGAGCTTATCGAGACGTAACGGAAGTCGGCGGCGCAAAAGACTTGTCGTAGCGCTCACCCGCCGGAATTGCGATCGGGAGCCGGTTCCTCGGCGTCGCCACCGGGCACGTCGAAAAGTCGTTGAACGCGCACGGCGGACTGTAGGCCTTGTTGAAATCGAGTACGGTCACGTCGCCGTCGCCGGGATCATCGGCGTACAGGAATCGACCCGCCGGATAGGTTTCATCGCGATTCGTCCGGTCGCCGAACACGAAGAACAGCCGGTCGTTCGTCGACGCATATGCTTCGAGCGAAAACGTCTCGCCATCCAAGGTAAACTCGACGACGCCGGGCGACAGCGGTTCCCAACCCAGGCCTTCGATAACAGTTCCAACGCGGACCACTTTCGGCTCCTCGTAGCGCTTGAGACGACCCTCGACGCGGAAGTCCTCGCTGATCGGGTAATACGGCAGCGGTCCGAAGTTGTCGAGAATCGGGTGTTCGTGATCGCGAATACGAACAGCGTGCCGCCCGTTGCGCTCGATGATCGTCCACGAATAACGGTCGACTCGCGCCGTGACCGGCGCCTCACTCGTGTCGTCTTCCATCACAACGGCTCCGCCGACCGGCAAATCGTCGATTGTGACGCCGGCGGCGTGAGTGACGCGCAGCGTGACGGTCTCGCCATCGAAATCGAACACGCCGACCGAGGCCGGCGCATCTGCCGGCAGGCGTATATCTGCGCCATCGTCGCTGCCAATCGTCGTCGTACCCTGCGAGAGCCAGTGCAGGTCGATAATGGAGAGGTAGCTCGTCGGCGCGGTCAGCGCGTCGATGCGCTCCTGTTGCCACGCGCGAACGTCGGCGTCGTGTTCGGCGGCGCTCGCAAGACACGCGCCTGCGAGGGCCGCACCGGCGATCAGAAAGATGGTGGAGCGAAGACGTTCGATGGTCATCATGGTTTTACGGCTGTCGTTGGAACGGCGAGAGCGTATCATGCGGCCGATGAAGACCGAGTCAATACGTTTCGCCGATCTGACTCCGGACGATTTTCTGGGCGCACTCGACTCGCTGGGCTTCGACTGCGACGGCCGCCTCCTCGCTCTGAACAGCTATGAGAACCGTGTCTATCAGGTCGGGCTCGGAGACGGCTCGCTCATCGTTGTGAAATTCTATCGGCCGAATCGCTGGTCGGACGACGCGATCCTCGAGGAACACCGGTTTTCTGTAGAGCTTTTCGAACGCGATATTCCGGTCGTCACGCCAAAATTGATTGACGGCCAGACGCTACACACGGCGGACGATTTTCGCCTCGCGGTCTATCCATGCCGCGGCGGTCGCGCACCGGAGCTCGACAATCTCGACATGCTCGAGCAGCTCGGCCGCCTCGTGGCGCGGATCCACCTGGTCGGCGAACAGGCTGACTTCGAGCATCGTCCGTCGATCAATGTGGACAGCTACGTGATCGAGCCGAGTCGGGTCGTCATGGAGTCCGGCTACCTGCCCCACGAACTGGAAGCAACCTACGAGGCACTTGTCGGCGAAATCGAGACCGCCGTCGAACACTGTGTCGACCGCAGTGGCGGTTACGACGTGATCCGCCTGCACGGCGACTTTCACCCCGGAAACGTACTGGTCAATGACGGCGCCTTTCATCTTGTCGACTTCGACGACTGTCGCAGCGGCCCGGCGGTGCAGGATCTATGGATGTTCCTGTCCGGCGATCGGGAGGAACAGCGCCCGCAGTTAAACGCCCTGCTGGACGGCTACGAGCAGTTTCGTTCGTTCGATGCCAGCGAGTTACACCTCGTCGAGGCGCTGCGCAGCTTGCGGATCGTCCACTACACGGGCTGGCTTGCGCGCCGCTACGATGATCCCGCATTCGAGCGCGCGTTCCCGTGGTTCGAATCGGCGCGCTACTGGGATGAACACATTCTGTCCTTGCGCGAACAGCTCGCAGCGATGCAGGAACCGCCGCTGGAGTGGTTGGACGCCTGATCGCGGGC
>CAWUHY010000332.1:0-2480 GCA_963922215.1 uncultured Gammaproteobacteria bacterium | reverse complement strand
CCGCAATTTCTTTTCCCGCCTGACCGGCCGGTCGGCCTACGTCGACGCCGCGTCACGCTGGGCGGCGGCGCCGCAGCCTGCCTCGACGCCTGCCTTGTCGCCGAACGTTCAGGAAAATGGGCCGATCGCGCGTGCTCTGAACTATGCACCGGATGCGACGGTCGTTGACTGCGCCGTACGGCTGAGCCAGCGCTACTGTTCCAACTGTGCACAGTTCGCACGCGACGCAGGGAACAGCGGCCGCTGCGACATTTTCGCCGGTCGACGCGTGCCATCAGTCGGCTGGTGTGCCGCCTGGTCTGGCAGGTCGCAGGACTAGCGCCGTGGAAGCAACCCGACAGGAAGGGCTGCGACGGCTGGACGCCTTTACGACGGATGGTGTGCAGCGTTACGCAAAGACCCGCAACTTTGATTTCGGACCGCACGACCGCAGCAACGTGTCAGTGCTGTCGCCGTACATCCGCCACCGCCTTCTGCGCGAAGAAGAAGTGATCGCCAGTACGCGCGCTCGCCATCCCGACGATGCAACGCGGAAGTTTATCGAAGAAGTTTTCTGGCGCGCCTATTTCAAAGGCTGGCTGCAACATCATCCAACCGTGTGGGCCGCGTATCGCGCCGACACGAAGAAGCTTGTCGCTGAGCTCGAAGACGGCGGCGAGCTATGCGAACGTTTTATCAGCGCGACCGAAGGCAACACCGGCATCGACTGCTTCGACGCCTGGGCGAAAGAACTGACGACAACGGGCTACCTGCACAACCACGCTCGCATGTGGTTCGCGAGCATCTGGGTGTTCACACTCGAACTGCCCTGGCAGCTCGGCGCCGACTTCTTCCTGCGCAATCTGTTAGACGGCGACCCGGCATCCAATACGTTAAGCTGGCGCTGGGTCTCGGGGCTGCACACGAAGGGCAAGACCTATCTCGCGCGCGTCTCGAACATCTCGAATTACACCGAGGGGCGATTCAATCCGCAGGGCCTTTTGGCGACGGAAGCGACCCCATTGCAGGAAGAGCGGTCCCATCCGACCATCGCGCCTTCGCTGCCGGACACTGAAATTCCCGACGGCCGTTTTGGCCTGCTGATGACCGAAGACGATCTCGGCGCCACCGAATTGCTGGGCGGCAAAACGCCCGCCGCGATCCTAGGAATCGCGGCGCCGCGACTTCGCTCCGTGCTGCCAATCGGAACGGAGGCACATAGCTTCGCGACAAACGCCGTCCGACAGGCGGTCGACGCAGCGGCATCGGAGCTTGAAGTGGATGGCCGCTATACCGAGGCGGACGAGTGGTCGGCGACGCTCGTTGAATGGGCAACGCAGCATCACCTCGAAACGATCGTCACGCCGTATATCCCGGTCGGCCCGGTTTATGACGCGCTGAGCGACGCCAAGGACTCGCTGTCCGACTTCGGTATTCGGCTCGTACTGCCGGTACGCCGCTACGACCGCGAAACCTGGCCGTATGCCGATCGCGGCTACTTCAAGCTGAAGAAAAAAATCGACACGATCCTCGAGCGTCTCGACCTCGACAATGACGACGTACCGTTTACGACGCCATCAGGCGGGAACGCGCAAATCGACTTTCTGAACGAACGCGGGTGACAAGGATGTTGCCTGCTTCTTTTGACTGAAGCGCCGCGTCAGGGACGATCAACGTCCCATGTCGAACAACAAAAACTCCGACGCTTCCGTCGCACTCACTGAAATTTCAGACACACCGGACATAGCGACGCCATCGCCGGCCTTCAGCGTCTCACCGTCAAGGGTGATCGCACCGCGTGCAACCTGCAGCCATCCCGTCCTGTCACCATCGAATGCATGACGCACTGACTCGCCTTCGCCGAGCACGCTCGCGTAGAGACTGACGTCCTGGTGAATCGTCACGGAGCCGTCTCGTCCGTCTCGTGATCCAACGAGACAGAGTTTTCCGCGCTTGTATTCGTCCGTGAATCGCACCTGCTCGTAACCGGGCTCGAGGCCGTTCTTCTCGGGCAGGACCCAGATCTGCAGGAAGTGCACGGGATCGGAATCGGACGCGTTGAATTCGCTGTGGCGCACACCCGTACCTGCTGTCATGCGCTGCACGTCGCCCGGGCGGATCACAGACCCGGTCCCAAGGCTGTCCTTGTGCTCGAGCGCGCCGTCGAGGACATAGGAAATGATCTCCATGTCGCTGTGTCCGTGCGTGTCGAAACCTTTGCCGGGCTGGACGCGGTCCTCGTTGATGACGCGCAGCGGTCCGTGCCCCATGTGCTCGGGATCGTAGTAATGACCGAATGAAAAGCTGTGGCGGCTGTCCAGCCAGCCAAAATTCGCTCGGCCGCGCTCGGCAGCCAACCGGATCGTTTTCATGTCGTCACCTCCTCTAGAGTCAAGAGCGGGATGTAGGGCTCACGTCCCGTTTTGCAATGCTCGCAAACGGCCGCGTATCAGTTCGCCCGTGGCAGCTCGCTCGCCGGAGCGGCAAGCTGACGACCAAGC
>CAWUHY010000331.1:0-2514 GCA_963922215.1 uncultured Gammaproteobacteria bacterium | reverse complement strand
CAGGCGATCGAATTTCTCGATCTCGGGGAACGAGATATCGACGACGGAGCGCGATTTCTGCTGCACCTCGTCAACCATCTGCGGCAGGCGATGCAGGGTCTGCGGTCCGAAGACGAGATCAACGAACGGCGCGCGCGCTGTGATGCCGTCGCCCTCCTGGCTCGCGACGCAACCGCCGACGCCGATCATGACGCCGTCTTTCTTTTCCTTGAACGGCCGCCAGCGACCGAGCTCCGAAAACACTTTTTCCTGCGCCTTCTCGCGAATCGAGCAGGTGTTGACGAGCAGCAGGTCTGCCTCGTCCGCATCCTGGGTCAATTCGTAGCCGTGTGACGCGCGCAGGACATCCGCCATCTTCTCCGAGTCGTACTCGTTCATCTGGCAGCCGAAGGTTTTAATAAAGAGTTTCTTGCTCATGGTCGTGTACGGGTCGAGACACCCGGTGTTCCGTCAGAACGGGATGTCGTCGTCAAAATCGTCGGCAGACTGCTTCGGAGCGGGTGCCGAACTTGCCGGACCCGGATCGCCGCCCATCGGCGCGGAGCCGCCACCGCGGCCGCCGAGCATTTGCATTTCGTCGGCAATAATCTCTGTCGTGTAACGGTCGTTGCCGTCGCGATCCTGCCATTTCCGTGTGCGGAGCTTGCCCTCGATGTAGACCTGCGATCCCTTGCGCAGGTACTCCGCACCGATCTCGGCGAGTCGGCCGAACATCGCGACCTTGTGCCACTCCGTACGGTCTTTTTGCTCGCCGGTCTGCTTGTCTTTCCAGGATTCGTTGGTTGCAACGGTGAAGTTCGTGACAGCACCGCCGGACGGCATGTAGCGCGTGTCCGGGTCCTGCCCGAGATTGCCAACGATGATTACCTTGTTTATTCCGCGGGACATGCCACACCTCTTCTTGTTCTGTACGGCCGGCGTGTGTCCGACACCGGTATCAGGGGGTCACGTATTGTAGTCGCTCGAACCCTAAATTAAAGGGTCATTTCGATGCCAATCAGGCCGTTTTTGCCCGAAAACCCGCGAAGGACTGGGTCGAGAGCCAGATCAGGACGAGGAACACGGCCACGAGGAAGACCGGCGTGGATTCTCCGCCGGCGAGAAACCGGCCGGCGAGGATGCCGCCGACGAAGGCGCCAAAGAACTGGGACGTCGCAAAAAAGCCCAGCGACGCGCCGCGCGCGCCCTCCCCGGCGAGAATCGATACCCGCGCCGGCAGCGCCGCCTCGAGAAAATTAAAGCCCGCGAAGAACAGGATCAGCGCCACGACGACGGCCGGCAGGGACATGCCCACAAACGCGAGGATCAGCTCGGCACACAGCAAAAGGCTGACCGCCAGCGTGACCGTCGAGCGCTTGCCCTTGCGGTCGTCCTTGAAAATCAGCGGCACGGTGAGCGGAAGGGACAGGAGCATGGCGCCGACGTAGACCATCCAGTGCTCGGTGATTGCGAGGCCGAGGCGGTTCGACAGCACAAACGGCAGCGCAACGAAGCTCGCTGTGAGGGTCGCGTGCAACAGGAAAATGTGCAGGTCGAGCACGAGCAACTCGCCGCGCAGGGCGTTCTTGAGACCAAACGCCTGGCGCTTGCGACGCTTTCGGAGCTCCGCGGGGATCAGGAGAATCGCAAACGCCGCGAGCAGCGCTGCGACGGCGCCGAGCACGAACAGCGACCGCACGCCGAAGTGCGATGCAATCAGCGGGCCGATGACCATCGCAAGCAGGAACGCGATGCCGACGCCGATGCCGAACACTGCCATCGAGCGAGTGCGGACCGAATCCCGCGTGACATCGGCGACCAGCGCGGTCAGCGCAGCGGAGATCGCACCAGCGCCCTGCAACAGGCGACCGACGATGACACCTTCGATGGTCTCGGCACTCGCGGCAAGCAGGCTGCCCGCGGCAAACACCGCGAGACCGCCGAGAATGACCGGCACGCGTCCGACACGATCCGAGAGTGCACCCAACGGAATCTGCAAAGCCGCCTGTGTCAGTCCGTAGGCACCAACCGCGAGACCAATTAGCAGCGGTGTCGCACCGTCCAGATCCGCAGCAAAAAGTGCGAGCACTGGTAAAAGCGCAAAGAGGCCAAACATACGGAGCATGCCGATGACGGCGATCGCGGACACAGCGCGACGCTCCGCGGGTTCCATGTTTTTGTTTGTAACATCCGTGTCCGACATCGGGTCAGTTTTGCGCCGCTCTTGAAAGGCGGCGTATATTAGCAGGTTGATCATCGCCAACGACTTCTTATGGACTCCATCGATATTCGCGGAGCGCGGACACACAATCTGCGCGACGTGGACATAACGCTTCCCCGCGACAAACTCATCGTTTTCACCGGCCTCTCGGGTTCGGGAAAGTCGTCGCTCGCTTTCGACACGATCTATGCCGAAGGGCAGCGTCGTTACGTCGAGTCGCTGTCCGCTTACGCGCGCCAGTTCCTGTCGATGATGGAGAAGCCGGACGTCGATCACATCGACGGCCTGTCGCCAGCGATTTCGATTGAACAGAA
>CAWUHY010000330.1:0-2537 GCA_963922215.1 uncultured Gammaproteobacteria bacterium | reverse complement strand
GGTCTGTCAGTAAACACAAGGGAGCAAGATCCAGTGCAGCCCAACGTCATTAAGTTTGCCGAACTCGGCATGGACGATGTCGAAATCGTTGGCGGCAAGAACGCCTCACTCGGCGAAATGATCAGCAATCTCCACGATCTGGGCGTCACGGTACCGGACGGCTTCGCGACGACGGCTGCCGCCTATCGCGAGTTTCTCGCAAAAGACGGCTTGGCAGACCGAATCAACGAGACGCTGGACGGGTTGGACGTCGACGACATCGATGCGCTGACAGCAGCCGGTGGCAAGATTCGCGGCTGGATCATCGACACCCCCCTGCCCGACAAGCTGCAGGACGATATTCGCAAGGCATTCGACGAGATGTCCGGCGGGCGCGACATGCCGGTCGCCGTGCGCTCGTCAGCAACGGCCGAAGACCTGCCGGACGCAAGTTTTGCCGGGCAGCAGGAAACCTTCCTGAACGTTCGCGGCTTCGACAAAATCATCGAGGCGCTGCATCACGTCTTCGCATCTCTCTTCAACGATCGCGCAATCGCCTATCGCGTCCACCAGGGCTTCGATCATGCTCAGGTCGCGCTGTCGGTCGGCGTGCAGCAGATGGTACGCAGCGACGTTGGCGCCGCCGGCGTCATGTTCACGCTGGACACGGAATCCGGTTTTCGCGACGCTGTTTTTGTGACGTCGTCATACGGCCTCGGTGAAACCGTTGTCCAGGGTGCCGTGAATCCGGACGAGTTCTACGTCTACAAGCCGGCCTTGAGCGCCGGCAATTTCCCGATTCTGCGCAAGACGCTCGGCGGGAAGGCGCTGAAGATGATCTACAGCGACGACCCGACGCCCGGAAAGACCGTCGAGACCGTCGACGTCGAGGAAGCGGATTCCATGCGCTTCTCGCTCTCCAATGACGACGTCATCGAGCTCGCGAAGATGGCGGTTACCATCGAGAATCATTACGGCCGTCCGATGGATATTGAATGGGGCAAGGACGGCAACGACGGCAAGCTGTATATCCTGCAAGCCCGACCGGAAACTGTGCAGAGCCGTTCCGGCCGCAGCATTGAACGATTCACGCTGAAAACACGCTCGGACATCTTGAGCACCGGCCGCAGCATCGGTCAGAAGATCGGCAAGGGAAAAGCGCGCGTTATCAACGATGTGAAGGAAATGAATCGCGTCCAGCCCGGCGACGTGCTGATTTCCGACATGACCGATCCGGACTGGGAGCCGGTCATGAAACGCGCGGCTGCAATCGTCACGAATCGCGGCGGGCGCACCTGCCATGCGGCAATCATTGCGCGTGAACTCGGCATTCCGGCCGTTGTCGGCTGCGGCGACGCGACCGACACGGTGAAAGACGGCAGCGAGGTCACGGTGAGCTGCGCGGAAGGCGACGAAGGCTACGTCTACGACGGCCTCCTCGAGTTCGAGGAAACCAAGATTGAGCTCGACAGCCTGCCCTCCATTCCCGTCAAGATCATGATGAATGTCGGCAACCCGGATCGCGCGTTTGATTTCGCCAGCATTCCGAATCGCGGGGTCGGTCTTGCGCGACTCGAATTCATCATCAACCGCATGATCGGCGTGCATCCACAGGCGCTCCTCGACTACGACGAGCAGGACATCGATGTCCGCCACGCGATCGATGATCAGATCGCTGGCTATGCCGATCCGGTCTCATTCTTCGTCGACAAGCTTGCGGAAGGTGTTGCGAGCATTGCAGCTGCTTTCGCACCGGAGCCCGTCATCGTGCGGATGTCCGACTTCAAGTCGAACGAGTACGCGAACCTGATCGGCGGTGAACGCTACGAGCCGGATGAAGAGAATCCGATGCTCGGTTTCCGCGGAGCGGCACGCTACGTATCAAAATCCTTCCGCCCCTGCTTCGATCTCGAATGTGCGGCAATCCGCAAGGTCCGCAATGACATGGGATTGAAGAACGTTCAGGTCATGATCCCGTTTGTCAGAACTGTCGAACAGGGCAAGCAGGTGATCGAAATTCTGAAAGAAAACGGCCTGGAGCGCGGCAAGGACGACCTGAAGATTGTCATGATGTCGGAGTTGCCGACAAATGCCCTTCTCGCTGATCAGTACCTCGACCACTTCGACGGCATGTCGATCGGCTCAAACGACATGACGCAGCTCGCGCTCGGGCTTGATCGCGATTCGGCCCTTGTCGCCGACGTGTTCGACGAGCGCGACGAGGCCGTAAAAGCGCTGCTCGAATTGACGATCAAGGCCTGCAAGGCGCGCGGCAAATACGTCGGCATCTGCGGTCAGGGACCGTCAGACCATCCAGACCTCGCGCGCTGGCTGCTGGAGCAGGGCATCGAGAGCATGTCGCTCAACCCGGACACGGTTGTCGAAACCTGGATGTTCCTCGCTGGCGAAAGCGTCTGACGCTTCGGAGATCGTTTCCGTCAGAAGCGGTCGTAGCGTGATTTCCGCGGCATGCGAATGCGCGGCAGCCAGAGGCCCAGCAGAATACCGACAACGATGACCGCGCCACCGGACATGAACCAGTAGCGATTCTTCTGGCT
>CAWUHY010000329.1:0-2550 GCA_963922215.1 uncultured Gammaproteobacteria bacterium | reverse complement strand
CGCCCGGATCATCGGCAGCGTCCGCTTCAGGTGGTCGCGCGAGGCGATCTCGGGTACGACGCCACCGTAGAGCCGATGCAGGTCCACCTGGCTGTGCAGGGCGTCCGCGAGCAGGCCGCGCTCCGTGTCGTAGAGGGCGATCCCGGTTTCATCGCAGCTGGATTCGATTCCGAGGACGTTCATGGGCGCGGATCATACCGTAATTGGGCTTTGCAATAGCAGGGGGGCGGGGTTAAACTAGCGAGCTGATTCCGGCCTGGCGCCGGTTTTTTATGCTCCCGGCCATTTGCCGGGTTTTTCAGTTTTGACGGAAGATTCGGAACCTATGCCAAGTGTTCGCGTAAAAGAGAACGAATATTTTGATGCTGCCCTGCGTCGCTTCAAGCGCGCGTGTGAAAAAGCAGGTGTCCTGACCGAGCTGCGCCGTCGCGAATTTTACGAAAAGCCGACGCAGGAGCGTAAGCGCAAGAAAGCGGCGGCAGTAAAGCGACACTTGAAGCGCATCTCCCGGGAAGAGTCCAAGCGCAAGCGACTCTACTGATAGCTTCGATCCCGGAGCGACCCCGCATGTCCCTGAAAGGCAAGATTGCCGACGACATGAAAGCAGCAATGAAGGCCGGCGAGAAAGACCGGCTGAAAGTGCTGCGCCTGATTCTTGCTGCCATCAAGCAGGTCGAAGTCGATACCCGCGAAGAGCTGACCAACGCAGAAACGCTCACCGTGCTGGAAAAAATGGTGAAGCAGCGCCGCGATTCGGTCGAGCAGTACACGAAAGGCAATCGCGAGGATCTCGCGAAGATCGAGCAGGACGAGATTGCCGTCCTCGAAACCTACCTCCCCGAACAGCTCGACGACGCGGCGGTCGATGCGATCGTCGCCGAGACGATCCGCGAGACCGGTGCCGAGAGCATTCGCGACATGGGCAAGGTGATGGGCGCGATCAAGGCGCGCGTCGCAGGCCAGGCGGACATGGGCCAGGTCGGCGCGAAGGTCAAAGCCCAGCTCAACCAGGGCTAGGACAAGTAGCCCTTTTCGATTGCACGAACTCGTGCGATCCTGAGCGCAAACGGGGCCTTAGACCCCGACACGCCGAATCGGCGTTGATAAGAAAACCCGCAACTGATCCACGGAGCTGGCACCCGACCCGATGGCTGGACTCATTCCCCAGGACTTCATCGACGACCTTGTCGCCCGCGCTGACATCGTCGAGGTGATTGGGCGCCGCGTGGAGCTGAAGAAAGCGGGACGGGAATACAAGGCCTGCTGCCCCTTCCACGACGAAAAAACCCCGTCGTTTACGGTCAGTCCGCACAAGGGCTTCTACCACTGTTTTGGCTGCGGCGCGCACGGCACCGCCGTGAGCTTCCTGATGGAATACGACCACTTAGGCTTCGTCGAGGCGGTCGAGAGCCTTGCCAATACGATGGGCGTCGAGGTTCCCCGCGACGAGAGCGAGCGTCCGGCCCGCCGCTACGACGAGCTATTCAGCCTGATGAGCAACGTCCAGCAGCACTGGCAGAACAACCTGAAAGACCATGATGGTGCCGTCGCCTACCTGAAGGATCGAGGGGTCGACGGCGCTACGGCCAAGCGCTTCGGCATCGGCTATGCGCCGGACGGCTGGAGCAACCTGATGAACCGTTTCGGCCAGTCGACCGAAGCGCTCGAGCGCATGCTCGCGACCGGGCTCGTTATCCGTAAGGACAACGGCAACCACTACGACCGCTTCCGCGACCGCATCATGTTTCCGATTCGCGACGCACGCGGTCGCTGTATCGCATTTGGCGGGCGCGTCCTCGGCGACGGCGAGCCGAAATACCTGAATTCGCCCGAGACCGTCCTGTTTCATAAAGGCCGCGAGCTGTACGGGCTCTACGAGGCGCGTCAGGCGCTGCGCTCTATCGAACGACTGGTCGTCGTCGAGGGCTACATGGACGTCGTCGCCCTCGCCCGCAACGGCATCAACTTCGCGGTCGCAACGCTGGGCACGGCAACCACTGCGGATCACCTGAAACAGCTCTTTCGCCTGACCGATCGGGTGGACTTCTGTTTCGACGGCGACCGGGCCGGCCGCGAGGCGGCGTGGCGCGCGCTGGAAAACGCCCTGCGTGAAGTGCGCGACGGTCGACAGATTCATTTTGCGTTCCTGCCCGACGGCCAGGATCCGGACACCTTTGTGAACGAACACGGCAGCAGCGCCTTTGTCGACGTGCTGGACGAATCGCCAACCCTGTCGGAATTCCTGATCGACCATCTCGCGGAGTCGGTCGACCTCGAGCACATCGACGGCCGCGCGAAACTTGCGGAACTCGCGAAGCCGCTGGTCGCGAAAATCCCCGAGGGCGTGTACCGGGAGCTGCTGATCCAGTCCCTCGCGGAACGCGTTGGCCTGACGCCGGCCAAGCTGCAGGGCATGATGCAGCCGGCGCGAGCACCCGACTATCGTGAGCGGCCGAAGGCGCCGCGGGCGAGAGCCAGCGCGAGCGGGCCGTCGGTCGTGCGTCGCGCAATCTCTCTGCTGCTGAACAACCCGCAGGCCGGCGCTGGGCT
>CAWUHY010000328.1:0-2551 GCA_963922215.1 uncultured Gammaproteobacteria bacterium | reverse complement strand
CGATCTCCGGTGACGTTGGCGGCGGTGCCGGCTACGGCGCGCTCTGGGGCGGAACCCGCTCCGGCCTCGATGCCGACCGCGAGAAAATGCTGGTCTTCAAGCGCTGTATGAAAGGCAGAGGCTACCGCGTCCTGAATTAGCAGTTGCCCGAAAGCACGCTCTGGATTACTGTATAAAAACACAGTAAACAGGAGCCAGAGCCCGTGAGCAATGCGCGCAAGGGCCGCGGCGCGGTGTCCTCCGTCGACGGCCGCTACGCGAAAACCCGGGTATTTCTCGATGAAGCGGCCGCTTTCGAACGCGACCAGGAGCATCCGGACACCGTGCTGCGCGCGATGGGTGCAAAGCAGATCATCTCGAAAAATACGTCGCCGGACGTCCCGTTCAATCGATCAATCAATCCCTACCAGGGCTGCGAACACGGCTGCGTCTACTGCTACGCACGGCCGTCGCACAGCTACATGGACCTGTCTCCGGGACTGGATTTCGAAACACAGATTTTTTACAAGCCGAATGCCGCGCGCCTGTTGATCGAGGAATGGCAAAAGCCCGGATACACCGTAGAACCAATCACGCTCGGCGCGAACACTGACCCTTACCAGCCGGCCGAACGAAAGACCCGTGTTACGCGCGAACTTCTCGAACTGTTCGATAAGCATCAGCACCCGTACAGCATTATCACGAAAGGCAGCCTCATCCTGCGCGACCTGGACATCCTTGAGCGATCAGCCAGAAACGGCCTCGTTTCCGTCGCGATCAGTGTTCCCACCTTGTCGAGAGAGCTGAAGCGCATCATGGAACCGCGCGTCTCTGCGCCCGAGACCCGTCTGAAAATTATCCGAACCTTGCGTGACGCAGGCGTCCCGGTCAGTGTCCTGGTGGCGCCGGTCATCCCGATGATTAACGACAACGAAATCGAGTCGATTATCGCGGCGGTCGCCGAAAACGGCGCAAAGAGCGCGGCTTACGTATTCCTGCGCTTGCCCCACGAAGTCAAAACGATATTTAAGGACTGGCTGGCAGTGCATTTTCCGGATCGCGCCGAGCACGTCATGTCGCTTGTCCGTCAGGCGAGCGGCGGACGGGATTATGACAATCGGTTTGGACATCGACAGCGGGGGCGCGGCGCCTACGCAGACCTCCTGTCGAAACGCTTTTCGATCGCCTGCCGCCAGCATGGACTCGTGGACCGGGAGTACGTTGGACCGCTCAACACGACACGGTTTCGCGCGCCCGGCGCCCGGCAATTGGGGCTTGCGTTCTGAATCGTCCGATCGCGGCCGTATTTGTAACAGGTCGTCGCGACCGCTTGGCAGAACTATCGCCGGCCGCCGCTGCCGGGTATATTCAGTACAGATCGGGAAAGAACCTTTGCCAGGTGCCCCGGTCGTATTAAGGAAGAATGCCGGATAACACGGCAGGAGCAGGACACCATCAGCGGATGAGTCAGAGAGGGACATCAAGGCGGATCGTCGGTCTGTTCATCCTGGGCACGAGCCCGGTTTTCGCCCAGGAAACCATCGACGAAGTCACCACGATTCCGGAGACGGAGCAGGTTTCTGTCGCCGACGATCTCGTGCAGGACAATGCCGCGGAAACCGGTACACCCGACATTCCTGCCGTCGACGAACGGTCCCTGGACGGGATGGTTGAAGACGAAAACCTGCTGTCGATGCCCGACATCCTCGACGAACTACCCGATGAAGAGCTCTTAAGGCGCGAGTTCGAGCGCTATCGCGAGCTCGTCAACGACAATATCCTCGACGAGGCCGACTCCGTCGCGAAGCGCGTCATCGAGCTGTCGATTCGGATTCATGGCGCCGAGTCCGTAGAAACAGCCCGCGCGCTCACGAATCTCGCGATCGTGCAGCAAAAGAATGAACAGTTCGTTGCGGCGCAACAGAACTTCGAATCGGCGATCGACATCCTGGAAGAGCGGGAAGATCGCCTGAACAAGATGCTGATCAATCCGCTGAAGGGCCTCGGCGCATCACAGCTCGGAGCGGGCAGGCCGGATCTCGCGGCGCAGACATTCGGTCGCGCAGTGCACATCACGCACGTCAACGAAGGCCCGCACAACATGGAGCAGATTCCGCTGCTCGAGTCTTTGGCCGAAACAAACCTGCGGCTCGGGCTCGTCGAAGATGCGAAGCGAGTGCATGACACGGTGTACGCCCTGAACCTGAGGTTCTACCAGTCGAACCCGCTCGACCTCGTCCCATCGCTGATGCGTCGCGCGAACTGGCAACACCGCACCGGGTACATCAACGACGAACGCTCGACGTATCGCCGCATCATCAGAATTATCGAGACGTCTGCAGGGAAGAACGATCGACGCCTGATTCCCGTGCTGATGAATCTGGGCCGCTCGTATTTCTACAGGGACTTAACGACCGATTCGCAGATAAATCAGCCGACTCCGGCGTCAGGCGAACTCTACTTCAAGCGTGCACTTCGAATTGCCAGATTGAACGCAGAGTACGACTGGCGACTGCTTGCCGACACGCTTCTGGGCCTCGGCGACTACAACCTGTTCCGCATGAGCCTTGTT
>CAWUHY010000327.1:0-2564 GCA_963922215.1 uncultured Gammaproteobacteria bacterium | reverse complement strand
AAACCAGCGTGTCGAGCGGGCTTTTGCAGCATTGAAGTCGAACGACCGCTCCGCGCTTGGCGAGGCACTCTATGCGTCGCACGAGTCCATGCGTGTGAACTACGAGGCGTCCTGTCCTGAACTCGACACGATGAAAGACCTCGCGGCTGACATCGACGGCGTTATCGGTGCGAAGATGACAGGCGCGGGATTCGGCGGCGCCTGTGTTCTTGTCGTCGACCGCGCAGCAGCGGAGACTGTTTCCGATGCGCTCGCAATTGCGTACTCTGCGCGTACCGGGCTCAAGCCGGCCATCCTGTCGTGCGAGGCCAGCGATGGAATCCGTCGCTTCGAACAGGCATCGGGGGAGGATGCATGATTCTGGGATCTTTTCTGTTCTTTACCGCGCTCGTCGCCGTTTTGACGATCTGGCTGACGCGGAAAGATGACCACCAGACGAAAGACGGCTACTTCCTCGGCGGGCGCTCGCTGACCTGGCCGCTGATCGCGGGTTCGCTGCTGCTGACCAATCTGTCAACAGAGCAGATGGTCGGTCTTAATGGTGCCGCGTTCGCCTACGGTTTTTCCGTCATGGTCTGGGAAGTTGTCGCCGTCCTCGCACTCGTGGCGATGGCCTTGTTCTTTTTGCCGCGTTTCCTGAAAAGCGGTGTCGCAACCGTGCCGGAATACCTGGAAGTCCGCTTCGATGCTCGAACGCGCATGATCACGAGCTTTATTTTCCTGATCGCGTACGCCGCCATCCTTCTGCCGATCATTCTCTACACCGGCGCGACCGGATTGATCGGTATCCTCGACATTCAGTCGATGCTCGGCCTCGAATCGCGTCAGCAGACGCTCGTGCTGATCGTCTGGGTCGTCGGCATCATCGGTGCCCTGTACGCAGTCTTCGGCGGCCTGCGCACTGTCGCCGTTTCCGACTTGCTTAACGGTTTCGGATTGCTGGTAGGCGGACTGATGATCACGTGGTTCGGCCTGAAGGCGCTTGGAGGGGGCGACTTCCTGGCGGGAATCGGCGGATTGAGCGCCGGCAATGAAGGGCGCTTCAGCTCTATCGAGGGCAACGACAGCGCCGTACCGGTTGGAACGATTTTTACCGGCGTTCTCCTGCTGAATTTCTTCTACTGGACGACGAACCAGCAAATCATCCAACGCACATTCGGCGCGAAGACTCTTGCAGAGGGCCAGAAGGGCGTACTCGCGACCGGGCTCCTGAAACTGCTCGGGCCGCTGTACCTCGTGATACCCGGAATGATTGCGTTCGCCTACTTCTCGGGCCAGGACATGCGCGCGGACGATTCCTACGGCGCTTTGGTCAATGCCGTTCTACCGCCGGCGCTCGCCGGATTCTTCGCAGCCGCGATGATGGGTGCGATCCTGTCGAGCTTCAATTCGGCGCTGAACTCAACCTGTACGCTGTTCAGCCTCGGCGTGTACAAACAACTGATTCGTCGCGACGCCAGTGAGGCGGCGGTCGTTCGCTCGGGCAAGATTTTCGGCTGGGCCATTGCTGTTTTCGCCATGCTGATCGCGCCGCTGTTGGCCGGCCAGGTCAGCATCTTCAGCTACCTGCAGAAAATGAACGGCATGTATTTCATTCCGATTTTCTCGGTCGTGCTCGTCGGCATGCTGTCGAAGAGTGTGCCGGCGTTCGCGGCGAATCGCGCTTTGTTGATCGGTCTGATCGTGATCGGTTGCGGCTACTTTATTCCACCACTCGCTGCGATCGTTGACTCGATGCACGAGTTTCATTTTCTCGGTGTCGTGTTCGCCTATCTCGTGATCTACATGCTTGTGATGGGAGAACTCAGGCCGAGCGGCGTGCGATTTGAGCAACAGGATGCGGGCGCGGTCGACCTCGAGCCGTGGAAGCATGTGAAGGCGGCGAGCCTCGTCCTGGTCGCGATCGTGCTGGCAATTTACGTCGTGTTCGCAGACAGCTCTGCGTTATGAAATTACCGCTCGCAATAGTCGTTCTTCTGCTTCCCGCATTGGCTTCTGCCGAATGGCGCGGGGTCGACTTGTCCTACGTCAACGAACTCGAGGACTGTGGTGCCGTCTACTACGACGCGGATGGCAAGCCGAACGATCCGTACGCTCTGTTCGCCGAGGCTGGTGCGAACATCGTGCGCTTGCGCCTCTGGGTCGACCCGGACTGGACGGACTATTCGACGCTTTCCGATGTTGAAAAAAGTATCGGCCGGGCGAAAGCGGCAGGCATGCAGGTCCTGCTCGATTTCCACTATTCCGATGACTGGGCGCACCCCGGAAAACAGCTGCGTCCCGCAGGCTGGCCGCCCGAAGACGATATAGAGGCCTTGAGCCTGTGGCTGTACGAATACACGCGCGACACGCTGGCCAGGCTGAAAGATAACGGTCTTTCGCCGGAAGTCGTCGCCGTTGGCAATGAGATCAATACCAATATCCTTGTCGACGTCGAAGTCGACGAATCGTCTCCGATCGACTGGCCACGAAACGCGCAGCTATTGAATGCTGGTATTCGCGCCGTTCGCGAACATCGATCCCGCACTGGCGAAGCGCCGCAGGTCATGTTGCACATTGCCCAG
>CAWUHY010000326.1:0-2585 GCA_963922215.1 uncultured Gammaproteobacteria bacterium | reverse complement strand
GCGACCGATGCCGTGCTTGCTGCCGAGCGCTTTCTTCAGCGCGGTACCGAGGGAAATCGCGACGTCTTCGACGGTGTGGTGTTCGTCGATGTGCAGGTCGCCGCTGCATGCGAGGTCGAGGCGAAAGCCGCCGTGCTTGGAAATCTGCTCCAGCATATGATCAAAAAAGCCGATCCCTGAGCTGATTGCACCCGCGCGCGTTGAGTCGAGGTTGACCGAAAGTTCGATCTTCGTCTCGTTGGTCTTGCGGACCACAGTCGCGGTGCGATCGGCGCGTAGAATGCTCTCGACGACGTCATCCCAGCCGGTCTTTTCGTCCAGCAGGAAGGCACGGACACCGATTGCGTCGGCGAGCTGTGCATCGGTTTCGCGGTCGCCGACAACGGCACTGCGCCCAAGGTCGATCGCATTCGCGGCGAGATAGCGCGTCAGGAGACCGGCGCGCGGCTTGCGGCATTCGCAGTGGTCTTCCGGCAGGTGTGGGCAGATGAATATCTCGTCGAAGCGGATTCCCTGGCTGTCGAACAGGTCGATGACAAACTGCTGCGGCCCCTCGAAATCCTCAGTCGGGAATGAATCCGTCCCCAGACCGTCCTGATTGCTGACCATGACGAGCCGGTAGCCGGCCCGCACAAACTCCTGCATCGCGGGGATCACATTCTTCACGAGGCGCACCTTGTCGATACGGTCGACCTGAAAGTCATCAGGTTCTTCGATCAAAGTTCCGTCACGATCGACAAACAGGACGTTCATGAATGCTTCTCCAGAGTACGCAGAGCGCGCAGCATCTTCTCGTTTTCGTCGACTGATCCGATGCTGATGCGAATGCAGTTCGCGAGATCGCCGCCGAAGAACCGCAGCAGGATTCCGGACTCGCGCGTGAGCCCCATAATTGTGTCGACGTCGTCAAATTCGACCAGTAAAAAGTTTGCGTCACTGGGCCAGATGCGATTCACGAAGCGCAATTCGGCCAGTTCGCGTCGCACACGCTCACGTTCCTCGACGAGGGCTTTGACGTTCGCGTCACAGGCGGCGAGCGACGCTTCGCTCAGGGCGTCCTCGACCGCCTCAACGACCGGAGTCGCCACGGCGTAGGGGGCCTGAATAGCATTCAGCACGCGGATGACATCCGGCGCGGCGATGGCCGCGCCGCAACGTGCGCCCGCGAAACCGAGCGCTTTCGACAAGGTTCGCAGGACGATGAGATTCGGAAATTCACGAATACGGGTCGTAAACGAGGGATGCTCCGAAAACTCAATGTACGCCTCGTCGACAACGACTGCTGTCTTCGGTCCTGCTGCGACGAGAAGCTCTTCAATCTCTTCCGGTTCAGCCGACGTGCCCGTCGGATTGTTCGGTGAGCATACGAACACCAGGCTCGTATCCTCATCGAGCGCTGAGCGGGTGGCGTGAAGGTCGAGCTTGAAGTCCGCCGTCAGCGGTACGGCACGGACCGCTGCATTCTGGATACGTGCGTAGTGCGCGTACATTGAAAACGTCGGCGGCGAAATCAGGACGTTGTTTTTACCTGCGGTGCAAAACGCCCTGAACAGGAGATCGATCGCCTCGCTACTGCCTCGCGTTACGAGCAGCTCGTCTGTGCTGCAGTTAAATCGCAACGCGAGTCGTTCCGCGATCGTGTCCGGGCGAACCTTCGGATAGCGATTCAGCGGACGGCGAAAGTGATCCGTCGGCGCTGTGAACGGCGACTCGTTGGCATTCAGCCGAATGGTATCGTCGACCTGTTCCGCGGCGCTGTAGGGCGACAGCGCGCGAAGCTCGGGCCGAATTCTCTCGACGAGACTCATTGCTCAGCGTCCAGCCTGAGACTGACGGCGCGTGCGTGTGCGTCGAGGCCTTCCAGACGTGCTAGCTCGATCACGGTGCTGCCGAGCGCTGTCAAACCGCTGCGCTCGAGCTCCTGAATCGTTGTGTACCGCATGAACTGGTCCAGACCCAGCCCACTGTAGTTTTTCGCAAACCCGTAGGTCGGGAGAACATGGTTGGTGCCGCTGCAGTAGTCCCCGACAGACTCCGGCGTCCACGGACCGAGAAAGATCGAACCAGCGTTCCGTAGCAGCCCGGCGAGGTACCGCGGGTCGTCTGTCTGCACGATCAGGTGTTCCGGCGCGTAGGCGTTGCTGACTTCCGCAGCCTGTTCGATGGTTTCAACAACGATCAGGCGGGAATTCGCAAGTGCCTCGCGCGCCGTGTCTGCGCGCGACAGTGATTCAAGCTGGACTTCGAGCTCGTCCGTGACTCTGTCCGCAAGCGCCTTGCTGTCGGTGACGAGAACCACCTGAGAGTCCGGTCCGTGTTCCGCTTGTGACAATAAATCCGACGCGACGAACGCGGCGTTTGCGCCGCCATCGGCGATGACGAGAACCTCGGACGGCCCTGCTGGCAAATCAATCGCAGCGCCGTTCGGATCTGACGACACTTCAGTCTTCGCTGCAGTGACCCAGGCATTCCCCGGACCGAAGAGTTTGACGGACTTCGGAATCGACTCGGTTCCGTAGGCCATTGCGGCAATCGCCTGCGCGCCACCGACCTTGTAGATGCGATCAACGCCGGCGCGCCTGGCT
>CAWUHY010000325.1:0-2601 GCA_963922215.1 uncultured Gammaproteobacteria bacterium | reverse complement strand
AGACTGCAAAGCTCCTGAAGCTCGGTTACCCGGGCGGTCCCGAGATTGCGAAGCTCGCGGAGTCCGGTGACGAGACGGCGTTCGATTTTCCGCGGCCGATGCTGAAACGGCCCGGATACGATTTCAGCTTCAGCGGGCTGAAAACGGCGGTCATGCTCGAAACCCGGAAGCTGGGCGACGCGCTTGAGTCCCGCGCTGCCGATATCGCAGCCTCGTTCCAGCGCGCTGCCGTCGACACGCTCGTCGGCAAGGCCGTTCGTGCGGCGAAAGACCATAACCTCGACTCGATTGTTGTGGCAGGTGGCGTGGGCGCGAACAAACTGTTGCGCCGTGAGCTCACGAGGCGATTCGACGGCGAGGTGTTCTACCCGGACCTCCGCTACTGCTCGGACAACGGCGCGATGATCGCGCTCGCCGGCGCCCTGCGTCTTGCGGACGGTCAGGCGGCATCGGAAATTCAGGCGCGGGCGCGCTGGGCGCTTGATACGCTCGCTCCCCCGGCAACACATTAGGCTCTGCACCAGGACGCTCATGGACACGATTTTCTTGCACGGATTGAAGCTCGACGCAGTTATCGGGCTGTGGGAGTGGGAAAAGCGCATTCACCAGACGATCGAGATCGATCTCGATATGGCTGTCGATATCCGGCGCGCAGCGGAAACTGACAGCGTCGACGACACGCTCAACTACAAGGAAGTTGCCAATCGCATCAAGGAGCTCGTCGAGACGACGCAGTTCGAGCTTGTCGAGTCACTGATCGAGCGCATTGCCGGCATCGTCATCAACGAATTCGACGTGCCCTGGGTGCGCGTTCGCCTGAACAAGCCCGGCGCGATCCGCGGTTCGCGCGACGTTGGCGTCATGATCGAGCGTGGTGAACGTCCGGCGAATGGCTGACATGCGACGGATTTATCTCGGACTGGGCAGCAACATCGAGCCCGAACGCAACCTGAAGCTCGGCTTTCGGGAGATTGAGCGGTGCTTTGGCCCGCTGACTGTGTCGCCGACATACAAAGGTGCCTCGGTGGGCTTCGACGGTGACGACTTCCTGAACCTGGTCGTTGGCTTCGACGGGGAGCAAACACCGAGCGAGCTTGTCGAAGTGCTTGAAGACATTCACAAGCTGGCGGGCCGGGTCCGTGAAGAGGAGCGATTTCTGTCTCGTACGCTCGACATCGACCTGCTGCTCGTCGGCGATCTTGTGACGGACGGGCCGCCGGCAAAGCTCCCGCGTGAAGACGTGCTGACCTGCGCATTCGTGTTGCGACCCCTGACCGATATTGCGCCGGAACTTGAGCACCCGGTCAGCGGAAAAACGATGCGGGAGCACTGGGAAGAATTTGACCAGGCAAGCCAGCCGCTCACGGAATACGCTCTCGATTTCGACTAAAATCGGGCAAAGGCCGGCTGGCGCCGGCAAGGATTCAAGGAGAGAACCATGAAACGGATTTTCGGTGTCTTGCTCATCCTGCAGCTTGCCGCCTGCGGCGGAGGCAGCAGCAGCGGAACCGTGACGCCACCCACCCAGACCGGCGAGTGCAGCGCGACCGGCCAGAAGCAGTTCGTCCTGAACGTCATGAACGACTGGTATTTCTGGAATGACCTCCTGCCGACCAACGTCAATATTGACGATTACGCAACGCCCGAAGAACTGCTCGCATTCCTGACATCTGTACAGCCAGTCGATAATTTCAGCTTCATTAACTCGGCCCAGGCGGACCAGCAATTCTTCGGCGAGGGTCGCTTCGAAGGATATGGATTCTCCTATCGGGAACTCTCGAACACGGACGTACGCCTCGTTCGAGTCTTCGAGGACAGCCCGGCTTTTCGCGGCGGCCTCCGCCGCGGCCAGCGCTTCGTCGCATTAAATGGTCGGCCGGTGTCTGACGTCATCGGAAACGAAGGCCTGTCGGCGCTCTTCGCGCTGTCGCCGGTGGAGTTCACGATGCGCAATACCGACGGGACTGAATTCACCGTCCAGATTTCCCGCGACATCGTGACGATTGACCCGGTGCCGCAGTTCCGCATCATCCCGGCGCCGAACGGGAGAAGTGTTGGCTATCTTGAGTTGGCGTCGTTTATCAGTACCGCAAATTCCGAACTCGATGCTGCGTTCAGCGCGTTTCAGAGTGCCGGCGTGACGGACATCATTCTCGACCTGCGCTACAACGGCGGCGGCCTGGTCAGTACGGCAGACCTGCTGGGTGATCTCTTGGGCGGCGCGCAGGACGGACTCGTCTTTTCCGAAACTCGCTTCAACGACGATCGAGCTGCTGCCAACAACCGCACCGAGTTCTTCGAGCGCCGGGCGGCGTCCGTCAACCTGTCGAGACTTGCGGTGATCGCATCCCGAGGTACGGCTTCGGCGAGCGAACTCGTGATCAATTCCATGGATCCGTTCTCGACGGGCGGCGTTGGCGTGATCGGCGACACGACCTTCGGCAAACCCGTCGGCCAGTCCGGTTTTGAGTTCTGCGACAAGATTCTCCGCCCGACGACTTTCGAGACCGTGAACTCGCTGGGCCAGGGCGGATATTTCGACGGCCTTCCACTCGACTGCGCAGCCGCAGATGATCTCGATATTCCCGTGGGCGACGACGC
>CAWUHY010000324.1:0-2605 GCA_963922215.1 uncultured Gammaproteobacteria bacterium | reverse complement strand
CTTCGGTCGCAGCGCGGAAATAACGCGTGGCATCGGCAGCGTTCGAGCGGACCGTCTCGATATTACGACCGCGACGCAGCGCCTCTTCCGCGTCCTCGTATTCGTCCATGCCCCGTTCCCAGTTACGCGGCGCGAGCAGCGACGCGTTCGCAGCCTCGGCGGCGGCCTTGGCGGCATCGGCATCCTTGAAGAAGGTGGCGCGCAGCTCGTCCTGCGCGAAAGCGCTGTTCAAGCCTGCGAGCAGGAGAACGAGCGGTAGGAGACGAAAGGCGGTTGATTTCATGCTGGTCTGTCCTTCGCTAAAGCGGCTGCGGACCTCGTCCGCGGTGGTCAAAGTATCGATGCTTGGCCGGATTTTTCAAGAAATTTCGCACATTTACCGCGAATTTGCGTGACGTTCGTCTATCTTTTGCGAATGCCGGCCGCTGTCCGGTTTTGTGCGACGGCTCACAGTCGCAGGACAAGAGCTTCTGTAATGTTTGCCCATGTCCGCGAAATACTACACACAGTTCATTCTGACCGATGCGCAGTACCACGGCGGAAACGAATTCAGCGGTGTTGTCGAACTGAACCAGCCAATGGATCACCAGTCTGACAACCGCGCTATCGAGGCCGTACTGGCCCGGAACTTCGATCTCGACCGACGTTCCGTCAAGCTCGTGAGCTGGGCTCGATTGCACTAAGGCCTTCTGGCGACCAGGTGACGCCTGGTCATGATTCCCCCTGACTCTCCCGGCTTTTGCCGGGATTTTTTTGAAATCTTCGCGGAACGCCCCCACTGTGAGAAACTTGTCGGCCGAGAACCTGTGCCACTGATCTCATGAGCAGCAAATCATTCCGCGGCATCCCGATCGTCCAGAGCGGGGCCAAGTACCAGACCGAAGAAGGCTTCAGTGCCATCAAGAACGGGCAGAAGCTGAAAAAGCATGCCGAGCCGGTTGAGCGCGGCAAGAAGCCAGCGTGGCTGCGCGCCAAAATGCCGAGCGGGAAGGGCTATTCAAAGACTCGCAACATCGTACACGAGCATCGGCTGAGCACGGTCTGCGAGGAGTCGATGTGTCCGAACATCGGCGAATGCTGGAACGCGGGCACGGCGACCATCATGGTCATGGGCTCTGTCTGCACGCGCGCGTGCCGCTTCTGCGCGGTCGACACCGGCAATCCACGCGGATGGCTCGACGCTGAAGAACCGGAGAACACCGGTAAGGCCGTTGAGCTCATGGGGCTCGAGTACGTCGTCATTACGTCCGTCGATCGCGACGATCTCGACGACGGCGGCGCGGCGCACTACGCGGCCTGCGTCCGGGCGATCAAGGAGCGCAATCCGAAAACCGCGGTCGAGGCTCTGACGCCGGACTTCAGCGGCGTGATGGAGCACGTAGAAACCGTCGTCGACTCGGGTCTGGATGTATTCGCTCAGAACGTCGAGACTGTGGAGCGGCTGACCCACCCGGTTCGTGACCCACGCGCCGGCTATCAGCAGACGATCGACGTGCTCGCGCACAGCAAGACATTCCGCCCGGCGGTTCTGACGAAGACCAGCCTGATGCTCGGCCTCGGCGAGAAGGACAGCGAAGTTTTGAAGACGATGGATGATCTGCGCGATGCCAACGTCGACATCCTGACGCTTGGACAGTATCTCCGACCGACTCCGAATCACCTGCCGGTACAACGCTTTGTGACGCCTGATGAATTCGCGGCGCTGCGGGAAGAGGGCTTGAGCCGCGGCTTTCTCGAGGTCGTCGCCGGACCGATGGTGCGCTCCAGCTACCGCGCAGAGCAGGTTCTTCTGAAAAACAATGTTGGCCTGAGCGCTGCAGCCGGCGCCTGAGCTTTCACACGGATTTAAAGACGCTATGACCGAATTCCTGGCCGACTATGGCCTGTTCCTCTTGAAGACGGCGACGCTTGTTGCCGCGATCGTGCTCGTGATCGGCGCGGCGGCGAACCGCCGGCAGTCACAGGACGAGCTTGTCGTCGAGAACCTGAACAAGAAGTACCGCAAACTCGCCGACAGCCTGCGTAGCGCGACGCTGAAGAAAAGCGCGTTAAAGCAGTTCGTCAAGGACTCCAAGAAGAAGTCCAAGGACGACGAGAAAAGCGACGCCAAACCGCGCAGCTTTGTCATCGACTTCAAGGGCGACCTCAAAGCCAGCGCGGTAGCTTCCTTACGCGAAGAGGTATCCGCGATTCTCGGAGTTGCCGAGGACGGCGACGAGGTCATCGTGCGGCTCGACAATCACGGCGGTGTCGTGCACGAACACGGTCTCGCGGCGTCTCAGCTCACCCGCATTCGCGACCGTGAAATACCGCTGACCGTTTGCGTCGATCGCGTGGCTGCGAGCGGCGGCTACCTGATGGCCTGCGTCGCCAATCATCTCGTCGCTGCACCATTCGCAATCCTCGGGTCGATTGGCGTACTCGCACAGATTCCGAACTTCAACCGGCTCCTCGACAGCAAGGGTGTTGACTTCGAGCAGATTACGGCGGGCGAATACAAACGCACGATTACGATGTTCGGGAAGAACACGGACGAAGATCGCGCGAAGCTGAAGGAAGAGCTCGAAGACATCCATTCCCTCTTCAAAGACGCGGTGGCGAAATA
>CAWUHY010000323.1:0-2621 GCA_963922215.1 uncultured Gammaproteobacteria bacterium | reverse complement strand
CCGCTACGCAGTCGACCGTCACTGGGAAATTCCGCATTTCGAGAAAATGCTGTATGACAACGGTCCGCTGCTTGCGCTGTACGCAGAAGCCTTCCTCGCGACCGGCGATGAAACCTTCAAAGACGCCGCAAACGAGACGGCCGACTGGCTGCTCGCCGACATGCGCGGGTCGGACGGCGGCTTCTACTCCAGCCGGGACGCCGACTCGGAAGGCGTCGAAGGCAAGTTCTACGTGTGGACGCCGAATGAAGTGCGCGACGCGCTGGATGAGGAAAGCTTCCCACCGTTCGCCGCACTGTTTGGCCTCGACCAGCCCGCGAACTTCGAAGGCGCCTGGCACCTGCGCGTCGTCAAGGATCGGAAGGAAGTGGCCAGCGCCCACGGCGTGACCGAAGAGCGACTTGATGAAATCGTCTCGGCCGCAAAGAAAACGTTGCTCGAACTGCGTTCAAAGCGCGTGGCGCCGGGGCTCGACGTCAAGCAGCTCACGAGCTGGAACGCGCTGGCGATCCGGGGTCTGGCGATCGCAGGCCGTGCGCTGGAGCGAGACGATCTGAACGATGCTGCGGTCGACGCCGCACACTTCCTGCGCGAGAACCTGCTGCGGGACGGACGGCTGCTCGCCACCTGCAAGAACGGCGATGCACGCCTCGCAGCCTACCTCGACGATCATGCGTTTCTGATCGATGCACTGCTCGAGACATTGCAGTCGCGCTGGGACACTGAGCTGCTGACGTTCGCAACGCAACTTGCGGACATCCTGCTCGAACACTTTGAGGATGAGTCAGCCGGCGGTTTCTTCTTTACGGCCGACGACCACGAGAAATTGATCTACAGGAACAAGCCGTTCGCCGACGAAGCGCTGCCGTCAGGTAACGGCATCGCCGCCCTGGCGCTGCAGCGACTCGGCTTCCTGCTCGGCGAGCCGCGCTATCTCGACGCAGCCGAGCGCACATTGAAAGCGGCCCGGAGCGCGATGCAGGACTACCCGCACGGCCATGCGAGCCTGCTCGATGCGCTGGAGGAAGCACTCGATCATCCCGAAACCGTGATTATTCGCGGCGCGGCCGACGAGGTTGTTCGGTGGCGCGAGTCCGCGTCACGGCTTTATGCGCCACGCCGTCTCGTATTTGCGATTCCCGACACCGTTGATGATCTGCCGGCAGGCATGGCCGACAAAAAGGCGCGTAACGGAGAGACGCTTGCCTATCGCTGCGTCGGCACGCACTGCGAGGAGCCGGTCAGCAGCTTCGAGGCACTTGCCGCGTCGCTGGCCGAGTCGTCCGACTAGTTTAAGACTGCAGCAGTCCGGCCGTTCGTGATCTGGCGACGCTGCCAGCCGTCGTTTGTTTTCCGAATCTCGTAGGCCGGCCAGTACTGGTTGTCGAGCTTCAGCGTGATCACGTCGACGACGCCGTTCCAGCTGATCGTCTTGATGCGAATCGACTCCTGGTCTTCCTTGGACTTCACGACCTCGACGAAGGCCTCAAGATCCGGAACCGGCGTCTCGTCGATCTCGACGACGCGGCGGCCCGCCCAGAGTCCGTAACGCGTTGCGGGCGATCCGTAGCTGAAGAAGGCCACGTAGACACCGTAGGGTTCGATCCCGCGTTGCGCGGCCATCGCACGATGCGGGTTCTGCAGCAGTGCGCCCGCCCAGGACACGGCATGGTCGATGCCGTCACCCGATAGCGCCGCAGTTTCGATCTTGATCTCCTTCGCCGCACCGTCGCGCCAGACCGTCGCGACGACGGTTGGCTTCTGCACGGCTTTCTCGAGCTCGCGGTAAGACGTGACAACCTTACCGTCGATGTCCATGACGAGATCACCGTTGCGGAGTTTCGAAGACGCATCGGAGCCCGCCACGAGACGAACAATGGACAGCGCGCGGCGCTGATCCGGGTTCGCATCCTCGAGACGGTCGATCCAGTCTTCGGAAACGCCCATCTTGCGCACAGCAAACAACGGTGCGTAGACGAACTCTGCTTCGAGACTGTAAAACGGCTCGTCTTCACGAACCTTGCGGACGAACTCGGTCACCAGATCGGCGCTGACGCCACGGTTGAACTGCCCGTCGCCATTGCCGGACGCGAAGCTGGACCAGATCGCGAGGACCCGGCCCCGCCGATCGACGAGAACGCCGTCGAAGTTGTTCGGCGCATTAACGAGGTTAATGCCCTCGATATTCGAATCGCGGAAACGCAGCGTGCGTGAAAGCGGCAACACGAGCGGATCGATCGAGGCGACCTTGCTTTCCTGGTGCACGAGCTGGTGATCGGCGCGCAGGCCGACAGCCATCACGTCGTCACCGCTACCCAGCTTCTCGGTCCGGAAGCGAGCCGCCCGAACCGGTGTGTCGCCGATGCTCGCCGGGTCGTAGGACACGATCGCGAGATTGTGCAGCGGGTGTAGTTCCTCGACGCGCCCCCGGACTTCCAGCGACCCTGCAAAGGTAACCGTCACATCGCCGATCGAGATCGGCACCGTGTTGCGGTCGACAACAACGTAACCGCGCTCCGTGTCGACGACGACTCCTGTTCCGTAGTAGTGGCGCTCTGCAACGCCGGACAGCGTATAGGGAAGATCGAAGTTCACGATCACCAGCGACGGCGCGATCGCAT
>CAWUHY010000322.1:0-2621 GCA_963922215.1 uncultured Gammaproteobacteria bacterium | reverse complement strand
CTTGCAGACCGGCAGGTCCTGTTCAGCTCATACCCGATCACGCCATCGTCGCCCCTGCTCCATCGACTTGCCCGCCTCGGCGAGCACGGCGTCGGAACCTTCCAGGCTGAAGACGAAATCGCGGCGATCGGCGCAGCCATGGGCGCCGCTTACGGCGGCATGATCGGTGTCACCTCGAGCTCGGGGCCCGGCATTGCGCTGAAGACCGAGGCGATGGGGCTCGCCGTTTCCGCGGAGCTTCCGCTGGTCATCGTGAATTGGCAACGCGGTGGTCCGTCGACCGGTCTGCCGACGAAAACCGAACAGTCCGACCTCTTCCAGGCCGTGTACGGGCGTAACGGCGACACGCCGATGCCGGTCATCGCAGCGCAGTCTGCGGGAGATTGCTTTCATGCGGCGATCGATGCGGTGCGCATCGCCCTGCGCCACATGACGCCGGTAATCCTGCTCGCGGACGGTTACCTGTCGAATGCTGCTGAGCCGTGGAAGATTCCGGACTTCGACAGCCTCGAACCCATCGCGTCGAACAAGACGTTCGACACCGCGGTCGACGCACAACGCGCCGCATTTAAACGTGACGAGTCGACGCTGGGTCGGCCGTGGATCACGCCCGGCACGCAGTCGATGGCACACCGCATAGGCGGTATCGAGAAGGACATCGAAAGCGGACACATTTCCTACGATCCGGCAAACCACCAGGCAATGACGGACCTCCGCCGCGGCAAGATCGAACGCATCGCCGGTTTCCTGCCCGAGCAGACCGTGGAGCTCGGCGAGTCAGCGGGCGACGTCGCGCTAGTTGGCTGGGGCTCGACCTACGGGCCGCTGTACCAGGCGGCGCGGATGTCGGGTGCGAGCTTCATTCATCTGCGTTACCTGAACCCGCTGCCCGCGAATCTCGGCGAACTGCTCGGAAACTTTGACCGTATCCTGACCGTCGAAATGAATGACGGGCAGCTCGCAGCATTGCTGCGCGACCGACTCGGCATCCAGACCCGGTCGATCACGAAGGTCACGGGACAGCCATTCAAGATCAGCGAGCTTGTCAAAGCCGTCGACGATGCGAGGACAGGCACATGACCACGGCGAAAGAATTTACAACAGACCAGGAAGTTCGCTGGTGCCCTGGCTGCGGCGACTACGCAATCCTGAAATCGATGACGAAGGCGCTAGCCGACGTCGGTGCTTCGCCTGACACAACCGCCTTCATCTCGGGCATCGGCTGTGCGGCGCGCTTTCCCTACTACGTGTCGAGCTATGGCTTCCACACGATTCACGGTCGCGCCCCGACGATCGCGACCGGCCTGAAGCTCGCGAACCCGGAGCTCGACGTCTGGGTTGTCACGGGCGACGGCGACGCGCTGTCGATCGGCGGCAATCACTTGCTGCATGCCCTGCGTCGCAACGTCGGCCTGAAGATCCTGTTGTTCAACAATGAAATTTACGGGCTGACGAAAGGACAGTACTCGCCAACGTCCCGACCCGGAACCCGTTCGCCTTCGTCACCGGACGGCTCTTTCGATGCGCCGGTTTCCGCCGGAGCTTTCGCGATGGGCTCGGGCGCGCGATTCTTCGCGCGTGCAATCGACACGGACAAGGTCGGGCTCGGCCACGTGCTGGAGCAGGCGCACGGCTTCGAAGGATCCTCGCTGACAGAAATCTTCCAGAACTGCATCGTCTACAACGAAGACGTGTTCTCGGGATTCACGGATCGCAAGACGGCCGCGGAGACACAACTCCATCTGCGACACGGCGAGAAGATGCTCTTCGGCAAGGAGCGCGAGCACGGCATCGCATTCAACGAGAAAACGTTCCGGCTTGAACAGGTTGCTGCGGACGATCCGCGCGTCCCCATGCACGACGAGACCAATGCTGTTCTTGCCCGGCTGCTGATCGATCTCAAACGCCCCGTCGCACTAGGCGTCATTTACAGAGACCCGGCGCCAGCTTACGAAAAACTGTTTTACGAGCACCACCCAACCGGCATGCAGCGCAAGCGCTCCGTTGCCGACGTGATCGAGGGTCCGAATAGCTGGGTTGTCGACGGCCAGACGACGCCCGTCAGTTAAGTCGATAGCGATCCGCGTCCTGCGTCGCGCGACTGTCTTCCACGAGTTTTTCGAGATGCGCGAGCAGCGAGCGCTCCGCCCATTCATAGAGGTGCGGCGAGACATCGCTGTAGACGGTCGGGATCAGTTCCATCGCGGTGGCATCCGGCTTCGCTTGCAGCGCTTCCACGACTTTCGCCTCGCGCGCGAGTCGATGATCGATAATCCAGTTGATCAGCTCGGTCGGTTTCTCGATGAGTTCGCCGTGACCGGGCAATAGCGCTGACGGCGACAGGTCCCGGACTGCTTCCAGCGAGCGAATGTAGTCCCGCATGTTGCCGTCCGGCGGATTGATCACGACAGTCGAACCTTCGATGACGTGATCGCCGGTCACCAGCCACGCGGTTTCTTCGTGCAGGTAACAAAGATGATTGGACGCGTGCCCGGGTGTTTCAATCGCCTCGAGTACGAACTCCGGCGTTTCCAGTTTGTCGCCTGAGGAGAGAATCCGGTCGGGCCTGAAACTCTGGTCCTGGTGCTCCGTCGTCGGCGGCGGTCGTCCGATCAGCTCGG
>CAWUHY010000321.1:0-2653 GCA_963922215.1 uncultured Gammaproteobacteria bacterium | reverse complement strand
AACAGCGCCTCGCGACGCTGCGCGATACGAACGACGGCTTCGTCGTCGCACAGCGCGACCTCGAACTGCGCGGCCCCGGCGAGCTGCTCGGCACGCGGCAGACGGGTCTGCCGGATTATCGGATCGCCGATCTCTCGCGGGACGCTGAGCTGATGCCGAAGGTACAACGAGCGGCGGAGTCGCTGGATGATGCGACGCGTCGGGCACTGATCCGCCGCTGGCTGGGCGAGGCAGATCGCTACGCGAAAGTTTAGTGAAAATGACTACCCTGTGGGAGGGGCTTCAGCCCCGAATGAATCGCGGATAAATCCGCTCCCACGCGAGCTACATTGTTATTTTTTATCTCTGCACAGGCGCTTTCGATAAGGCTTTGTCGTTAGGGGAAAGCCTTGCTTGCTGCGACGTTGACACGCGTCTGATAGCCTGCGCGCCATGGCGACAAACAGCATCGCAAAAGATCTCCGCAATCAGCTCGTCCAGTACGGGCGGCTGATGCGTGTCGACAAGCCGATCGGCATCTGGCTGTTGCTGTGGCCGACGCTCTGGGCGCTGTGGGTTGCTGCCGACGGTCGACCCGATCAGCACCTGTTTGTCATTTTTACGCTCGGCGTTTTTATCATGCGCTCCGCCGGCTGCGTGCTGAACGACTACGTTGATCGCAAGATTGACCCCTACGTAGAACGCACGCGCGACCGGCCGATTGCGTCCGGCGCCGTTGCGCCCGCCGAAGCGCTCACGCTGTTCGTTGCGCTCTGCCTGATCGCGATCGGCCTCGCGTCGATGCTGAATCGCCAGGCACAGATGCTGACCGTCGTCGCCGCAGCACTCACGATTCTCTACCCGTTTATCAAACGCTTCGTGTCGATCCCGCAATTCATTCTCGGCGCGGCATTCGGCTGGGCGGTGCCGATGGCTTTCGCCGCGCAGACCGGTAATACGCCGCAAGTCGCCTGGCTTATGTTCGCCGCAGCGCTGATCTGGGCCGTGATCTACGACACCTTCTACGCGATGGTCGATCGCGAAGACGATTTGAAGATAGGCGTGAAATCCACGGCAATCCTGTTCGGCGATGCCGACCTCTTCATTCTTGCCGGGCTGCAGTTCGTCATGCTGATGTCGATGGTGTTCGTCGGCAACCAGGCCGGACTCGGCACCTGGTATTTCCTGTCCCTCGTCGTCGCTGCGATCATGATGGCCTACCATCAGTGGCTTGCCCGCAATCGCGATCGCGAGGGCTGTTTCGCCGCGTTCCGCCACAATCATTTCATCGGCATGGTGATCTTCATCGGCATCGTGCTGGACTACACGCTCAAGACCTAGCTTCTCGCGAGCGCCAGCACCGTTACGCGTTCCGCGCCGCCCTTCTTCAGACACCGGCTGAGCGCGTCGGCTGTCGCGCCCGTTGTGACCACGTCGTCGACCACGAGAATGTGCCCGCGCGGGATCGCACGCCGCGGTGTGAAATGCCCCGCGAGACTGCGCTGCCTGTCTTTGCGCGACAGAGTTGACTGCGGCACCGCGGATACGCTGCGCCGAACGCTGTCTATTAATCGTACTTCGAGGCGTCGCGCGATTGGTCGCGCGAGCTCCTCGGCCTGGTTGAAGCCGCGGCTCGCACGCCGCCGCCAGTGCAGCGGCATTGGCTGGACGAAGTCGACATCGCCGGGCAGATCCGGGAGCGATGGCGCGAGGAGCTCGAGAAACGCAGGCACGAAATGCAGGCGCGCGTGAAACTTGAATCGTCTCAAGGCTTCGTCCAGCGGAAACGCGTAGCGCCACGGCACGATAGCCTGATCGAAGGACGGCGGCTTTTTGAGACAGGCCCCGCAAACAGATGGCTCGACCGTCGAAACCGCACAACGAGGACAGGCAATTGTGTTCTGGTCTAGGTCGTCTTTGCACGGCTGACAAACGAACGCGCCCGGCTCACTGCAGAACACGCAGGCCGGCGGAAACAGGAAGTCATAGGCGCGCTGAACCCGTTCCAAGCAGGGACTCCTCGAAGGGGTGCCTTTAAGCTTCGCCGCAGCGAATGCTTTCGTCGACGCTGAATTCTTCGCGGACTCGCTGGAAATGTCTCTGGCGAGTGTAGAGACTTGAATGCATGTCATCGCACGACCTCAATCCCCGCGACGTCCGACGCCGTTTCGATCGCGCTGCCGCGTCTTTTGCAGACGCTGCGTTCGCGCACCGCGCGGTTGCCGACGGCATCGCCGAGCGTCTCGCGCCCTTCACGGTCGAGCCGAAGCAAATCCTCGACCTCGGTTGCGCGACGGGCTACGGCGCAAACCTGCTGTCGAAGCGGTTTCGACGCGCGACCGTCCTCGCCGTCGACGTCTCTGCCGCGATGCTTGGCGAGCTCGAGTCCGCCCGTCGGTGGCTGTCACGCATTCGCCCCGTCCAGGCGGAGGCCGGCCGTCTGCCATTCCCGGACCGGGCGATCGATCTTGCCTGGTCGAACCTGTTGCTGCCGTGGATTCCCAACCCCGACCCCGTATTCGAGGAACTCGCACGCGTCCTGAAGAAAGATGCGCCGTTTGTCTTTTCCACGCTCGGTCCGGACAGTTTCGCCGAAGTTGCTGACGCGTTCGCCGACGTTGACGACCATCCACGCATTAACGCCTTTGCCGACATGCACGATATCGGCGACGGA
>CAWUHY010000320.1:0-2659 GCA_963922215.1 uncultured Gammaproteobacteria bacterium | reverse complement strand
TGTTCCCGATCGAGGTCGCGCCGCTGCGTGACCGTGCCGACGACATTGCGCCGCTGTGTGACGAATTCACCCGACGGCTCAGCAATCAGCATGACATCGATATCCGCATCGCCCCGTCTGCGATGAAGCGCCTGCGCGTGCATGCATGGCCCGGCAACGTCCGGGAACTCGCCAATCTCGTCGAGCGGCTTGGCGTCATCAAGCCCTGCGGCGTGGTCGAAGCGTCTGATCTGCCGTGGCCGTTCGCCGAGGAAAAACCGGCCGGTGAGGCCCACAACATCGTCAGCGCAAACCTGACGCGCGGCCTGACCGGCGGCGGTGTCGAGCTGCCGGCGGAAGGCCTCGACCTGAAGGCGTTCTTGAGCACCGTCGAACGCGACATGATCGAGGATGCGCTCGACGAGTCCGGCGGTGTCGTCCAGTCTGCGGCAGAAAAACTCGGCATCGGCCGCACCACACTCGTCGAAAAGATCAAGCGCTACCAGATCAAGAAGTAGGGCGCGCGACTCGTGCGCGCCTCCTTCGCGTTCGCGTCAATCCATTGCCGAGACTTGCCGTTCGAATACGCGTTACCGCGGTAACTTCATTGACCGACCGCTTTGCATTTCAAAGCGATCTCCCGAATGTGACTGTTAGAATCGGCGGCAGTTGGCCCATTTCAGCCACTCACGGAGCGCGACTATATCTAGGTTATGACGAGCAAACTTCGCCTATCCGCATTCAATCGACGAGGTCGAATTCTGAGAGAGATACCTCGGGAGCGATTTCGCTCATTGGATGGAGGAAATGCCGCTCCGAAAATAGGGGACATCGTTGGACTAGATCAAGGATTCACAGGGGAAGACGGGGCACCGATGGGTTTGGTTTACGGATTCAACAGCTCGGGCGCGTACGAAGCAGAATTGTACGATTCGGAGCTCGAATTGGTATCCGACGACTGATTAAGTCTGCCCGCTTACTGCATAGAAAAACGAAGTGAAAAATCCGCTGCTGCATAGGTATTGGATTAAGTCGAGGAAGGGACTTGGAATCGGGGTGACTGCGTATAGTAAGTCGGATGCCGAAGCGCTGGTTCGAGAAGAGAGAATAGCTATGGATCTTGATCCGGATTTCAGCCAGTGCGCTGAAGATATCAGCATTGAAGACCTAGACCAGAATCACGTGGTTCCAAATATGGGCGTCGTAATAGAGCGTGGTGTTTGGTTTCCTAGGTGTTAGACGTTGCCTTCTTGCCGAACCGAGTCCGTCGCTAGGAATTGCTGGTATCTTTGTCTTGCTGCCCCATTGCGGGCGTTAGCAACCTTTAAAAGATCGGGATGGCTACACCATTTGTATGTGAGACTTGCGGCGGCGACATCACGCTCGGCCGACATAAGAGTGGTTGGCGGCACAAAACTGGTAAGCACTTTGATCACCGGGTGAAGAAAATCGCCCGAGAGGACTACCGGCCGAGCAGCGACGAAGTGCTAGAGCGAGAGGCTGATAGACGCCGTTCTCGTTAGGCGGAATATCCGCGTTCGGCCGCCAGCAGACGCTCTCGATTACCTCCAAGACGGCATTCGATCGGCTGTATTCGGAGAAAGCCGCCATTCGCATTGCGTGCTTCTAGTCTAGATGCATTGATCCAAGTCGCCTTCTGGCTTAATCAACTTCAAGCGGTCATCGCCAGCGGCTGCCGTGCAATCACCGGTCGGCAGAGCGGGGTGGACAGCCGTGGCGTGCGGACGAGAATCGGACCGAGCTGGTACATCACATTCAGCGCGCGCATGAAGCGACGCTGGCGGTGCTGGCTCATTTTCGACAGGAAGCAGCCAAGATCGGTCGGTGCAAACATCGTGGAATAGGTGTCGAGGATGCCGTCCCGCTCCAGGCAGCGCTCGCCCGCAGCGCTGGTTAGCAGGATCACCGGCGCACTGGCTCGTTTCGGGCCGAAGCCAATGCTTTTTAACAGGGAGAGTTTCTCCGTGTCCGGATCCGTGAAGTCAAAAAAGATGAGGTCTGCGGGTTTCGTCTTACCGTACAGGCCGGAACGGCGAACATACGCTCGCGCACCGAAGCCCGGATCGACGCGGCGGAGCATCAGGTTCATGCCCTTGTCTTCCATCCTGTCGCGCAACGCGACCGCGTGCTCCGAACTGTCCGAGATCAACAGAACATTGAGCTCAGCCGCCAGTTCCTGGGGTACGAGTGTCGGTAATTCGCGCAGTATGCTTTGCATTGTCCATCCTTTTGCAAGTCACGAAATAACGTCTGCTGCCTGAAAAAAGTCCCGAAAAAGCAGCGACCTGCGATTGATAATGCAGCTATCGTGCCAACTGAGCGATTTCGCGGCTGATTCCGAAAAACATAATAAAAACAACGACTAAAGGAATTTGTTCGCCAAGCGCGACTGGCAGCGACTCACGAACCGTCGCGAATTAACGACGCAAGTCGCGAAATATCGTGACTTCGTTCGCCCCGAAATGGTACAAACTCAAGAAAATCAACGAATTGTTTTCGCGTGAAACGATTTGACGCGCGGAATTCGACGTTCCGGGAGGCGTTCTTGTTGGACTCGTCGCTATCGATGAACCCAGTGTCGCTGATGCGCGTCATCGACCTGGGTCTGTTCATCGGCTCCATCGCCGCAATCTGGTTTGTCTTTGCCGGCAGGCTCGTT
>CAWUHY010000319.1:0-2665 GCA_963922215.1 uncultured Gammaproteobacteria bacterium | reverse complement strand
CCGGTCTCCGGCTCTGACTCGACCTGCGGCCGAAGCGCCGCGAAGTCGTTGTCAAAAACGAAGGTTCCGGTGTAACCGGGATTTCTCGCGTCACCGGCACGCTGATTGCCCGGGCAGAGGTAGCAGGTTTCGTCGTATCTCGGCCGCGGATCACCGTCCACCTCCTCCTCTGCGCCCTGCCACGGACGTTGCGTTCTGTGGGGCGACACGAGCACATACTCGCCGGTCAGCAAATTGAGGCGTCGATGGGGCGATTCGGAAATATTTTCCATGTGCGCCAATGTCCGGAATCGGCGCGATAAAGTCAAAACGCAGACGTTGAATTCGGCTTTCGACCCGCGTGTCCGGATCGAATTCGCCACCCTGCTGTCTATCGGAATGAGTGCCGGTGCGATGGTCTTTCATTCGACCCGCGTTAGCGCCATGATGTTTAGAAGGACAACGGAGGCCCCTAATGGGCATGACCACAACCTACACACTCCTATTCCTCGGCAACGTACTGCTTTTCTTCCTCTGGGCGAAATACATCGTGAAGGCCGTCAGGGGCCGCTGCCCGCACTGCGGCAAGTAAAAGGAGCGCGCTGCAAGACCACCGGCTTTCGCTTATTGCGAGCGGCGATACGTCGGGAGTGAACTTGTGCGCGCGCAGCCGAATCACTAGGATGCCCCGTAATTCCACGACCGGGACGAAGCATGAGCGTTCAAATCCGGCTCGCGACACCCGACGATGCCGAGACCATTGCAGACTTCAACCAGCGTCTCGCAAACGAAACTGAAAATCTGCAACTCGACCAAAACACGCTCCTCGCCGGCGTGCGATTTCTGATTGAACACCCGGACAACGGCAAGTACTGGGTGGCTGAAGTCGAAGGGAACATCGCGGGGCAAATTGGCGTGACCTACGAATGGAGCGACTGGCGCAACGGGCGCATGTGGTGGATTCAGTCCGTCTACGTTCACAAGGACTTTCGGCGTCTCGGCGTCTTCAGCCAGCTCTATCATCACGTCAAGCAACTCGCGATGGACGACACGCAGGCCTGTGGTCTCCGTCTCTATGTCGAACACGAAAACGATCGCGCGATGGCTACCTACGACGAGCTCGGCATGTCAATGACCGACTATCGCATGATGGAAGTTGTCTTCAAGTAACGAGGAATCAAGATGCTTGCAGTTGGCTCGAAAGCGCCGGAGTTCGTATTGCCGGATCACGACGACAAGGAGGTCTCATTGACGGACCTTCTCGACGACGGACCGCTGATTCTCTACTTCTATCCCGCTGACTTCACGCCTGGCTGCACGAAAGAGGCCTGCACGTTTCGCGATATCCACAACGATCTCGTCAATGTTGGCCTGTCTGTGGTCGGCGTCAGCCCGCAGGACGCGGACAGCCATCGGCGCTTTCGCGACAAGCATGAGCTCCCTTTTCGCTTGCTGTCTGACGTCGACAAGACGGTTATCGACATGTACGACGTGGATGGGCCGCTGGGAATCGGAGTCCGTCGGGCGACTTACCTGATCAGCCAGGATCGGAAGATCCAGGACGCAATGGTCACGGACATCCGCATCAGCCGGCACGAAGAATTTATTCGCAAAGCCGTGACCCTGCGTGAAACGGCCGGATTCGGCCGCGAACGTCAGGCCTGAGCGCCGACTGCCTGCACCGAAACGATCAGCTTTCGTCTGTGCGGGCGACTGCGGTGCTCATAGACGTATAGTCCCTGCCAGGTTCCCAGTGCACACCGACCGTCGATGACCGGAAGCGTCAGCGTCGTTTGCGTCAGGACACTTCGGATGTGCGCCGGCATGTCGTCCGGGCCCTCGGCATCGTGGCGGTAGGCCGGATCGCCATCGGGTGCGAGCCGTGCGAAAAACGTCTCGAGATCCTTCAACACGTCCGGGTCGGCATTTTCCGAGATCATCAACGACGCGCTCGTGTGCTGAATGAAGATGTGGCAAATCCCGTCATCGACTCCGCTCGACTCGACTGCCGATTGAATCTTGCCGGTGACGTCGTAGACGCCGCGTCCTCCGGTTTCCACAAGTATCGTTGAGTGCATGGCCGATCAGGATGCGGGGATATAGGGCTCGCCGTAACGCATACGAATCGTCTTGGTCTTGCCGAACCACGGAATCGTGACGATGTAGACGTTGTCGTATTCGTCGTCTGCAATTGGCGGAACCCGCTTGCTCGCGCCGAGGTTGCCGATTAACTCGGGCAGCGTGTTGCTGTGCCCGACGACCAGCACGACTTCGCCCTTGTGCGCTTTGACGATCGTCTCGAGCGTGTCCTCGGTATTCGCCGCGTCATAGATGTTGATCGGGATATCAAGCGCATCGGCAACCGGACGCGCGGTCTGCTGGGTGCGGCGGAACGGAGTTGAATACACGGCATCGACACCGGCGACGACATCGGCTTCGGTCAACTGCCGAGCCAGCTCGGCAGCGCGCCGCTGCCCTGCCTCACTCAGCGGAGGATCGTCTGCGGGCGTTTCGGCCTTCTCGGCGTGACGCACAATAATCAGGGTCGTTGTCGCCTGGGATTCGAAGAACCACGCAAGCAGGACCGCGATGGCCGCATAAATGACGAAAACCTGGAGCCTGCGACGCCGTCTCAGGCGCCGGCGCTGTTCCGGTGACTGGGTATTCATCCCGCGAAGGTTACAGC
>CAWUHY010000318.1:0-2693 GCA_963922215.1 uncultured Gammaproteobacteria bacterium | reverse complement strand
CACGTGCAGAATGAGGTCTGCCTCTCGCGCCTCCTGCAATGTCGACCGGAATGCCGCAACGAGCTCGTGCGGCAGGTCGCGGACGAAGCCCACCGTGTCTGCGAGGACAATCGGCTGACTCTCCGGCAGCTCCAGTCGTCTGACGGTCGGATCGAGCGTCGCGAAGAGCTGGTCCTGCACATAAACGCCTGCGTCAGTCAGGACATTAAACAAGGTGCTCTTGCCGGCGTTCGTGTATCCGACCAGCGCGACCGTCGGGATGTCTGCACGGACGCGATTCTGGCGGTTCAGCGTGCGGCGATTGTCGACGCGTTCGAGCCGCGCTTTCAGCTGCTTGATGCGATCCCCGAGCAGGCGTCGGTCGGTTTCGAGCTGGGTTTCACCCGGACCGCGCAGTCCGATGCCGCCTTTCTGGCGCTCGAGGTGAGTCCAGCCACGGACGAGGCGCGTGGACAGGTGCCGAAGTTGGGCGAGCTCGACCTGCAGCTTGCCCTCGAAGCTGCGGGCACGCTGCGCGAAGATGTCGAGAATCAGTCCGGCACGATCCAGCACGCGGCACTTCAACTCGCGTTCTAGATTGCGTTCCTGGCTTGGATTCAGCGGCGCGGCGGAAATCACGAGCTCGGCGCGGGCTTCCTTCACCAGCGTCTTCAGCTCCTCGAGCTTTCCCCGGCCGATGAAAAAACGCGGATCCGGATGTTTCCGGGCACAGACGAGTTCCCCGACCACGACGGCGCCGGCCGACGTTGCAAGTTCGGCAAACTCCTGCTGTTCGGATAATTCGGGTGCGCCTTCGGGACCAGCCTGGATGAGTACAGCGCGCTCACCGCTTTGCGGTCGTTCAAACAAATACAGACTCCCGGCGCGTCCTGCGCCTGATCGACCTAGTCGTCAGCCTCGCCGTCATCCTCGGGAAGAGGAAGCCGCACGTTGCGTGACGGGACGACGGTCGAAATAGCGTGCTTGTAAACCATCTGGTTAACACTGTTTTTCAGCAGCACGACAAACTGATCAAATGAATCAACCTGTCCCTGCAGTTTGATTCCGTTAACGAGATAGATCGATACAGGAACTTTTTCCTTTCTTAAAATATTCAAGAACGGGTCCTGCAAGCTCTGCCCTTTAGCCATCTGAAGGGTCTCCTTTTTTATTTATTTTATTGAACCCGCTGTCCGGATAATCCGGACGCCCATTTGCGAAGTTCAGTCGCCGCCTCGGTGAAAAAGTCTAACACAGGCCCTGACACGCGCCGCGTCAAACGCCGTTGCGTTCGAAACTGTTTGTTTCCGCGATGAGCCACTTCTGGCGAGGCTTTCGATCCTAATCTACCTGTTTCTGACCAAAGTGGAAACGAAAAGCGCCGGTCAGGCCAACAGCGTCTCCGCCAGCAGAGTGCGGACGCGCGACGGTGTTGTCCGGTCCAGCGCGTCAAACGTGCGTAGCCCATCGTCGGAACGCATCCAGGTGAGCTGCCGCTTCGCCAGCTGGCGCGTCGCGTAAAGCGCCAGGCGCTCGGCCTCTTCCAGATCCCCGTCGCCGGCGAGGCAGGCCCAGAACTGGCGGTAGCCGACCGAGCGCATCGAGGCATGCTCCGCGGTCAGAGTCGGGCGCTGCATCAGCGCCCTCACCTCGTCCGCGAAGCCGCTTTCCACCATCTGCCGTAGCCGCATCGCGATGCGTTCGTGCAGCAGCGCGCGTGGTTCGATCGTCAGGCCAACTTTAAGCACTTCGCAATCAACCGCGGCCGACGGCGCGTCTTTCTGCCAGTCGGACAGCGGGCGACCGCTGACCGTGTAGACCTCGAGCGCCCGCTGGATGCGCTGGCTGTCGTTCGGGTTCAGGCGGCTGGCTGTTTTTGGATCAACCAGCTCGAGTTCGGCGTGCAGCGCAGGCCACCCTGCCTGCTCCGCGCGGCGATCAATCGCTTCGCGAACGCTTGCGTCCGCCGACGGCAGCTGCTGAAGACCTCCGGTCAGCGCCCGGAAGTACATCATCGTTCCCCCCACCAGCAGCGGGATGCGGTCGCTGGCGAAACTCCGGGCAATCGCCGCCTTGGCATCGTCGACGAACTCGCCCGCTGAATAGGTCTCCTCGGGCTCACGAATGTCGACGAGCTGGTGCGGGGCGCGCTCAAGCGTCTCCTTGTCGGGTTTCGCCGTGCCAATGTCCATGCCGCGATACACCAGCGCCGAATCAACGCTAATGATGTCGACGGGAAAATGCTCGGCGAGGCGGATCGCAAGATCCGTCTTGCCCGACGCGGTCGGACCCATCAGGCAAACGGCGAGCTCACGCATACGGCCTACTGGCCCCGCAGGAACAGGCGGTCGAGATCATCCATGCTGAGCGCGGTCCACGTCGGCCTGCCGTGATTGCACTGATCTGCACGCTCCGTCACTTCCATCTCGCGGAGCAGCGCATTCATTTCACTGAGCGTGAGCTGGCGATTCGCCCGCACCGACGTGTGACAGGCCATCGTTGCCAGCAAGTGGTCGCACGCGTCGGCGATACGGTTGCTGTGTCCCGATTCCTTCAGGTCGGCGAGGATATCTCGAAGGAGCGACTGCGCGTCCCCACCGCGCAGCAACGCCGGCACCTCGCGAATCGTGACGCTCGAGGGACCGGAGCGATCAACGGAAAGTCCGACATCGCTCAAGAGCTCGGCAGATTGTTCGACAAGATCCGCTTCGTGC
>CAWUHY010000317.1:0-2779 GCA_963922215.1 uncultured Gammaproteobacteria bacterium | reverse complement strand
GGAGCTCGAAATCACGGAAACGGATCCGGGCGTCAAAGGCGATACGGCAAGCGGCGGAGTGAAACCTGCCACGCTGTCAACCGGTGCTGTCGTGCGCGTGCCGCTCTTCGTCGATCAGGGCGAGGTCATCAAGGTGGATACGCGCTCACGCGAGTACGTGTCGCGCGTCAAATAGCTCAAAGACTTTGTTTTGACCATGACGTGTCCTTGAGGACACCTGTTGCCTACTTGGAACGTCGACCTGCTTAAGAGAGCCACCTATCCGACGGGGTAAGTGGCTCTTTTTCTTGCTGAACAATTCCCAAGTGCAGGAGCTGTCTCAAATTCATGTCCATCTTGTGCGCTTGGGCGCTTGGGCGCTTGGAACGACCGAACACCGTCAAGACTGGCCAATGGCGACTTCCGCTTTACCCCAAATGCAGCCGTTCGAGCGGCCAGTTTCGGGGTATCATTTTTCTGCTACTGACCCACTGCGGAAGTTTGTAGAGCGGCTATCCCGAGCCTGGTTTTCAGCAAAAAAAGCGTACATTCGTTCCTTGAAATGACCTACATTGTAGTTACAATGTGCGTATGTCTCAGCTCACGTTCGAATGGAACTCGCGAAAGGCCGCTGAGAACCGACGAAAGCATCGCGTGTCTTTTGAAGAAGCTAAGTCTGCCTTCCTCGACGAGAATGCGCGTGTCATTGCTGACATCGAACACGCGGACGACGAAGATAGGTTTATTCTGCTAGGTCTGAGTATTCAGCTTCGGTTGCTCGTTGTCGTCCATTGCTACCGTGAGTCGGAGAACGTAATCCGCATAATTTCGGCGAGAAAAGCCGATCCTTCGGAGCGACGTCAATACTCGGAGTTTGTGTCATGAAGAGAAAGTACGACTTTTCAAAATCGGTAAAAAACCCTTATCTGAAGAAGCCGAAGAAACAGCTGACGATTCGTTTGGATGAAGACACGATCGAGTACTTCCGCGGCCTTTCCGATGATAGCGGGATTCCCTACCAGAGTCTGATTAATCTCTATCTTCGCGATTGCGCGGCCGAAAACAAGAAACTCCACATGAAGTGGGGCCGCTAATGGCCGCGAGGCGACAGTCGCTGCGCCTGCGCTATGCTTTCTCCTTCTGACCCGTAGCCGCCACCCACAAACACATTGAGTTCGAATGCATGCTCGCACTAGATAGCGACGAATGGGGCGCGCTCGAACATGCTTATGGTTCGGCCGCCGATATACCGGCGTTGCTGAAACAACTGCCCGAAGCACCTGTTCGTCAGCAGCACGATTCTGAGCCATGGTCTTCTCTTTGGAGTACGATCTGTCATCAATGCGACGTTTACACGGCGTCGTATGCAGCGATGCCATACATAGTCAGCGCAGCTGCCCAACGACGTCCCGAAGATCGTGCCGAATACTTTCTTATGGCCGGAACGATAGAAAGCATGCGGCATAGACCTGCGTCGCCCGCGATGCCCGTCGAGCTGAAGAGCGCTTATGAATCAGCTATTGCGTCCGCAATACCACTTGTCCAGGAGTCGCTTGTTGTCGAGAAAGATGAAGGTTGGTTCAAAGCGATGTTGTCCGCACTGGCGGCTTTTCGCGGCTTCCCTGAGCTCTCAGCAGCTGTAGTTGACCTTGAGCGGGAAGCTGTCTGTCCAAAGTGCGGCGAGGAATTTGTGGTTAAGGGCTTCGACTGGTTCGACGAGTCGCTCAATGCACCATGAGCGCACCTCACGACCGGCTGCTTATGGCCGTTTGCGGAGGGTTGTCGCTTTTGAAAGCAGCCCTTAGAATGGACTGGAAAATTCGGCCTTCCCATCCTCTGTGATCGGATCGGCCTAACTTGGACCTAAAAACCAAGGAAATCGCCGACTTCTGGTCTTTGCGGCGGCCGTCTCAGGGCGCAAACTATCCAAGACACTCTTACAGCCAGCGATCCCTGTCGATCGTTGCACAGTAGCTCTGCGCGATCGCTCCAAGACCGGACGCATCGTGGCCCGTAAAGCGAGCGAGGCTCGGACTGTCGAGGTCCAGTACACCGACAAGGGTTTCGTCGGCCAGGAGCGGAATGACGAGCTCCGACCGCGACGCCGCGTCGCAGGCGATGTGTCCCGGGAAGGCGTGCACGTCTTCAACAAGCTGCGTCCTTAATTCTTTCGCCGCCGTTCCGCACACACCCTTACCGACCGGGATGTGAACGCAGGCCGGCTTGCCCTGGAACGGGCCGAGCACGAGTTCGTCGCCTCGTAACACGTAAAGACCGACCCAGTTGACGTCGTCGAGCGCATCGAACAGAAGCGCGACGAAGTTGGAGGCGTTCGCGAGCGCATCGGTCTCGCCGTCGAGCAGCGCGCTGCACTGCGAATTGAGAAGCTGGTAATCGGTCATCGGGCGGACTCAAGGCAAATAACGTCACGAATATCGTTGGCGTCTGCAGCGATCATATGGAGACGCTCGAACCCCATTGCAACGCCCGCGCAGTCCGGAAGCCCGTTGCGCATCGCGTCGAGAAACTGCTGGTCTGTTTCGTTTACAGCTTGATCGCCGGCCCGGCGCTTGTCCAGATCAGTTGCTTCGCGCTGCGAAACTTCGTCGGCGTCGACGAGCTCGACGTAGCCGTTAGCTAACTCGTTCTCTCCGAGAAACACTTCGAATCGGTCCGCGGCGGACGTGTCGTCCGGGCGCAGCCGCGCGAGAGCGGCCTGGCTTGCAGGGTAGCTGTCGATGACGGTCAGCGCGCCCTTGTCGAATTGCGGAATAACGCGCATCGCGAACAAGAGATCCAG
>CAWUHY010000316.1:0-2822 GCA_963922215.1 uncultured Gammaproteobacteria bacterium | reverse complement strand
GCGATGCCGACGGCGAGGCGACCGGCATGCTGCGCGAGACGGCGCGTGATCTCGTGGACAGCGCCGAGCAGCGCTACCGGGCGAGCCTGTCATCCGACAAGCGCGTAGCAATGGACCGCGAGCGAGTCCGACTCGCCGGGCAGCGTGCGCTCGCATTCGGCGTCACGTCGTTTCAGGATGCCGGCGAGCGGACGCGCAACTTCATCGAGGACATCGAGTTCCTGAAAATGCTGGAAGCCGAGGGCGAGCTGCCGGTCCGGCTCTACATGATGGAGCGCGGCGTGCCGACGGACGAGCTCGATGAGGCGCTGCCGTTTCTCAAGATGCTGCCGGAGGGTAACGACTTCCTGACCGTACGCTCGATCAAGAAGCAGGTTGACGGCGCGCTGGGCGCACACGGCGCCTGGCTGCTCGAGCCTTACGAGGACCTGCCGAAGTCCGACGGCCTCATTCTCGAAACCGTTGAGGACATCGAAAAAACGGCAGAGATGGCGGTCAAGCACGGCTACCAGCTCAACACGCACGCAATCGGCGACCGCGCTGTACGCGAAATTCTCGATCTCTACGAGCGCGTCTGGGAGCGCATGGAAGTCGACGGCAGCGAGCTGCGCTGGCGCATCGAACACGCACAACACATCCAGCCGGAGGACGTGCCGCGTTTCGGCGAGCTGGGCGTGATTGCTTCAATCCAGGCCGTGCACGGAACGTCGGACGGGCCGTGGATTCCGACCCGTCTCGGCGACGAACGCGCCGAGGTGACGTCGCAGCCGTGGCGCGACCTGTTCAGCACCGGCGCCGTGGTGACGAACGGCACCGACGTGCCGGTCGAACGCATCGATCCGATTGCGTCGTACTACTCATCCGTCTCCCGCGTCATGGTCAACGGCGAGCCGTTCTTCCCGGAGCATGTGATGACCCGCGAGGAAGCGCTGAAGACTTACACGATCAACAACGCGTTCGCGGCCTTCGAAGAAGACATTAAGGGCTCTCTGACGCCGGGCAAATACGCGGACTTCGTCGTGCTGTCACAGAACCTGCTGACAGTTGAAGAGGACGCGATCCCGGACACGCAGGTCGAGATGACGTTCGTCGGCGGCGAGTTGCGCTACCACCGCGAGCCGGCAGTCGCAAGCCGCTAACGCTGTGGCTCAGGGGGACGCGGTAAAGACGCTGCGTCCACCGACAACCGTTCGCAACACGCGCGTGCCGCGAATATCGTCGACGTCGATCGCCGTGAGGTCACGGTCGAGCACGACAAAGTCGGCAAGCATGCCGGCTTTTAGTTGGCCGCGGTTGTCCTCGTCGTAGGACGCGTAGGCCGCTTCAACGGTATAGGCATGCAAGGCCTGCTCGACCGTGATCTTCTGCTCCGGCACCCAGCCTTCAGGATGCGCGCCGTCGAGAGTGCGTCGACTGACGGCAGCGTGAATGCCCTCGATGACCGAGGCCGGCGCGACAAACCAGTCGCTGCCGAATGCGACGCGCGCGCCGTCGTCGATCAGTGAACGAAACGCATAGGTCGTCTCGGCACGTTCGGGACCGATCACGCGCTCCGCCCAGCGGCCGTCGTCGATCGCGTGGTAGGGCTGCATACTGGCGATGACGTCCTGCAAGGCAAAGCGGGGGAGATCGTCCGGATCGATGTGCTGTGCATGTTCCATGCGGAAACGACGATCGCGTTTGCCGTTTGCCTCGACGGCATCGAGGTAGATATCCAACAGGTCGCGTATTGCCTTGTCGCCGATCGCGTGTACAGCGACATGCAAGCCTGCAGCGTCGGCGCCGATGATCCAGCTCCGCATGTCATCCAGCGTATTGATCAGCATGCCGCGATCATCCGGCGCATCGGTAAACGGTTCGAGCATGGCTGCCGTGTGCGAACCGAGCGAGCCGTCCATGAAGCCTTTCAGAACACCGGTCGTCAGCGTTTCGTCGCCGCGTCCGTTGTCTGCGATGTCGCTTTGCAGGGCCTGCCACTCCGCGAGCGGCACGGCCGCATAAATTCGCGTCGTGAGCTCGCCGCGCGCATGCGCCCGACGGAACGTCGCGAGGTTGTCGAAATTGCCCATGTCGTGCGCCGTCGTCACACCGTTCGAGGCGAGGTAAGCGAGCGCCGCCTGTAGTTGTCGATCGCGACGCGCCTCCGGCGGCGGTGGGACGGCCGCATAGACGGGACCCATGGCGTTGTCCTTGAGCACACCAGTTGGGCGCCCGTCCGCATCGCGAACAATCTCGCCGCCCGCGATGTCCGGCATGTCGGCGTCGACGCCACCGGCCTTGAGAGCAAGCGAGTTCGCGAGCGCCATGTGCCCGTCGAGACGGAACACGAACACCGGGTTGTCAGGTGTCAGGTCGTCGATCCAGTCACGCGTCGGTAGTTCGCCACCCCAGGCCTCGTGATCCCAGGCGCCGCCGAGAATCCATTCGCCCGGCTCGATCGTCTGCACATAGTCGGCAAAACGCTTCCGGAACAATTCGCGGCTGTCGACGTCACGCAGTTGCACCGACTCGAGCGCCTCACCGCCGTCAAGCATGTGCACATGGCTGTCGATAAACCCGGGCACGACGAGCGCACCGCCGTCGATCAGCGTCGTGGATTCAGAAATGAACGGCGCGATCTCCTCGCTGGTGCCCACGGCAAGAATTCGCTCGCCATCAACGGCCATCGCCTCAGCCCAGGGCTTGGCCTTGTCACCGGTCCAGATACGCGCGTCGGTGACAGCAAGCGTCGCGGCGGGTTCATCGTTTGTACAGCCGGCGAGGCTTACGGCGAGGACGAGGAGAAGGGCACCGACGAGGCGGATGGCCCCAAGCCGGATGTT
>CAWUHY010000315.1:0-2845 GCA_963922215.1 uncultured Gammaproteobacteria bacterium | reverse complement strand
CACGCACTTCTATCCGCTCGGTTCGTGCACGATGAAGTACAACCCGAAAGCCTGCAACACGCTCGCGCTGCTGCCGGGTCTCGCGCACCGTCATCCGCTCGGACCGGTGTCGCACGGGCAGGGTTTCCTCGAGTGCATGTTCGAGCTCCAGGAAATGCTCAAGTCCGTGACCGGCATGCAGGGTGTGTCATTGACGCCGATGGCGGGAGCGCAGGGCGAACTCGCCGGCGTTGCGATGATTCGCGCCTACCACGACGCGCGCGGCGACTTCGAGCGTCGCGAGATTCTTGTGCCTGATGCGGCGCACGGGACCAACCCCGCGACCGCGCACATGTGTGGCTGTCGGGTGAAGGAACTGCCGACGGACGAAAACGGAGACGTCGACGTCGAGGCATTGAAGGCAGCCGTCGGGCCGCAGACTGCCGGCATCATGCTGACCAACCCGTCCACGCTCGGTGTCTTCGAACGACGCATCAAGGACGTCGCGAAAATCGTGCACGAAGCTGGCGGCCTGCTGTATTACGACGGCGCGAACCTCAACGCGATTCTCGGCAAGGTCCGCCCGGGTGACATGGGCTTCGACGTCATTCACATGAATCTTCACAAGACCTTCTCGACGCCGCACGGCGGTGGCGGTCCGGGGTCGGGCGCTGTCGGCGTCGGTAAGCGCCTGCTGCCGTTCATGCCCGTACCGGTCGTCGGCAAGAAAACTGTCGACGGCGTCGAGCGATTCGACTGGCTGACCGAAGAGGACCTGCCGAATTCGATTGGGCGTCTGTCCGGCTTCATGGGCAACGCCGGGGTGAATATTCGTGCCTACGTTTACATGCGCATGCTTGGCAAGGACGGTATGCGCCGCATTGCCGAGTTCGCGACACTGAACGCGAACTACCTGCAGGCGCGGCTGCGTGATGCCGGCTACCGTCTCGCGTTCCCGAATCGTCGTGCAAGTCACGAGTTCATCATCACGCTGAAGAAGGAAGCGCGTGAGTACGACCTGACGGCGATGGACGTGGCGAAAGCGCTGCTCGACTTCAACTACCACGCACCGACGACCTACTTCCCGCTGCTGGTTCCCGAATGCCTGCTGATCGAACCGACAGAGACGGAAAGCAAGGAAACGCTCGATGGCTTCGTCGATGCGATGATCGCGATCGTCGAAAAGGCGAAGAACGAAGGCAAGACGTACAAGGACGCGCCGTACACGATGCCGGTTCGCAGGCTCGACGATGTGAAAGCTGCGCGTGAACTTGACGTTCGTTTCACTGCGGCGGAGTCTTGAGTTAGTCTCAGGTCGAATCTGCGGAACCAGTCCACGTTGCCCCGGTCGGTATACCGTAGACTGATGAGACCGGTCGGCGGTTTGCCGGCCGGTAAACGAACCTCCTCTACCAACCAGGACTTTGGATGACTCAGGCCAGACTCTGGGGCGTCGTCGCCCTCTTGACGCTCACGTTTCCCGCCCGCGCGGAAGACACCGAATGGGCGGCAACGCTCGAACGCATCTCCTCGGGCGTCGTCTCGATTCGCATCGACGCAACCCGCGCCTTCGACACGGAATGGAATATATCTTCGCAGGCGACCGGCTTCGTTGTTGATGCCGAACGGGGCCTGATCCTGACGAATCGACATGTCGTGACTCCTGGCCCGGTCGTTGCCGAAGCCGTTTTCCGCAACAACGAAGAAGTCCGCCTGACGCCCGTGTACCGCGATCCTGTCCATGACTTCGGCTTCTTTCGCTACGACCCGTCCGAGCTTCGGTATATCGAGCCCGCGGAATTGCCGCTTTCCGCAGACGGCGCATCCGTCGGGCGCGAAGTACGCGTGATCGGTAACGACGCCGGCGAACAGCTCTCGATTCTTGCTGGAACCATCGCGCGCCTCGATCGCAAGGCGCCCGACTACGGGCGCGGCAAGTACAACGACTTCAATACCTTCTACCTGCAGGCTGCAAGCGGCACATCCGGCGGTTCCTCCGGGTCGCCCGTCATCAACATCGACGGCGAGGTTGTTGCGCTCAACGCCGGTGCCGCGAACTCGGCAGCGAGCAGTTTTTTCCTGCCGCTGGACCGTATTGAACGCGCGCTGCGCCTGATCCAGGACGAAGAGTCCGTGACGCGCGGAACCTTGCAGACGACCTTCGTCAGCAAACCCTACGACGAGCTCAACAGGCTCGGCCTGACCGAGGAGTCCGAGCGGCTCGCGCGCTCCGGATTCCCCGAACAGACGGGCATGCTGACCGTCGATCAGGTCATTCCGGGATCCGAAGCGGCCGAGAAGCTCGTGCCGGGCGATATCCTCGTACGCGTCAACGGCGAACTCATCACGACCTTCGTGCCGCTGGCAAGCATCCTCGACGACAGCGTCGGCGAAACAATTTCGCTGGAGATTGAGCGCGGCGGTCGAAGCATCGTGCACGAACTCACCGTGGACGACCTGCACGCCATTACGCCGTCTGAGTACATCGAGTTTGGCGACGCAATCGTCAACACGCTGTCTTACCAGCAGGCGCGGCATTACAACCTGCCGGTCAGCGGCGTCTACGTCGCGAACCCGGGATACCTGCTGTCGAAGAGCGCGATTCCGCGCGGCGCAGTCATCACCGAGTTCGGCAAGGATCGTGTGCGCAATCTCGACGAGCTGGAAGCGGCGCTTGCGAAACTCGCTGACGGCGAGCGCGCCCAGGTACGCTATGTGACGCTTGAGAATCCGCGCAACAGTATCCTGCGACCGCTGGAGATGGACAGGACCTGGTTTCCGGTGCGCCGCTGCGCGCGTGACGACGAGACCGGCGTCTGGCCGTGTCGCCCGCTCGCATCCGGCCCGCCACCCGGACCGCAGCCGT
>CAWUHY010000314.1:0-2859 GCA_963922215.1 uncultured Gammaproteobacteria bacterium | reverse complement strand
GCCGCAGACTGCCCCGGCTGCAGGCCTTCGATATCAGACGCCTCGAAGGTAAACCCTGAATCGTCGCCGGTCAGCCCCAGAACTGCTTCGAGATCTGCCTTCAGATCAAAGAAATCGGAGGGGTCTGCAGCACTTCCCCATTGTTCCGGCTCGCGAGCTCCCGTGATCACGCCTGCAAGTCGTTCAATCTCCTCGATGGAATCCAGATCGCCGTGGAAAGACTTGCCGATCTCGAACAGGCGGACGCGTGCTTGCTGTCGCGCGAGGTTGGTTGCGACAGTCCGCAACAGTCCCGGCAGCAGGCTGCTGCGCATGACCGACATCTCGGAGGAGATCGGATTGCTGAGCTTGAGTTTCGACGGTGCACCGGCGAACAAGGCATCGTCGGACTCATCGATGAAGCTGTACGTGATAGCTTCCTGAAAATCTCTTGCCACCATCGCAGCGGCGATCGAATCGATGTTGATGCGCGACTCGGTTGCGGACGCCAGCGGCATCGCCGCTTTGGCAACCTCTTCTTCGATCGAGTCGTAGCCGTGGATTCGGGCCACCTCCTCGATCAGGTCCGCCTCGATCGCAATGTCGAAACGATAGCTTGGCGGAGTCGCGCGGAACCCGTCATCCGTCGTTTCGACGTTCATGCCAAGTCCCGCAAGAATGGCCTTTACGCGGTCGTCGTCGATAGAAGCTCCAAGCACGGCGGCGAGACGATCACGCCGCAGGGTGACGGGCTCTCTCGTCGGCATTTCAGCGTCGGTTTTCGTCAGGACGCAGGGTCCCGCGTCGCCGCCGCAGATTTCAAGAATCAGGGCCGTCGCGCGTTCGACGGCACGCGCCTGTCCTTCAGGGTCGACGCCGCGCTCGAAACGCAGCGAGGCATCCGTGTGCAGACCGTAGGAGCGAGCTTGCCCGGCCATGACGTCCTGCGGCCAGAATGCAGCCTCGAAGAAGACGTTGACCGTATTGTCGCTGACCGCCGTGCTGTGTCCGCCCATGATGCCGGCGAGCCCGATCGCGCCCGAGTCATCCGCAATGACAACCGTGTTTTCGTTGACGTCGATCTTCTTTTCGTCGACGAGCAACACGACGGATTCGCCTTTTTTCGCCAACCGCGGCGCAATCGCGCCTTTGACGAGGTCGAGGTCATAGGCGTGACACGGCTGGCCCAGCTCGAGCATCACATAGTTCGTCACGTCCACGATCGGGTGAATGGGTCGAAGTCCGGCGCGTCGCAGACGCTCGGTCATCCACAGCGGCGATCTTGCGTCGAGCGAGATGCCTCGGATTACGCGGCCAGCGAACGACGGACAAATTTTCGGATCCGCGACTGTAACCGGGTGCGTGTCATCAATCGTCGGAGCAACGGGCTCGACGTCGGCGGACTTCAACGGCGCGCCGGTCACGGCTGCGATGTCACGAGCCAGTCCCAGGATGCTGAAGCAATCGCCACGGTTCGGCGTGAGGTCCACATCGATAACCGCATCGGGAAGCCCGAGGTATTTTTCGAACGACTCGCCAGTCGGCGCATCGGCCGGCAGGTCCATGATCCCGTCGGACTCGTCGCCGAGCCCAAGCTCGACCGCAGAACACAGCATGCCGAGAGACTCGACGCCGCGAATTTTGGATTTCTTGAGCTTCATGCCATTCGGCAGAACGACGCCTGGCCGAGCCAGGGCTGACTTCATGCCCACACGAACGTTGGGCGCGCCGCAGACAATCTGGACGGTGTCGCCGTCGCCGGTGGATACCCGGCAGACGCTCAGACGATCGGCATCCGGATGCTTTTCGACAGCCTGAACTTCCGCGACAACAACATCCGCAAGGCCTTCGCCGTGGCGCGACACGTCGTCGACTTCGTGGCCGAGCATCGTGAGCTGATGCGCGAGCGCATCTGTATCAAGCTCAGGGTTCACCCATTCGCGTAACCAGGATTCTGCAATCTTCATCGTGACTACCGGAACTGACGCAGGAAGCGCAGATCGTTTTCAAAGAATGTGCGCAGGTCTGTCACGCCATAGCGCAGCATCGCGAGCCGTTCGACTCCCATTCCGAAGGCATAACCGGTGTACTTCTCGGAGTCGATGCCGGCGCTTTCAAGCACATTGGGATGCACCATGCCGCAGCCGAGAATCTCCAGCCACTTGTCTTCGCCCCAGAGCACGTCGACCTCTGCAGAGGGCTCGGTGAACGGGAAATACGACGGACGAAAACGCAGCTCTGCGTCTCGCTCGAAGAAGCGCTCAACGAACTGATGCAGGACCGACTTCAGATTCGCGAAGCTCACACCCTGATCGATGACCAGCCCTTCAACCTGGTGGAACATCGGCGTATGCGTCTGATCGGAATCGCAGCGGTAAACGCGGCCCGGCGCGATGATTCTTATCGGCACACCCTCTTCCACCATCGAGCGAATCTGTACCGGCGACGTATGCGTCCGCAGCAAGTGTCCGCTCGGGAAGTAGAACGTATCGTGCATCGCACGCGCCGGATGGTTATCCGGGATATTCAGCGCGGTGAAATTATGAAAGTCGTCCTCGATTTCCGGCCCGGACCGAACACCGAATCCCGCTTCACGGAAAATCGTTTCGATGCGCAGGCGCGCACGAGATACCGGGTGACGGCCGCCAGACGAACGTCCCCGGCCCGGCAGCGTGACGTCCACGGCGTCTGCCGCCAGCTTCTTCGCGAGCTGCTCATTCTCGAGTTCAGCTCGCTTCGCATTCAATCTGGACTGGACGTCCTGTTTCGCACGGTTGATTTCCTGGCCGGCAGTCCGGCGCTCGTCAGGGTCGAGCTTGCCGAGCCCTTTCAACAGCGCTGTGATTTCGCCCTTTTATCCGAGGTAGGAATCCCGGATGT
>CAWUHY010000313.1:0-2932 GCA_963922215.1 uncultured Gammaproteobacteria bacterium | reverse complement strand
GATCAGCGCATTCGCTTCGGTAATCGGTGCTTCCAGCGAGAGCACGACGCCGTTGCCGATCAGGCAGCTGACATCGTCGCGCAGAATGCCGGACGGGATAAGATGCAGTACCGTCTTTTCGCCGTTGATGACGAGCGTGTGACCGGCGTTGTGGCCGCCCTGGAAACGGGCAACGGCGGCGGCACGATCCGTCAGCAGATCGACGATTTTCCCTTTGCCTTCGTCACCCCACTGGGTGCCGACAACAACGACATTCTTTCCCATGTTGAATTCCTGCGTGAATGGTTAGCCGCGAATCGCGAAAAGCAGCACCAGTCCGAGGAGCATGGTGATGAAGCCGATTGCGCGAAGCGAATTGTCACTTAGCGCGGCCATCTGCGCCACTATTTGGCGGTATTTTGCGGGTCCGATGAACGGGATCATGCCCTCAATCACGAGAAAGAGGGCAATCGCCGTCAGGATTTCGACCCACATCGTGGCGTCGCTGCCGGACTACTCGGGCCGGGAGCGATTCAGGTAACGGAAGAACTCGTTTTCCGGGTCAAGAACGATCAGGTCGCCGCTGTTACCCATTGAGTTCTTGTACGCCTCGATGCTGCGGTAGAACGCGTAGAACTCCGGGTCCTGGTTGTACGCAGCGGCGTAAATCTCCGCCGCTCTCGCGTCGCCTTCACCGCGAATCATTTCCGAGTCACGCCGCGCGTCGGCCAGGATGATCGTTTTCTCGCGATCCGCTTCTGCGCGAATGCGCTCCGCGACAGCCTGGCCTTCAGATCGAAGCTGCTCGGCAACACGCTGACGTTCCGCATTCATCTGTGCGTACACCGCGTTCTTGACCTGCTCCATCAGCTCGACCTGCTTCACCCGGAAGTCAAGCAGCTGGACGCCGAGATCCTCTGCAGTTCCGGCCGCGTTGACGAGCATGTCCTGCATCAGGTCGGCGCGTTCGACGGAAATTGCTTCCGCGACCGTACGCTTACCGAATTCGGTGACGACGGCGTTCTTGATGATCTCGCCGAGTCGCTGATCGCCGGTCTGCAGGCTGCCGCCTGTCGACGTGTAAAAACGCAGCGGGTCCACGATCTCGTACTTGACGAAGAAGTCGACGCGCAGTGCTTTCTTCTCCGCGGTGAAGACGCGCTCCGGGCGATCCTGAACCGTCAGGATCTGGCGCGGAAACTTGCGTACCGTGTCGATCAGCGGGAACTTCCAGTTCAGTCCTGCTTCGGTGTAGACGTCGACGACGTCACCGAATCGGATCTTGATGGCCTGCTCGCGCTCATTGACGGTAAACAAGGTCATGCTCAGGAGGACGGCGAGGATGCCGCCCACGACGATGGTTCTGAAAAGTCCACTGCTCATTGGCGGGTCCTCCGCTCACGCGCGGAGTCCCGCGCTTCAAGTCTGTTGTCATCTGCCGTCCGTACCGGGATTTCCTGTCCCGATGCGTCGACCGACTGCGGCCGGTTTCTCTGGTTCTCGATCAGCTTGTCGACCGGTAGGTACATCAGATTGCCGCTGCCCTGTGCGTCGAGAAGAATCTTGTTCGACCGCGCATACACTTCTTCGATCGCATCGATGTACAGTCGATCGCGCGTCACACGCGGCGCTTTTGCATACTCTTCGAGCAGCGCCGTGAAGCGCGCCGCCTGACCTTCGGCGTCACGGATTACGCGATCCTTGTAGGCCTGCGCATCTTCGAGGATACGGTCGGCCTCACCGCGGGCCCGCGGGATGATCGTGTTGGCGTAACGTTCGGCTTCGAGCTTGAATCGATCGCTGTCGTTCGTTGCTTTCTGCGTGTCGTTGACCGCCGCCTGCACCGGTTCCGGATAGTCGAGGCTGACAATCGAGATCGCCGTCAGCTTGATGCCGGCGTTGTAGGAATCGAGCGTCGATTGCAGTGTTTCGCGAGTGCGGTCCGCGATCTGGTCACGCTCGCCGGTCACGAGTGATTCCAGCGTGCTCGTACCGACCACTTCACGCAGTGCACTCTCAGTCACGTCTTTCAGGGACTGCTCCGGGTCGAGAACCTCAAACAGGAATTTCTCCGGATTCTCACGGCGGTACTGCACGACCATCTGGATCGAAACGTACTGCTGGTCGGCCGTCAGCATGTCAGTGCGGAAGGGATAGTTGTTGACCGCGTTCACGTTGACGATGTCGACGACCTCGATCGGATATGGCAGGTGCCAGTGCAGTCCCGGGTTTGTGGTGTCGACGTATTTGCCGAAGCGCTGCTCGACGCCGCGCTCTGCTTCGTCAACGCGGTAGAAGCCGGTCAGGCCCCACAGGATGGCAAGCGCGCCGATGATCAGAAGTCCGCCGCCGGATCCGCCGGCTTTGCCGCCGAAGATGCCACCGAAGCGCTGCTGCCACTCCTTCGCGATTTTATCGAGGTCGACGGGCTGTCCCTGATCGCGCCCCCAGGGATCCTTCCCGTTTCCAGATTCGTTCCAGCTCATGTTGTTCTCTCAGTCTGAGAAAGCCGCCACGGCGCGGCGAAGTTCCGGCCGTGGATCCATAAAAAATTGGTCGAGTTGCTCGTGCTTGATGAACCGACGTAGGTCTGATTCCGCGAGTTTCAACTCCAGAATGCTCGTGCCGTCGTCTGCGATTTCCTCGTGCTGGACGGCGCCCGCTTCGAACAGTTTCGCACGTAAACGGCTCTCGGCGACACTCAGGGCCACATGGCCATGAACCGTCTTTTTCGCGACGCGTTCCTCGATTGCCTCAAGCAGCAGGTCGACGCCGTCGCCGGTCGCAGCGGAAAGCCAGGCCGCGCGGATTTCGCCGCTCCGGTTGTTGTTGATTTTGGGCGCGCGATCCAGGAGGTCGATTTTGTTGTACACGCGGATCTGCGGGATCTTGTCGGCCTCGAGTTGCGCGAGCACAGAATTCACCTGGCGCACGCGCTGCCAGCGATTCGGGT
>CAWUHY010000312.1:0-2934 GCA_963922215.1 uncultured Gammaproteobacteria bacterium | reverse complement strand
AAGCGCGCCATCGATCACGCGGTGATCGTAGGACAAGCCGTAAGGCAGCATCAGCCGCGGCTGAAACGCTTCGCCGTCCCAGACAGGCTTCATCGTCGCCTTCGAGACGCCGAGGATGCCAACTTCGGGCGCGTTGACGATCGGCGTGAACGAGGTGCCGCCGATTCCACCGAGACTGGAAATCGTGAACGAAGCACCCTGCAGCTGCGGTGCCTTCAACTTGCCGTCGCGCGCGAGTGACGACAGCTCCGCGAGTTCCTTCGCGAGCTCGTACACGTCCTTCTTGTCCGCGTCCTTGATGACCGGAACGACAAGCCCCTGCTCGGTGTCGGCCGCAAAGCCGATGTGGCAGTACTTTTTCATCACGAGGTTTTCGCCGTCTTCCGACAGGGAAGAATTCACCTTCGGATATTCCTTCAGTGCGAGTACGGTCGCGCGGATAATGAACGCGAGCGGCGTCAGCGGGATGCCGCGCTCCTTCGCGGGGCCCTTGAGTTTCTGACGGCGATCTTCGAGTCCGGTGATGTCTGCTTCATCGTGCTGCGTCACGTGGGGCAGATTGATCCAGCTCGCCTGCAGACGCGGCCCGGAAATTTTCTGAATGCGCGTGAGCGGTACCGATTCGATCTCGCCGAATTTCGCGAAATCGACGGTCGGTGTTTTCGGCAGCGCGCCGCCTGCCGGAGCGCCGGCCTGCCCTGTTATCACACTCTTGACGTAGGCTTTGACGTCGTCGTGCAGGATACGATTTTTCTTGCCACTGCCTTTGACCTTGACGAGGTCAACGCCGAGTTCGCGGGCAAGCTTTCTAACGGACGGGCTTGCGTGGGAACGCGCGAAGCCCGCTTCGTCGATTCGACCGCCGCTGGTCTGCGGTTTCTGCGCCGGTGGACTCTCAGCGGGTCGCTGTTCGGCCTTTGCCGGAGCCTCTTTAGCTGCTTCGGCGGGCTTATCATCGGATTCGGAACTCGACTTCGCTTCTTTCGCCGGTTCGGACGAGGCATCGCCTCCGCCAGCCAGCTCGACGACTGCCACTGGCGTCCCTGCGGAAACGCGGTCGCCAACTGAAACAAGTACCTCTTTCACTGTACCTGCATCGCTTGCAGGCACGTCCATTGCCGCCTTGTCCGTCTCCAGCGTTGCGAGGCCGTCTTCTTTCGCGACTGTGTCGCCCGGCGATACGAGGACTTCGATCACCTCGACTTCATCGAAATCGCCCAGATCGGGAACCTCAAGGGTCTTCGATCCGCCGCCCGATGAATCGGTCGTCGATGCCTTGTCCTGATCGGAGGATGTTGTATCCGGCTCCGTACCCTTGGAAGCAACATCCTCTGCGTCGTCGGCTGCTTTCGCTTTTGACGGCGGAGAGATGATGACCGTGTCACCGCCGTCCGGGACCTCCATCGTGCCGATCACATCGCCGGAATTCACGGTGTCGCCCAGCGAAACCGTCAGCTTGCCGATCGTACCGTCATTCGGTGCCGGAACGTCCATCGCCGCTTTGTCTGTTTCCAGCGTGATGAGACCGTCTTCTTTCTCGACGCTGGCGCCTGGCTCGACCAGGACCTCGATCACCTCGACATCGGAGAAATCGCCAAGATCCGGGACAACTATGTCTATCGATTTTGCCACTGGCCTTCCCCGCTACAGTCCAACCGGATCCGCTTTGTCCGGATCGATTCCGTACTTCTCGATCGCCTGCGTGACCGTCTTCTGGTCGAGCACGTCGTCATCGGCCAGCGCCTTGAGCGCCGCGACTGCGATGTAGTGCTTGTCGACTTCGAAGTGATTGCGCAACGCTGCCCGAGCGTCGCTTCGGCCGAAGCCGTCGGTACCCAGAGACACGAAGCGACCTGGAATCCAGCGCTGAATCTGGTCGGGCACGATCTTCATGTAGTCCGTCGCCGCGATGTACGGTCCCGGACGGTCGGCAAGACAGGCCTCGAGGTAGGACTTTTTCGGTTTCTCTTCCGGGTGCAGCGCGTTCCAGCGCTCGACTTCCAGCGCCTCGCGGCGCAGTTCGTTGAAGCTCGTCACCGACCAGATGTCGGTCACGATTCCGAAGTCTTTGTACAGGAGTTCTCCGGCAGCAATGACCTCGCGGAGAATCGTGCCGGAGCCCATAAGCTGCGCCCGAATCTTGCCCTGGCCGCCGACGTTCAGAAGATACATGCCCTTCAGGATTCCATCCTCGACGCCTGACGGCATCGCGGGGTGCACGTAGTTCTCGTTCATGCAGGTGATGTAATAGAAGACGTTTTCCTGCTCGCCGATCATGCGGCGTAGACCGTCCTGGATGATGACCGCGAGTTCGTAGGCATAGGTCGGGTCGTAGCTGCGGCAGTTCGGCACGGTTGAGGACAGCACGAGGCTGTGGCCGTCCTGGTGCTGGAGACCTTCACCCGCGAGCGTGGTTCGCCCGGCGGTGCCGCCGATCAGGAAGCCGCGCGACTGCTGGTCGCCACCCGCCCAGATGAAATCGCCGATACGCTGGAAACCGAACATCGAGTAATAAATGTAGAACGGCACCATCTGCGTGTTGTGATTCGAGTAGGCGGTGCCCGCGGCGGCCCAGGAGCAGAAACTGCCGGCTTCGTTGATGCCCTCTTCCAGAATCTGTCCGCTCTTGTCCTCGCGGTAATACATCAGCTCGCCCGCATCTTCCGGCTCGTAAAGCTGGCCCTTGGACGCATAGATGCCGATCTGGCGGAACATGCCTTCCATCCCGAACGTACGAGCCTCGTCCGGCACGATCGGGACAATGTGCTTGCCGATCTGCTTGTCGCGCGTCAGCGCGGTGAGCATCCGGATGAAGGCCATCGTCGTCGACGCTTCGCGCTCGCCGGTACCGTCGAGCTGGCTCTTGAAGATTTCCAGCGGCGGGACCTTGATTGGCGGCGCCGTGCGCCGGCGCGTCGGCACGAAGCCACCCAA
>CAWUHY010000311.1:0-2976 GCA_963922215.1 uncultured Gammaproteobacteria bacterium | reverse complement strand
GATCGCCTGCCGGAGCCGAAGGCGGACGGTTGCACGGCCTTCGTCTCGGTCATGGAAGGGTGCAGCAAGTACTGCAGCTTCTGCGTCGTGCCGTACACGCGCGGCGAAGAAATCAGTCGCCCATTGGACGATGTCATCACGGAGATCGTCGCGCTTGCGGAGCAGGGCGTTCGCGAAGTAAACCTGCTCGGCCAGAACGTGAATGCCTACTGCGGCCCGATGCACGACGGCGGCGTGGCGGACCTCGCGACCCTGATCTACTACGTCGCGGAAATCGACGGCATCGACCGCATCCGCTTCACGACCTCGCACCCGGTCGAATTCACCGACAGCCTCATCGAGGCCTACCGCGATGTGCCGAAACTGGCGAGCTACCTCCACCTTCCTGTGCAGCACGGCTCCGATCGCATACTCGCGGCGATGAAACGCGGCCACACGGCGATCGAGTACAAGCAGAAGATTCGCAAGCTGAAGGAAGCGCGCCCCGGCATCTCGCTGTCGTCAGATTTTATCGTGGGCTTCCCCGGTGAAAGCGACGCCGATTTCGAGGCGCTGATGAAGCTGATTGCCGATGTCGGCTTCGACCAGTCGTTCAGCTTCATCTACAGCGCGCGCCCCGGTACGCCGGCCGCAAGCCTCGCCGACGACACGCCGCTCGAGATCAAGAAGCAGCGTCTGTCGATCCTGCAGCAGCGTATCAACCAGCAGGCGATGGAGATCAGCCGCGGCATGGTCGGGACGACGCAGCGCGTTCTCGTCGAACGTCTCTCGAAGAAATCCGACCGCCAGGTTTCCGGCCGCACGGAAAACATGCGCTGGGTGAATTTCGACGCTGATCAGAGCCTGATCGGCACATTTGTGGACGTCGAAATCACAGAAGCCCTGCCAAATTCCCTCCGCGGGCGCCTCGTCACGCCGAAAGCTGCCTGACGCGCCGCTTTTCAAGCCCTTTTCATCGCGGTAGTCTGAAGCCTGCCGTATTCACCGTGAGGTCACAAAAGCCCACCTTGAGCGCCGTTCAAATCTCCAGAGACCTGGTCCTGGAACCTGCCGATAACGATCGACTGGCCAATCTCTGCGGCCAGTTCGATGAACACCTCCGCCAGATCGAGCGGAGACTTGATGTTGAAATTGCGAGCCGCGGAAACCGATTCCGGGTCACCGGCCGCCCGGGTGCTGCTGCCGTCGGCGGCGACCTCATCGAGTCGCTGTTCGAAATGACGGGCCGCGAGCGCCTCGACCCCGAGCGCGTGCACATGATGCTGTCCGAGACGGTCATGAATGAGACAGATTCGCAGCCAACCGACGAAAGCGACGACGTCGCGATCCAGACGCGCCTGAAGCTGATTCGCCCGCGCGGCGCGAACCAGACCCGCTACCTCAAAAGTATCGAGGAGCACGATCTCGCATTCGGCATCGGCCCCGCAGGCACGGGCAAGACCTACCTCGGCGTCGCTGCTGCGGTTGGCGCGCTCGAGGCCGAGCAGGTCCGCCGCATCATTCTCGTGCGGCCGGCTGTCGAAGCCGGTGAGCGCCTCGGCTTTTTGCCGGGCGACATGTCGCAGAAAGTCGATCCCTATCTCCGGCCAATGTACGACGCACTTTACGACATGCTCGGCGCCGAGCAGGTTGGCCGCCTGATCGAACGCAACGTGATCGAGATTGCGCCGCTCGCATTCATGCGCGGGCGATCGCTTAATGAATCCTTTGTCATCCTCGACGAAGCGCAGAACACGAGCGTTGAACAGATGAAGATGTTCCTGACGCGCATCGGCTTCGGGTCGCGTGCGGTCGTCACCGGCGACATCACGCAGATCGATCTGGGCGTCGGCAAGGAGTCGGGGCTCAAAAATGCGATCGACGTGCTCGACGGCGTCGAGGGTGTGGGCTTTACCTTCTTCAAGAAGCAGGACGTGGTGCGCCACGCCCTGGTGCAGCGCATCGTCGCCGCCTACGAGTCGGCTGACGACGACTACTGACAGGTGGACCCCGACAGTCAGATTGAACTCCAGCTCGTCCACGACGACGGTGCTGTTCCGGACGAGCGGACGATACGTTCCTGGGTGACGCGGGCCCTCGAGATGGCCGGCGGTGCGACCGACGCGGCCGTCACCGTGCGTGTCGTCGGTGAGCCGGAAATGCGTGAGCTGAACGCGAGCTTTCGCGACAAGGATGCCCCGACCAATGTGCTGTCGTTCCCGGCGGGGAGCGACCTTGAGCTCCCGCAGTCCGTGGAGCTCCCGCTTGGCGATCTGGTTATTTGTGCGCCAGTCGTGAGTCGCGAGGCGGCCGAGCAGGGCAAACTTGTGGTCGCGCACTGGGCGCATATGCTCGTGCACGGCACGCTGCATTTGCTGGGTTTTGACCACATGGACGAGGCTGACGCGCTTGAAATGGAAGCGCTCGAGCGCAAAATACTGGCGGCAGGCGGGGTCGAGGACCCCTATGTCGCCGCCTGATCAATCACTGATACAATGACCGACCGGCGCACTGCGCTGATCAGACAGGACCAATGAACGACAAACCGCCAAGTACCAACGGCACCGGAGGTTCCGGATTGATGGCGCGACTGCGCCGTGCAATCTCGGGAGACCCCTGGAGCCGCGAAGAAATTCAGGATCTCATCCAGCAACCCGAAATCGAACTCGATGCGGACGAAAAAAGCATGCTGACCGGCGTGCTCGAGGTTGCAGAAACCCAGGTTCGGGACGTCATGGTTCCGCGCTCGCAGATGGTCGTGATCGACATTGCGCAGCCGCTCGACGAAATGCTGGAACTCATCATCGAATCCGGCCACTCCCGTTTTCCCGTCATCGGTGAAGACCGCGACGAAGTGCTCGGTGTCCTGCTCGCAAAAGACCTATTGCGCTATCTCGGCGACGAGAAGGTCGAGGAAGTCCCGATCCGCAGGCTGCTGCGTCCCGCCGCGGTCATCCCCGAGTCCAAGCGCCTGAATGCGCTGCTGAAAGAGTTCCG
>CAWUHY010000310.1:0-2984 GCA_963922215.1 uncultured Gammaproteobacteria bacterium | reverse complement strand
CGAGAGCAAGCCAGACGAAAAACCGGCGCAGGAATCAGCGGCACCCGAATCGACAGACGCCGGCGTCACGCCGCGTGAAAGCGGCAGCCGCGTCATCACGTCGCCGGCGAATCGCCGGCGCGCCAAGGAAATGGGTGTCGACCTGAAAGACGTGCCCGGCACGGGTCCGGGCGGTCGCATCACGCGCGAAGATTTCGACAACTATGTCGAGCGCGGCGGCAAGCAGAAGACCAAACGCAGCCGTCCGACGCTGGCCACGAAAGAAATCAAGGTCATCGGCCTGCGCCGCGTCATCGCCGAACGCATGCGCGAGGCGAAACGCGAGATCCCGCATTTCTCCTACGTCGAAGAAATCGACATCACCGAGCTCGAGAAGCTGCGCAAGCACCTGAATTCGAGTCGCTCGTCCGACCAGCGCCTCACACTGCTGCCGTTCTTAGGGCTAGCGCTGATGCGCGGCCTGCGCGACTTCCCGCAGTGCAACGCGACCTACGACAAGGAACGCAACCTCATTCTCCAGCACGGCGCCGTGCACCTGGGCGTCGCAACGCAGACTGATGACGGGCTGAAAGTGCCGGTCGTGCGCGACGCGCAGGACATGGGCTTAAGCGAACTCGCGGATGCGATCCGTCACGTCACCGAGGCGGCGCGCGACAACAGCGCATCGCGGGACATGCTGTCCGGCTCAACGATTACGATTACGAGTCTCGGCAAGCTGGGCGGCATCGCATCGACGCCGGTCATCAACATGCCGGAGGTCGGCATCATCGGCGTCAACCGCGCCGTTGAACGCCCGATGGTCGTGGACGGCCAGATCGCGGTCAGACTGATGATGAACCTGTCGACGTCCTTCGATCACCGTTTTGTCGACGGCTACGACGCCGCCGCACTCGTGCAGCAGATCCGGATGATGCTCGAGAATCCGGCGACGATCTTTATCGACGAATAAGGCCTATTCGCCGACCGCCTGGAACTGGTACATCGCCTCGACGATCGGCGTGATCGGCTCGCCGTAGCGGCCGAACCAGATCTGGTGCAGGCGACGGATCCGGGCCGTGCGGTAAATCGACGCGAGCGCGCGATCGGCGATCAGCCGGAAATCGGTATCACCACGGCGCAGCATCATGGCGTAGGGCTCGAAGGACAGCGCACCGCGGCTGATCGCGTATTCGTTCTTCGCGTTCTCACCCCGGAACACCTGGCCGATCAACATCGCACGGTCCGACGCATAGCCGTCGACCTCGCGCGCGTTTAATAGCCGCATGCCTTCATCGTGAGTATCGATCAGAACGATTTTCAGCGGCACATCGTTCACGGAGCTGAAGTCGCGCAGAACCTGCTCTGTGGTCGTGCCGCGCATGGAAGCAATGCGCTTGCCGCCTGCCTGATCGACCGCCAGGATCGGATTGGGTTTCCTCGACAGTACAGCGCTGCCGGTAATGTAGGTCATTAGCGTGAAATCGACGCGTTGACGCCGCGACAGGGTCACGGTTGTCGCGCCGCACTCAATGTCGATTTCCCCGCGCTCGACGGCACCGATGCGATCCTCGATCGAGACGAGCGGAACAAACTTGATGTCGATCTTCTCGAGCCCGAGCTCGTCCCGGACGGCGCGCGCGATATGGCGACAGAGATCGATCGAGTAACCGACCACGTCCCCGTCTTCATCCGAGAATGACAGCGGCGGCGCGTCGATCAGATAACCGATGCGAAATTCGCCGGTTTCGGCGATTCGGCTCAAGGTGGGGCTGTCCGCACTTGCTGCAGCGGCCAGAAACAAACTTGCGACGAGGAAAAGATTACGCATGGTCCGATCCGATGACCCGAGATTGAGCCAGTCTCGGAGATTTCAGGCGGAGTGTAAAGCCTGCAAAAAAACGGGCCGGCCGCAGGTTGCCCTGCGAACCGGCCGCCTTCCGACGCGACGCGCCACGAGGCAGGCGCGCCGCTCGGGTACTACTGCTCGATCACATCCTCTTTCTTGATGACGTGAACGGCCCGATGCATCGCAGCGTGGCCATCCGACTCGACGAACTTGACGTCGCTGTCATAGCCGCCCGCAGCGAGCGCATCCCGGATCGCCTGCTGCGTCTCCGGATCGATTGCTTCATCGGTCAACATCAGGAAGCCATCGCTAGCCGGACCAAACGTGACGTCGGTGTCGACATCGAATGAGCCTGCGATTTGCGCCGCAATTTCCTCAGCGAGTGCGCCTTCGACGATCGCCTCTTCGTGAAACCGCATGGCGCCATCGAAATGCGGAAGCTCGACGGTTTTGCCGTCGACGTTCAATTCGAAGCCCGATTCTGTTCGCGTCATCAGAACATTCCGGCCGGCATCGTCGACAAAGGAGCGATTCTCGCCGACCTGCATCTCGGTCATATCAAAGTCCATCGTGTCGCTGTCGATCGAGACGACGTTGCCGCTTTCGTCGTTGATTTCGAATTTCATGCGAACGTGTTCGGTATCGCCTGCGACTGCAAAGCCGGACAGCAGGAGACCGGCAAGAGATAAGTAACGCATTGGTGTTCCCCTTAGGTGTTTCTGGTTGGTACAGCCAATGGATGCGCGGTGCCGTGATTTCGTCGCAACTTTTTTCAATCTTATCGTTTCGGGCTTCAAATCTTTGGCCCGCTGCCGATATGGAGGGTACGAGAACGCAACAGGGCAAGACGGCGTGCAGTCGATCTACCAGGAACAACTAGACCGCGGGTTTCGCACGCTCCAGTTCATCCCGGAACTGGAGGCGGACTATGCCGACGCGGAACTTCCGGCGCGCCTGAAGGCGATTCGCTGGTCGCTCGCACTCGTGCTGCTGCTCGTCGCGACAGCGACCATGCATATGCCTGGCATCGGCGACCGGCTGCTCGTCAGCATGCCGGTCACCACTCTGTGCACGGCACTGTTTGCCTTCAGTTTCTTAAGCGAAGACCGCCGCGTGTTCGACCTGCTCGGCGTCGGCACCTTCGGCGCTGCGCTCGCGC
>CAWUHY010000309.1:0-3006 GCA_963922215.1 uncultured Gammaproteobacteria bacterium | reverse complement strand
GCATCAGGCGGCCGATTTCCTGGTATTCCGCAGCCAGTGCACGAAGCTCCGGATCACGACTGATCCGACGGATCAAAAGACCCGCTTCGGCTTCGGACAGTTCGCCGTCGACAAAGGCCGACAGCTGCATTCGTATTGCGTCATTCATTGATTGCTTTCCCCAGCGATCACTATCGTATCAGGGAGCCGACTTTCTTGCTGATTGCGTCGCGCGCCCTGAAGATCCTCGACCTCACTGTGCCCACCGGGCACTCCATGGTCTCGGCAATTTCCTCGTAACTCATTCCGTCAATTTCGCGCAGCACGATCGCCGTTCTCAAATCCTCCGGCAGTGCTGCAATCGCCTTCTCGACGGTGCTCTTGACTTCATGACTGATGGTCACGCCTTCCGGCGTATCCGTTTCCTTGAGCTTTGCATGCAACTCGTACTGTTCCGGGTCCTGCATGTCGAGCTCGACATTCATCGGGCGTCGACGCTGCGATGCCAGATGATTCTTCGCCGTATTCACGGCGATCCGGTACAGCCAGGTGTAAAACGCGCTGTCGCCGCGAAACCGCGGCAGCGCACGATACGCCTTGATAAAGGCTTCCTGGGTAATATCCAGCGCCTGTTCGGAATCCCGAACATAGCGCATGACGAGATTGACGATCTTGTGCTGGTATTTCAGGACAAGCAGATCGAAGGCGCCTTTGTCGCCGTGCTGGACACGTTTGACCAATTCGGCATCGGTCGTTTCATGCGACATGCAATCGATTCTCGTCAGGGTTGCGGCTTGAGTGCTCATAGTGCCGATAGACCGCGGCGTTCACCCGAAGTTCGTGAAATGTGCCGTTTTTTTTCAATCTGTGCGACGCGCGTCTCGGTCGGCGGTCGAATTGTCTCGACCTCGGCATGGTAACAGCTTCAAGAAACGCGTCCAACGTACCGGGAAATCACCAGAAATCGGCGCCAGGCGTCGCCATTCTGCGCACCCCGGATGAGCAGGAAATCGATCTTCAGCCCGTCCTCGCTGCGAACGCGGACCCAGGCCGCTTTGCGCAGAACCAGGCTGCCCTCGCGCACGGTCGCGTGAATCCAGTCACCACGCCGCAAGCGAATTCGCAGGCTGCCGTCTCCGGCGAACCTCAAACAGCGAACGAACGAGCGCGCTTGGAGATGCCGAGCCAGGGGGACCAGGCCGTAAATGAGCCAGGCGATGACCAGCAAGACGCGAATGGCAGTCGGTAGATTCACATACGTCAGCGCCCAGCCGCCGACGGTGATCGCAAGACTGGCGGCGACGCTGTGGACGAGGACCGACGCGCGGTCCGGGACGAGTTCAGTCCAGTATGCGCCGGACGACGCGGTGGACCGGTTCAGACTCGGGTTTTTCACCCTTTAAAAAGTAGCCGATCAGAACCGGATCCGGCATCGCGAGAATATCCTCGAAGGCCTGCTTTTCATCGTCGGGGGCGGCGGCATAGTGCTGTTCCAGAAATCGCAGCATCAGCGCATCGAGCTCTTTCATGCCCCGCCGGCACTGCCAGCGTAACCGGCCGATCGTCATGGCAGTCTCGTCCTGCGCGTCCATCGTCCGCGTAGCCGTTCCGCTGCGCCAGCTAGTGCCGACGCTCCGCTAGCATCTTCTTGGTTTCGGCGATCGCGCGTGCGGGATTCAGGCCCTTCGGGCAGGTCTGCGTGCAGTTCATGATCGTGTGGCAGCGATACAGCCGGAACGGGTCCTCGAGCTGGTCCAGGCGCTCACCGGTCGCCTCATCGCGACTGTCGACCAGCCAGCGATGCGCGGCGAGCAAGGCCGCCGGACCGAGATACCGGTCGCTGTTCCACCAGTAGGACGGACAGGCAGTCGAGCAGCAGGCGCAAAGAATGCAGGCCGACGGCTCGTCGATCAGCTCCTGGTCTTCCTTGCTCTGCAAGCGCTCACGATCCGGCGGCGGCGGCGTGCGGGTCTGCAGCCAAGGCTTGATCGACGCGTACTGCGCATAGAAGTTCGTGAGATCCGGCACGAGATCCTTGACGACCGGCATGTGCGGCAGCGGGTAGATCTTGATGTCGCCCTTGACTTCGTCGACGCCCTTCAGGCACGCGAGCGTGTTGCCGCCGTCGATGTTCATCGCGCAGCTTCCGCAGATGCCTTCGCGGCAGGAGCGGCGGAACGTCAGCGTCGGGTCGATCTCGTTCTTGATCTTGATCAGCGCGTCGAGAACCATCGGTCCGCAGCTGTCCATGTCGACCTCGTAAGTGTCCACGCGGGGATTGCTGCCGTCGTCCGGGTTGTAGCGATAGATCGCAAAGCGGCGCACATTCTGTGAGCCATTAGCGGCTTTGAAGTGCTGACCTTTCTTGATTCTCGAGTTGGGCGGTAGACGAAACTCTGCCACGTAATTCTCCTGGCAACCTGTTAGTAGACGCGTGCTTTCGGGGGAACGGCTTCGACCTCGTCGGTCAGCGGCTCCATATGGACCGGGCGGTAGTCGAAACAGACGTCGCCCTTGTTGCTGACCCAGGCGAGGCTGTGCTTCATCCAGTTTTCATCGTCGCGATCCGGGAAATCCTCGCGCGCCTGGGCGCCGCGGCTTTCCTTGCGGTTCTCGGCCGACGCAACGGTTGCCATCGCATTCAACAGCAGGTTTTCGAGCTCGATCGTTTCAATAAGATCTGTGTTCCAGATCATCGACCGGTCCTCGACCTTGACGTCCTGGAAGGAGTCGAAAGTCTGCTTGAGCTGCTCGACGCCTTCCTTCAGCGTCTCGCCGGTACGGAAGACCGCCGCGTTGTTCTGCATGATCTTCTGCATCTCGAGTCGAATTTCCGACGTCGGCCGGCTGCCCTTCGCATGGCGTAGGGAATCGATTTTCTCGACGCTATTCTGGCCTGCATCGGATCGCAGCGGCTTGTGCCGCTCGCCGGGCTTCATCGTCGACTTGATGTGGTGTGCAGCGGCACGGCCGAAGACGACGAGATCTAGCAGCGAGTTTGAGCCGAGTCGATTCGCGCCGTGCACG
>CAWUHY010000308.1:0-3015 GCA_963922215.1 uncultured Gammaproteobacteria bacterium | reverse complement strand
GTGCCGACGCTGAAGCGCGCCGGCTCCTGCATAGCCCAGAAGATCAGGACGAGGATGACCCAGTCGGGCTGAAACGGTTCGATTGCGTCCGGCAGGGGCATCATGGTCAGCGCCAGCGCGATGACGACGCTTGCGATCATGCGCGTCCATCTCGTGCTACTCACTGTCCGACTCCGCGTCGCTGGTGGGCGGCTCTGCAGCGTCGTCTTGCTCGTCCATCCAGATCAGCATGACTTCGCGCACCTGGTTGAGCGAGGCCGACGGCTTCGCCGTTACGATCGCGAACTGCTGCTGCGGAATGCGTTCGACGGATTCTACAACCGCCACCGGGTAGCCGGGCGGGAACGCGCCGCCGAGGCCGGACGTCACGAGGAGGTCACCGGGTTCGATGTCGGCGTTGTTCGGCAGGAAGGGGAGGTCGAGCTGGTCGACTTTGCCGGTGCCGAACGCGTTCGTTCTGAGACCGTTGCGGTTCACCTCGACGGGGAGCGCGTGATCCGGATCGGAAATCAGGATCGCCTGCGACGATTTGAGTCCCGGCGTCAGGACCTGGCCGACGACACCGTTCGCATCGATGATCGACTGACCGGAGTAAACGCCGTCCTCGGTGCCAACGTCGATGACGATGCTGTGCCGGAACGGGTTGGCGTCCACCGACATGATGCCGGCGACACGCACGGTGCCTGAAATCCGGTCACGTGCTTCGAGAAGATCGCGCAGCCGGGCGTTCTCGGCCTCCAGCGCGTTGAGCTTCTGCAGCTCCGCACGCGTGAGCCGCTGCTGGATTCGAAGCCGGGTGTTTTCGAGTTCGAGTTCGTTTCGCGACGTCGAGCTTTCCACCATCCACTCGAATACGCGCGACGGCGTGTCGACGATGATTTCGAGCGGGTAGACCGCGGCACCGATGGCGCGACGGACGTTCTCGAGCTGGTTCGACCGGTTGTCGTAAACCATGAGAACGATGCTGAGAACGAGCAGGGCAACTACCCGAAACCCGAGGCCGGGCATTCGGACAACATGCGTGTTGCGCTTTTGCGGGCTGACCATCTAGCTCCTCAGTCCGACCCGTGGGGGAATGCGGACTAGTCGAGGCCGAATACGGACGGACCGTGCTGATCAATCAATTCGATCACGCGACCGCCGCCTCGCGCAACGCAGGTCATCGGCTCGTCGGCGATGACGACAGGCAGGCCGGTCTCTTCCATCAACAGCTTGTCGAGGTCGCGGAGCATGGCGCCACCGCCGGTCAGCACGATACCGCGCTCGGCGACGTCTGCGCCCAGTTCCGGCGGCGTCTGCTCGAGTGCTTCTTTCACCGCGCCGACGATGCCCTGCAAGGGTTCCTGCAGCGCTTCGAGAATCTCGTTGCTGTTCAGCGTGAAGCTGCGCGGCACGCCTTCGGACAGGTTGCGGCCCTTGACCGAAATTTCCAGCACTTCCTCGCCCGGGAACGCCGAACCGATCTCGTGCTTGATGCGTTCGGCCGTCGCCTCGCCGATCAGGATGCCGTAGTTGCGACGCACGTAGTTCGTGATCGCCTCGTCGAAACGGTCGCCGCCGATGCGGACGGACGCTGCGTAGACGATGCCGTTCAAGGAGATGACCGCGACTTCGGAAGTGCCACCGCCGATATCGAGAACCATCGAGCCGCGTGCCTCGTGCACGGGCATGCCGGCACCGATTGCCGCAGCCATCGGCTCGTCGATCAGGTGCACCTTGCGCGCGCCGGCGCCTTCCGCCGATTCGCGAATCGCGCGACGCTCAACCTGGGTCGAGCCGTAGGGCACGCAGATCAGCACGCGCGGGCTCGGCTGGAAGTAGCGCTGCCCGTGCGCCTTCTTAATAAAGTGCTGCAGCATCTTCTCGGTGACCGTGAAGTCGGCGATGACGCCATCATTCAGCGGCCGGATGGCCGTGATGTTGACCGGTGTGCGGCCCAGCATGCTCTTCGCCTCGGCTCCGACAGCCTCCACGACGCGGCCGCCACGGCCGGAATCCTCGCGAATGGCGACCACGGAGGGCTCGTCGAGGACGATGCCGTGACCGCGGGAATAGATCAGCGTGTTGGCGGTGCCAAGGTCGATTGAAAGGTCATTCGAAAAATAACCCAGGAGGTTTTTGAACATGTAGAGGCCGGGTGGAACGTGGGTAAACGGCGTAGTCTAATTACGCCCACGACAATGCACAAGGCGGCGTGTATCATTGTTTTGGCGTCATTCGACGCCGCAAATCTCAAAGACGCAACTGCGGAAGAATCCACGATGTCACTCGATAAAAAATCGGTCGAGCACCTGACGCGGCTCGCCAGGCTCGAAGTGGCCGACTCGGTCTTCGACGAGACGGTCGAAAAACTGTCAAAAGTGGTCGAATTTGTCGATCAGCTGTCCAAAGTCGACACGGACGGCGTTGTCCCGATGGCGCATCCGACGAATGCGGCGCAGCGCCTGCGCCCGGACGCCGTGACCGAGGCCAACGCACGGGACGACATCCAGAAAAACGCTGAAAGCGTCGAGAACGGCCTGTATCTCGTGCCGAAAGTGATCGAGTGACGGCCATGACAGCACTGCATACCCAGTCCCTGACGGAACTCGCGCGCGGCCTCGACGCCGGCGATTTCACATCTGTCGAGCTCACGACGGCGCTGCTCGATCGCATCGCGTCGCACGACGAGAAACTGAACTCAACGCTCACACTGCTGCGCGATGAAGCGCTCGCCGCGGCGAAAGACGCTGACGCAGCACGCGCTGCCGGCAAGTCCGGCAAGTTGCTCGGTTTGCCGATCATGCACAAGGACATCTTCTGCATGCGCGGTGTGAAAACGACCTGCGGGTCGAAGATGCTCGACAACTTCATTTCGCCCTATGACGCGACCGTCGTCGAACGACTGTCCGAGGCCGGCGCGATCGTGCTCGGCAAGACCAACATGGACGAGTTCGCGATGGGCTCGTCGAACGAAACGAGTTTCTACGGCGACGTTCGCAACCCCTGGGACCTCGAGCGCTCGCCCGGCGGATC
>CAWUHY010000307.1:0-3029 GCA_963922215.1 uncultured Gammaproteobacteria bacterium | reverse complement strand
GACGCGCGAGTGGCGGATGTCCCCGACAATCGCGACTTTAAGGTTCTCAAAGTCCTGCTTGTGCTGACGGATCGTTAACAGGTCGAGCAGACCCTGGGTTGGATGCGAGACCTCTGCTTCGCCCGCATTCAGGATGCAGACGAATTCGCCAACGTGCCGCGCGATGTAGGCCGGAACTCCCGCGCTTGCGTCGCGGACGACGAGAACGTCCGCGCCCATGGCTTCCAGCGTATACATCGTGTCGAGAATGCTTTCGCCCTTTTTACGAGACGAGGTGTTCACGTCGAGATTCAGGACGTCCGCGCCGAGACGTTTCGCAGCGATGTCGAACGAGGCACGGGTTCGCGTACTCGGCTCGAAAAACAGGTTCGCAACCGTGCGGCCGGCGAGAGCGTCACTTCGCACCGGAATTTGATCCGGCGGCGCGAGAAAAGCCTCGGCGTCATCCAGCATCTCGATGAGTAAGTCGCGATCGATGCCGTCCAGCGTCAATAAGTGCCGAAGCCGACCGTCGGAAAGGGTCTGGATCGCGCTAGAGTCATCGGCACTCGGGTTCATGGCGGGCGATTCTAGCAGGCTCTAAAGTGAAGCTGCCACGGCTGATTCATCAGGCTCCGGGAAGCGCGACAAGCAGTCAGTCTTGCCGCGCCGTAAGCCAGCGCTCGGCGATCACAACGGCAGCCACCGCGTCGACATCCTCCTTGCGCACGCGGCCCCGACTGCCGCGTGCCCGAGCGGCCTTCAACGCGGACTCCGCCTCGCTGGAGGACAGGCGTTCGTCGATGAATTCCACCGCAATACCCGCAGTTTCGAGTTCGCCCGCAAATGCCCGCACCGCTTGCGTCACATCGCTGTCACTCCCGTCTGCCTGCAGCGGTAAGCCGACGACGTATAGATCCGGCTGCCACTCGTCCGTCAGCGCCGCAATTCGCGCGCGGTCCGGGCCGCCGGCCCCATTTGCGATCGTCGTCAACGGACTCGCCGAGCCGGTGATTGTCTGCCCAACCGCCACGCCGATTCGGCGCAGCCCGAAGTCAAATGCGAGAATCGTGCGCGGTGTAATTGCGTCAGGCCCTGCCGGCGTCGGGGGACAGGCGGCTCAAATCCACGCCCACACTCTCAGCCGCAGCGGTCCAGCGCTGCGCAAACGGCAGGTCGAAGACGATGCGCTTGGACGCGGGAGCATGCAGCCAGGAATTGCTGATAATTTCTTCCTCAAGCTGACCCGCCTCCCAGCCGGCATAGCCCAGCGCGACGAGAGACTGCGACGGGCCTTCCCCACTCGCGAGCGCGTCGATAATATCCCGCGACAACGTCAGCCGGATCTCATCCGAGACTTTCAGTGAGCTCTCGAATTCGCTGTCGCCATCGTGGAGCACAAACCCGCGTTCCGGACCGACCGGGCCGCCCATGACAACTGGGTCTTCCGCAATGATCGGGTTTTCGACTTCGATCGAGAGTTGCCGGAACAGGCCTGCCAGGTTGAGGCTCAGTGGACGATTGATAATGATGCCGAGCGCACCGTCTTCATTGTGCTCACAGACGAGCGTCACGGTGTTGTGGAAATTCGGGTCAGCCATACCCGGCATCGCGATCAGGAGCTGATTGGCGAGACTGGAGGTAGCGTCCATTTCCCAAGTATCGGCGCATCCTCTGCGCCGTGCAACGCCGCCGGCCCGCGTCAGCGCTTCGCGACGACCGTTGACCCCAGTTCGTCCGCGCCGAAGAGCCATTTGTAGGCGAAGCGCAGCGTGTCGTAGTCCTTGCGCACCTCGGCCGGGAACGGGTCGAATGGCGAGGCGCGACGGAGGATATCGAGCGCTGCCTGGTCCAGGACTTTCGACCCTGAAGACTTCCGGATGATGACGCCGGCGAGCTGCCCGGAGGCATCGATGCTGACTTCCAGCGTCGGGCTCCCGGAAAGGTCTTTCGCGGCTTCCGGCAGATAGTCGACGCCGACGTCCTCGATTCGGCGTTTCCAGCTGTCCAGATAACCGGCAACGACAGATTCCCGCGTATCCGCACTGATAAAAAGCTCGCGCTCCTTGTCGTCGTGAATCTTGAGCGTCGCTTCGCTTTCCTGCGGAAGCGGTAGCGTCGTGTCGGCGCCGGATTCCAGGTAGGCGGCGATCTGCACATCCGCTTCGGGTGTGTTGCGAAGATCGTTGTTCAGCTTTCGGTCCTGCGGCGAGCGGGACGACAGGAACTGGTCCGAGCGCTGCTCGAGTTGCCGAGTATCAACGAAGGCGTCGCCGTCGATGCGGCCAAAGTTGTCAATCGGAGAATCACTGATGATCGGTGCCGAGGCGCGGGTCTCTTCCTGCGTATTTCCGCCACCCTGCTGGCTTGCCTGCGCGAGGTACTCCGCATCGTCCGGGCGCTCGATCCGCTGGTCCGGGTCGGCAACGATGGTGACTTCAAGAGAAATTGCCTCGGCGAAGGCGTCGGGAATCACCGGATTGAAGCCGATGCCCATGATGAGGACGCCGTGAATCAGCGCTGCCAGGAACAACATGGCAGGCAGGCGATCTGCTGCGGGTTCATCCTTGAGCCGAAGCTCGTCCATGGGGTCGATGCTGTATCGTGGTGTCGCCATCCGGTGCTCGCTCGTGCACGCGCGAAGTGTCCTCCATTTCGTTTATCGAAACAAGGGCTTAGCGCGTCGAATCGAGGAACGAGTTTAACCGTTCGGCGAAGCGGGAAGTGAGACCTGCGTCACCTCTTGCCGCCCGCAGCATTCGCGGGACAGGCACCAGCGGGACAGGCACCTAGTCGGCGAGTCGTCGCTCGATCGCGTCGAACATCAGTCCGGCGATGTTGATCCCGGACTCCCGCTCGATTTCTCGGATACCCGTCGGGCTCGTGACGTTAACCTCGGTCATCGCATCGCCGATCACGTCAATCCCTGCGAATACGACACCGGCGTCGCGGAGCCTGGGCCCGACAGCCGCGCAGATCTCGCGATCGCGATCCGAGAGCGGCTGCACCCGCCCGGTCGCCCCCATCACGAGGTTGCCGCGGTTGTCGTC
>CAWUHY010000306.1:0-3038 GCA_963922215.1 uncultured Gammaproteobacteria bacterium | reverse complement strand
GGCATCGAGATATGCGCCATCTGCAGGAAAAACTCAATAAAGTTCCAGTCCATGATTTCGGCGATCAGCAGGTTTTGCGGTTCGCCCACGAGAGTGGTGACGCCGCCCAACGCCGTGCCCACGGCGCCGTGCATCATCAGGCTGCGCAGGAACGACCGAAACCTTTCGAGATCCTCGCGATGCAGCTCGATGACTTCGTCATCGGTTGCGTGATTGTGATCATGCGTGAACTGCTTGCCCGACGCGACCTTGTGGTAAACGCCGTAGAAACCGACCGCGACGGTGATGATGACGGCGGTCACCGTCAGCGCGTCGAGAAACGCCGACAGCACGGCTGCCGTGAACGAGAACATCAGCGAGAGCAGCACCTTGGATTTCACGCCCAACAGAATCTTCGTGAACGTAAACAGCAGCATCTCGCGCAGGAAGTAGATACCCGCCACCATGAACATCAGGAGCAGGATGACGGAGAAATTGTGTTCGGCTTCGACAAACACGTGCTCGGGCGTCGTTAGCCCAAGGATAATCGCCTGGATCGCGATCAGCCCGCCCGGCTGCAGGGGATAGCATTTCAGGGCCATTGCCAGCGTGAAAATGAACTGGAGAACGATCATCCACCCCGCGAAGAACAGCAGGTCGCGTTCAATCATCGAGTTCAGCATCACGATCGCAGTGTTGAACACCAGGAACCCGATGATCGTCATCTTGTACCAGGTCGGCGAATTGCCGAGGAAATTGCTGCGCAGCGCATGCGAAAGTGTCTGGGCCATAACTGTTCCCGCTTATCGTTGTTTATTTGCTCGCGGCGACCGTCGAGTGGGCCAACACGCGTATCCCCTGTGAGCCGCCGATTCTAGAAGGTTTTTCGGCAGCTTTGTAGAAAAATCAAGCCGTTGGCTGGCGATCCCAGAGACAGTCGCCGTTTTTGCGCAGTTTTTCGAGCATTGCCTCGTGCGCGCCAGTTTCCGCTTCGCTCGCTTTGATGACGACAAGTTCGAGGTCCGAGCGTGCCTTGACCGTGAGCTCGGTTGTGTCGCCTTTGTCGTCGGATTCGTGCTCGTCGTCGAGCAACAGTGCCGTCTGACCGCCGGTCATCGCAAGGTAGACGCGCGCAAGCAGCTCCGCGTCGATCAGCGCGCCGTGCACGTTGCGCTTGGAGGCGTCGACTTCGTAGCGCTTGCACAGCGCATCGAGACTGTTGCGCTGCCCCGGATGCATCTCTCGCGCCATCGTCAGCGTGTCGAGGATGTCGGCGTGCTCGGCGACCTGCGGCTTCGCGTGCTGCATCAGCACAAGCTCGTGATCAAGAAAGCCAACGTCGAACGCGGCGTTGTGGATGACCAGCTCGGCGCCTGCGATGAATTCGATGAACTCGTCGGCGATTTCGTGGAACAGCGGCTTGTCCTCGAGACTCTGCCGGGAAATGCCGTGGACGCGCTCGGCGCCCTCGTCGATATCGCGCTCCGGGTTGATGAACCGGTGCCATTCCCGGCCGGTCAGGCGGCGATTGACGAGCTCGACGCAGCCGATCTCGATGATGCGGTGTCCCTGCGCCGGTGAGAGGCCGGTGGTTTCGGTATCGAGCACGATTTGTCGCATGGGCGGGATCGTAGCAAATTAGATTCGTAATTGTGGGAGCGACTTCAGTCGCGAATCTTTAGCCTCGCGACAGCTCGTCGATCCCTCGATTCGCGAGCTCATCCGCCCGCTCGTTACCCGGATCGCCCGCGTGCCCTTTGACCCAGCGCCAGTCGATGGTGTGACGCTGACGCGCCTCGTCCAGCGCGATCCAGAGATCCTGGTTCTTGACCGGTTTCTTGGCCGAGGTCTTCCAGCCGCGCTTTTTCCAGTTGTCGATCCAGCGTGTGATGCCGTCCATGACGTATTTCGAATCGGTATACAGCGTGACCTTTTGCTCACCGTTCAGTGCGTTCAGCGCTTCGATGACCGCCGTCAGCTCCATCCGGTTGTTCGTCGTCTCCGCCTCGCCGCCGTGCATCTCCTTGCGACGCTTGCCCGCCGTCAGCAGCGCGCCCCAGCCGCCTGGTCCCGTATTCCCCCGGCAGGCGCCGTCGGTGTAGATCTCAACGGTCAAAACGGATTCTCGGCACGCGGTGCGACGGCTCGGCCAGTCCGGCGACGACCTTGGCCTTCTTCTTCCAGACCGGCCGCACCGGCGTCAGCGTGCTGACCCGCTTTTGCGCCGTAATCATGTAGCAGGCCGACAGCTCCGGCCAGAATCGCCGCCCCCGCGACTCCCACTGGCTCGACTTTAAGCCCTTGCCGTGCAGCGGCCAGCGGAAGAAATACTTCGTGACGCCATAGATCCGCATGTCCAGGAGCTTCATCCAGTCGCGAAGCGTCCGGTCCGGGAGCAGATCATGCGCGCCCGGCGGGAACTCCGCTCCCGGAATCAGTCGTCTCAAGCCCCACAGGCCACCCGGTCGAAAGCCCAGCAGCGCGAGGTGACCGCCCGCGCGCAACACGCGGTGCACTTCACGGAGCACCGCATGCGGGTATTTCGAGTAGTCGAGTGTGTGCGGCAGGATCACAGAGTCGACGCTGTCGGATGCAATCGGCAGCCGATGCGACTCGGCGATCACGTGGCTTTTGCCCTCCGCGCCCGCATCGTCGGGTCGGACCAGCAGCATGTTGCGTTGCGTCCGCGAGTGCCGCAAAAACTGCGAGGTGCCGCCCCACAGCCCGACCTGGATGCATTCTTCGCCGAACACGTCTTCCAGGTCCTCCTCGATCAGGCGGTTCTCCTGGACAAGCAGGGACTGTCCCAGTGGCGTCATTAGCCACTCGTAGGGCGTCGCTGGATACGATCTGGTTTCGCTGTCGGCCATAGTCCTCTGAAATCCTTGAAAATGAGCGCCAGTCCGCTTGCACGTCTGAGAATGACCGGTAGGATACGCGAATGCCAAATCAAGCCCCAGTCTTTCGCCCCCTTCTTTCGGCTGCCCTGCTTGCCATTTCGTTCAGCGCCGCCACGACGGCCCACGCCGAGCCCGCCGTCACGGACGGCATCGAGGTCT
>CAWUHY010000305.1:0-3051 GCA_963922215.1 uncultured Gammaproteobacteria bacterium | reverse complement strand
TCGTCATCGGACCCCTCGTTCTGCATTCTGGATCCGAGGCGGCGCGTCCGACCTAGTACAGATCTATTCTGAGCCAATCTGCCCGCGGACGCCGGGCTCGTGCGCAAGGCCGGTGCAGATTGATCTTTAGTGCGGAGGATTTAGGAACGTTAAAAAACGGGGTAGCTCTACGTTCGACTTAAGGACCCTTCGTTCGTCATCGGACCCTTCGTTCATTCGCGCTGTTCCGAGCGTTCCCGCACCGTGCACTAAAGATCAATTCTCACCTAACCGGCTCGAATCTTTTGACTTGGGCGGGAGAATTGGGGTGGACGATGGGACTCGAACCCAAGCCTGGAAAAGAGGCTTGCTGTCAGCAAAAACCACGCAAGTTAGAACCGACCGGGATCACATCAAACAATCGATCCCGGTCGTCGTGCGTAGCTGCGACGAACAAAATCAACTCTCAGAGAATTGGGGTGGACGATGGGACTCGAACCCACGACGACCGGGATCACAACCCGGGGCTCTACCAACTGAGCTACGCCCACCACTTTGGACGCGTATGGTAACGCGATTTGACGAACCGGCGCACGTTCTGTTCTCGATGAAAACTGGCACGCCCGGCAGGACTCGAACCTGCAACCCTCGGCTTAGAAGGCCGATGCTCTATCCGGTTGAGCTACGGGCGCATACGGCGTCCTGTCCTTAAAGAAATTGGTCGGGGCAGACGGATTCGAACCGCCGACCCTCTGCTCCCAAAGCAGATGCGCTACCAGCCTGCGCCATGCCCCGCAATTCCTGCATCCCTCGCGACGCAAGCGACCGCGCGGGAGCGTGATCATACGGACGGCCTTTTGGGCAGTCAATTGTCTTCCCGGCAGCCGTAAAGACCTGGCTATGTTCAGCCAACACAACCTAACATCCTGTTTTGTCGACAAAACCCAGTGCTGAAGCCGGCGCAACGGTCTTGCCTCGGCGCTATTCCTGAACCGGACTGTCTGGTCTGGTATGTTTTCCCCGCCGAAACCAAGGAATCAGATTCATGCGAGTGTTACTGATCGGCCTGTTGCTGGTTGCGAGCGTGTCCAGCGCCGACATCGAAGTGCCGAGCCCGCCCAAGCACCCTTATGTTGAAATAATCACGACGGAGGGACGCATCCTGCTCGAGCTGGATGGCGTCGCGGCTCCGTTTACCGTCGCGCACTTTCTAAAGCGCGTCGATGAGAAGTTCTACGACAACACGATCTTTCACCGTGTGATCGAGGATTTCATGATCCAGGGCGGTGGCTATACGCCTGACCTGAAACTGATCGAAGACGACGCTGTCATTCCGAATGAGTCCGGCAACGGCCTTTCAAATCTGCGCGGCACGATTGCCATGGCGAGACTGGCGGAGCCGCACACGGCGAATACACAGTTCTTCATCAATGTCGTCGACAACACGCGACTCGATCCTGGCAGCAACCGGTGGGGATACACGGTCTTCGGCTATGTCATCGAGGGACAGGACGTCGCAGACGCCATTTCGCGTGTGCCGACCGGGCCGCAGGGAAGCTTTGAGTCCGACGTGCCGCAGGTTCCAGTCATCATCAAGTCCATTCGCCGCTACACGTTCGAGTAGTCCATGACCACACTCTTCATTTCCGACCTTCACCTTGAGGGCAAGCGGCCGGATATTGGCGCACAGTTTTCCGAATTCATGCGCGGCGAAGCGCGCACGGCTGAGGCGCTCTACATCCTTGGCGACCTGTTCGAAGTCTGGGTCGGCGACGACGACCCGGACCCCCATTACGCGGCAATGAAAACGGAAATTCGGAACGTCTCCAATGCCGGTATCCCAGTGTATTTCATGCACGGCAATCGCGACTTCCTGATCGGCGAGCGCTTTGCGGAAGAAACGGGGATTACGCTGCTCGACGATCCCACCGTCGTTGACCTGTACGGCGAGCGCGTACTGCTCGCGCACGGCGACGCGTACTGCACCGATGACGTCGAGTACCAGAAAACGCGCGCGATGCTCAGGAACCCGGAGTGGCAGGCGATGATGCTTGCGAAGCCGCTCGAGGAACGACTCGTCATTGCGCGCAGCGCGCGCGATGAGAGCCAATCGCGCAATGCGATGCTTGCCGAGGACATCATGGACGTCAACCAGGCTGCAGTGGAATCGGCCATGCAAGACGCTGGCGTCGACATCCTGCTGCATGGACACACGCACCGGCCGAACGTCCATGAATTTCTGATCGACGGTCAGCCGAGTCGCCGTATCGTGCTCGGCGACTGGTACGACCAGGGAAGCGTGGTTCGTTGGACCGAGGACGGCCCGAGCCTCGATGTGATGCCGCGCTAGTGAGTAACTATGCCGGCACTCCGGAATGAAAACGGAATTGCGCGTCCGGTGAGCGAATCAGCTCTGCCTCGAGTTCTTTCAGCTCTTCGACGCGGGCGTCGAACGATGCGTCATCGGCCTGCCATTCGTCGCGCGCGAATTTGAGGTAGTGCTGGAAGTGGCGCGCTTCGGATGCGAGCAGCCCACCGTAGAACTTTGCGATTCGATCCGGAAGCAAGGGAATGAGGCGCGCGAATCGTTCGCAGGAACGCGCTTCGATCAGCGCGCCGACGATCAGCATGTCACAGAGCTTGCCCGGCTCGGAATTCCGAACCGCCTCGCGGAGCGCGCCTGCGTAGCGCGATGCGGACAGTTTCTCGAACACGATTCCCTCGTCTTCCATGATCGCCCGCACCTGCTCGAAGTGCCGAAGCTCTTCGCGCGCAAGACGCGACATGCGTTGCGCCAACTCGGTACGGTCGGGATAGCGATACAGAAACGTCAGCGCCGTCGACGCGGCTTTCAGTTCGCAATTCGCATGATCGAGCAGTAGCGCAGGCAGATTGTCCGCCGCAACCTCAAGCCACTTCGGATCGGTTTCGGCCAGCAGAAACTCGGCGATCGGCTCGGGCACGAGCCCGTTCACTATATCTTTTGCCCTTACAGCCATGAGGCTATCTCGGCGGCAGACTGGATTCTGTCGGAAGGTTTCTTGGCAAGCATCAGGTTCACAAGCATCTGGT
>CAWUHY010000304.1:0-3074 GCA_963922215.1 uncultured Gammaproteobacteria bacterium | reverse complement strand
CCCGCGCATCAGGTTCAAGAGCAGCGTCTCCGCCTGGTCGTCGCGGTGATGCGCGCTCAGCATGCAGTCGCCGGGAGCCAGCAGGTCTTCGAAGACGCGATAGCGCGCCTCCCGCGCCGCCGCCTCCGGCCCAAGACCGCAATCCGGGTCGATCGTGACCTTTACGGTCTCAAGCTGAACATCCAGCGCGTCGCAGAGCGCGCTCGCCTGCACCGCAAAACGATCGGCGTCGGCCTGCAGACCGTGGTGAACATGGATTGCGCGAACGGCAAGCTCGGGATGCCATTTGCGTAGCGCATGCAGCAGAACGGACGAGTCGAGGCCGCCGCTGAGAGCCACGACGAAGCGCTCGATGTTGCGCTTTTTCAGCGCTGCGAGTTGGGTCGTTAGCGAAGTTTTTAGCATACGTTCAAGCCCGTCGGTCGAACGCGGACGAACGGTTTAACGAGTGCGTCAGGTTTCCTTGAACACGCCGAAGCCGTCCAGGCGCTGCTGGCGTTTATCCAGCAGCTCTTCGACCGGCATCGCGTCAAGCTGGTCGAGTGCGGCGACGAGCGCGTTGCGAATAACCTGCGCCATGTTTTCCGGGTCGCGGTGCGCTCCGCCGAGTGGCTCCGGGATCACATCGTCGACGAGTCCGAATTCGTTCAGGCTGTCTGCAGTGATGCGCATCGCTTCCGCGGCATCCTCGGCTTTCTCGGCGCTCTTCCACAGGATGGATGCACAGCCCTCGGGAGAAATGACGGAGTAGATACCGTACTGCAGCATTAAAAGACGATCGCTGACACCGACGGCCAGTGCGCCGCCCGAACCGCCCTCACCGATCACGACGCTGACGATGGGCGTCTTGAGACCGGCCATCATGTACAAGCTGCGCGCGATCGCCTCGCTCTGGCCGCGCTCTTCTGCGCCGACGCCGGGATAGGCGCCGGGCGTGTCGATGAACGTGACAACCGGCAGCTTGAACTTTTCGGCCATGCGCATCAGCCGCTGCGCTTTGCGATAGCCCTCCGGCTTCGGCATGCCGTAGTTGCGACGCACGCGCTCTTTCGTATCGCGACCCTTCTGGTGACCGATGAACATTACCGGTCGCCCCTCAAGCCGCCCGAGCCCGCCGACAATTGCGGGGTCGTCCGCGTACATCCGGTCACCGTGCAGTTCCTGGAAATCAGTGACGATGCTCTGCAAATAGTCGAGCGTATACGGACGCATCGGGTGCCGTGCAACCTGCGCGATCTGCCAGGCCGACAGCTTTGAAAAAATCGAACGGGTCAGCGTCTCGCTTTTCTCGCGCAGCTTTGCGACTTCTTCATTGATGTTGATCTCTGAATCGTCACCGACGTAGCGAAGCTCTTCGATCTTCGCTTCGAGTTCGGCGATAGGCTGTTCAAAGTCGAGAAATTTCAAATCCATAGCGCAATGGCGTCACGTCGCTTTAAGGCGCAACACTTTACATGATTTCACGGCCCGGAGTGTACAGCAGCCGCACATTACTGCTGCCCAGGAGATCGCTGAGCCTATCGCGCAATTCGCGGCTCGGCCGGACCGCCCAGTCGGAGCCCAGCTCGATCTTCGCCGCGGCTTCGTTGCCGTAGTACTGGATCGTGACATCGCAGCTCCCCTTGCGGTACGGCAGCAAGAGATCGTGGAGTTCCTCGAGCAGATGCGGCCCCTTCCCGTTCGGCGCAAGCCGGATCAGCATGCCGCTCGCCCGACTCTCGATGACGCGATCGACGTGCAGGATGGATTTCGCATTCACGGTCCACGCGCCGATGAAATCGTCGTAGCGCAGGTTGCCGGAAACGACCAGGATCTCGTCCTTAACAAGCAGGTGCTGGAACTCGGCAGCAGCCTCGCTGAAGAGTGCGACCTCCATCCGGCCCGTATCGTCATCCAGCGTGACGCTGACACGGTTGCCGCGCTTGCGAATATCCATGACGAGGCCCGCGATCGTGACTTCCCGACCGCGCTGCGCGTAGTTGCGTTCGCCTTTCGCAGTCTCGGGAGGCGGCTCGCTCGCAAGATCGCCGAGCTTACCGTCGACGAAGTATTTCGCATCGGCGCGCACGGAATCGAATGGATGACCGGTGAGATACAGGCCGAGTGCCTCCTTCTCGTAGCGCAGGCGTACAGTGTCCTGCCATTCCACGAGGTCGGTGCTCCGGATCCTCGTCGGTTTTTCCTCCTCGGCCTGTTCGAGACCGAACATGTCGTTCTGGCCCGCGGCAGACGCGCGAGCATGCTGGCTCGCACCCTTCATGGCCTCATCGACCTGCTCCATCAGGGAGCGACGCGATGCGCCGAAGACATCGAACGCGCCGGATTTGACCATGGCTTCAAGCGACCGTCGGCTCAGACGCTCGCCATCGATGCGACGACAGAACTCGCCGAGACTCTTGAACGGCCCGTTCGCGTCGCGTTCGGCCACGATAGCCTCCACGACGGCGCGACCAACACCCTTGATCGCGCCAAGCCCGTAGAGAATGGTTTTCTCATCGCCGACGCTGAACGGATACAGCGACCCATTGATGTCCGGTGCTTCAAGCCGAATGCCGAGCGCACGCACGTCGTCTTTCAAAACGACAAGACGGTCCGTGTTATCGAGGTCCGCACTCATCACGGCCGCCATGAATGGCGCAGGATAGTGTGCCTTCAGATAGGCGGTCTGGTAGGACAGGACCGCGTAGGCGGCGGAGTGAGACTTGTTGAAGCCGTAGCCGGCAAACTTCTCCATCAGATCGAAGATGCGCGTGGCGACGGCGTTGTCCACGCCTCGCTCCGTCGCACCCGTGACGAAGATCTCTCGCTGCTTCGCCATCTCTTCGGGCTTCTTCTTACCCATCGCGCGGCGTAAGAGGTCCGCGCCGCCGAGCGTGTAGCCGGCAAGCACCTGCGCGATCTGCATGACCTGTTCCTGGTAGAGGATGACGCCGTAGGTCTCCTCGAGGACCGGTTTCAGCTCCGGATGCAGGTAGTCGATCTCCGACTGGTCTGTTGCATGTTTGCGGGTAATGAAGTCGTCGACCATGCCCGACTGCAGCGGACCCGGTCGAAAGAGCGCGACGAGCGCGACA
>CAWUHY010000303.1:0-3074 GCA_963922215.1 uncultured Gammaproteobacteria bacterium | reverse complement strand
CGCTTCTCTTGGACGAGGTTTTCGACGAGCTCCTTCTCGACGGCCGTGTTTTCGAGATCGAGGTTTTCGAGATCGAGGAAGAGAACAACGTTTTCGAGATCGAGGTTCTCGAGATCCAGGTTCTCCAGGTCGAGGTTTTCGAGGTCGAGGTTCTCAAGGTCGAGCATCTCGAAGGTGTTTTCGAGGTCGAGATTTTCGAGGTCGAGGTTTTCAAGATCGAGTTGTTTCGTCAGGAGCTGGCTGTTTTCCCGCTTGAGAATGAGGTCATAGATCTCGCTCTCATTGACGTCGACAGGCTCTTCCTCGAGCGTGCAGTTGCCCTCCGCGTCGAATTCAAGACAGCGCGGATTGTTCAGTACGGTTTCCAGCGGCGCGAGGCTGCTGCGCTCCAGCGGCACGTTCGCGACGATGTCGCCGAGCGCTGCGCAGTTTCCGTCGTTGTCCAGAATCGGGCCGTTCGCGTCGGTCTGGCAGGCATAGGCGGTCAGCACGACACGATCGACGAAGTCAGAGTCAAGCTCGTTCGCGAAATCAAAAACCGTCCGGCTGCTTGACGATCCGCGCGGCAACTGCAGTTCGATTTCGAGATCCGGATTCGTCATCGGATCGACCGCACGGACGAAACTCGTCTTGCTCGCTGCCGGCAATGTCAGTACAAGTCGCTGCGCGGTATCCGTGCCGTTGTCAAACGCAAGGACGAATGTGTTCACGTCGCCGACCGCCGGCTTGATGGCGGAGACAACTCGCGCATTCAGGCCGGGCAGCATTGCCGCCGTGTAGATGTTCTGGTTTCGGGTAAGCGGGCCCGGTCGCCGACCGTTGACCTGCGCCATCGTGCAGGTAAGCGGCGGTCCGTCCTGCGCGCCGTCCTCGCCCTGCAACGGAAGCATCAGGCCAGGCTGCGGGTCGGTGTAGTTGCTGGGACATCCGTCGGTGTTCGCTTCCCACATCTGCAGCGCCGGATTCCAGACGTCGCAGCCGGTGTAGTAGACGCGGCCGCGAACGTTGCGGTTGCTTGTCCACCCGACGTGGAATACCGGTTCTGGCGAAAGGAACAGGTCGACGCTCGGATCGGGCGCGTTCTGCGCCGGCACCCACGTGCCGTCCGCCTGCTTGCGATACTGCGGTGCGAAGACTGAATTGTAATCGCCGATGAACGGCGCCTTACCCTTTCGGAACAGGCGTCCATTCGGATAATTAAACTCAACCTGCTCGCTGACGATGCTCGTCACGCCGAACTCGTCAGTCTTCGCGACGGGGCGTGTTGCGAAGCGGCTGACGCGTGTTGACGGGAAGCCGTCCTGCCCGTCCGCGGAGGGATAGAGGTCGTCGTCCAGTCGGTACTGGCGCGGCGTGCCGCCGGGCAGGATCTGCGCGGCGAATACATCCAGCGTTCGACGGAGTGGAATGTTGTCGACAGCAGGAGGCAGCTGTGGAGGCGGCGGTACCAGGTCGTAGAGGCCCGCCGGCAAGAGCGATGCACTGGACCACTTCGGTGCTGCGGGGTAGGTGGCGGAGCGTTCGAAGTGGACGACGAGATCTTCGAGGAAGCCGCCGGCAATCGGTCGACCTTTTCGCGTATTCAGCTTGTCCAGTCGGCTGTCATACCACGCAACCGTCTCGATGCCGCCTGCAGATTCCGCGGCGGGCATGAACTGGTGACCGCGCTTGCGGGTTCCGGGCGGAATCGCCGTGCCGTCGCTGTTCACGGCGGTGAGCGGATACTCCTGCGGGTCGATTGCAACCGGGTTTGACCAGCCCATGTTGTTGCCGCTGCCGGAACCGCGAATCATCATGATGCGCGAAAAATTCAGGAACGTTCGGACCTGGCCGTCCTTGCCGTTCGTTTCGCCGAAGCGGTCAAAGTCGTCGATGAGCGCGACGTTACTCATGCGCGGCGTCGACGGATTGTTGCCGTTGCCGGGGATGAAACAGGTTTCCGTTGCGTCGTTTCTGGACGCAAAGTAAATCGCAAACTCGTTGCCGTTGTTGACGACGACGGGCAACGCGTTCGTGCGAAAACGCGCGGCCCCCGTGCTCTGGTCAAAACCGCAGAATTCCGTCACGGTCTTTGGCTTCGTCCAGCTGTTTCCGGCGTTGCCGGAGTATGCGTACATGATCGCGCTGGTTTCGTTGTTGTCGTCGAAGCGGCGCCAGACGGCGACGACTTCCTCGCCGAAGTTTCGCGTCGCGACGCTGACGCCCTGATTGATTTCCGAGCTTTCAGAAATCTTGTTGACGATATTCCAGGTGACGCCGCCGTCGTCCGATGCCGTGCAGATAATTTTCGTGCCGTCGTTGTTGTCGTTGCCAACAAAGACCGCGTAGCAGAGATGGGCGCGTGCGGCGGGCACCTGCAGTGTGAAGGCCGGCACGTCGTTGTCGGCGTTGCGGGGATCATCGAAGGCGGGGATGTCAACCGTGATCGGCGGCAGGCCGAGTGACGGGTTCCGCAGCGCGACGTCGAAGGCCGGTTTGTCGAGGAAGCGTCCTGACGTGCCGACATCGACTTCGATGATGTCCAGAAATTCCCACGGCGGTCCGACTTCCCGGTTGTGCTCGTAGTAGCGCTGCACGTAGACGCCGCCGGGCTGGCTGTCATCGCGCCAGCCAGCGATGTGGTTGTAGAGCAGCAGGCCGGGGAGCGCCTCGATGTTCGCGTCGGCGCCGAATTTTTTATTGATGGTGACCGGACTTGCGAGGTGGCCGGGCGCAAGTCCCGAGATCCAGGACAGGCCCCCGTCGCGTGACATCGCAACGCCGGGAAATGCATCGCCGATGGAGGGATCATTGACGCCGCGGTAGTCGTTCGAGCCGCAGAACAGCCAGTTCACATTGTTCGGCGAGACCGCGCACTCGGGTTCGTTCTGTTGCATACGTGGGTTGCCGGCATACAGCCAGTTGATCGGCGTGGGTCCGATCACGTTGACGTTTTTCTGTGGGACTGCCTGTCCCCAGACGGGCGCGGCGAGGTGCAAAAGAAAAGCGAGCGTCGCAACGCGGCCGAGCAAGACGAAATCGCGCATAGTTATCCCCTGTATGCTTTTTAGCGCAGTCGCTTCTGGCCATTGCGG
>CAWUHY010000302.1:0-3092 GCA_963922215.1 uncultured Gammaproteobacteria bacterium | reverse complement strand
TGGTCCTCAAGACTCTTCCATTGTGCACAGCAGCGGGTGCTGATGCTGCTGCGCGATACCCATCACCTGGGCCACTTTTGTTTCGGCGATCTCATAACTGTAAACGCCACAGACGCCCTGCCCCTTGGTGTGCACTTCCAGCATCACCTGCGTCGCCCGTGTGCGCTCCATGCCGAATACAGCTTCCAGAATATGCACCACAAATTCCATCGGCGTGTAATCGTCGTTGATGAGCAGGACGCGGTACAGCGGAGGCTCCTTAAGTTCAGGGCGCGACTCCTCGACCGCGAGGCCTTCTCCGTAATCATTTTCAGGCTTGTCGTTGCTCACTTTCTAAAAAATCCGTCGTTCCATGATGACAGTTCGAGCTTCCTAATATAGTGACGCCCGCCGGCAATTTCAGCCGCCGGTGCCGCAATTTTTCCGATTGCCTGCAGAGCGTCCGGCGCAACGTCGGGCACCGATTCCGGAAGCAGTTGTTTCGACAGCGAAAAACCAAGTTCTATCCCGTGCCCGAATTGGCTCGGAAGCCGCGCTGCCCGTATCATCGGCGGTCAGGCCGCGGTAAACTGCCGCAGTTTCTTCAACGTGCGCCAAAACCCGAAACCGCGTTCCGGCGCGTTAACATCAAGAACCACGGAAATACGCCCAAAGCGCATGACTTCAAGCTCCAAATGGTCCGACCTGTACAGCGGCGATCCCGGCAGAACACTCACTGCTGCGGGACAGTTGCTCCCGTTCTGGGTCTGCCTCGCGCTCGTTGTGATCATTGCCTGGCAAATTGCCGGGATTGTCTGGAAGTTCGTGCCCGGCCCGGCGGCCGGTGTCGCCGTCATCCCGCCTCCATCCGCCGCGGCGTCTCAGGGTGCAACCTCGGCGGACGTGGACGCAATCGCTGACGCAAGCCTGTTCGGCAAGGCCGATCCGGCTGACGCGATTTCGGTGGAACCGGTGATCGATGATTTCCCCGAAGATCTCGAGGAAACAGACATCAACCTGACACTCAAGGGCACAATCGCGTCCAACAGGGACGAGCAGTCAGCGGCCATCATTTCGCTCGGCAGTGGTGACGACCAGGTGTTTACGATTGGCGACGCAGTCGCGTCCGGCGCGTCGCTGCACGCTGTCTACACCGATCGCGTCGTCCTGAATGAGAACGGCCGGCTGACGGCGCTGTACCTGCCCGAAGAAATCCTGCAGGCAAGAACGACCACGACGCGACGCCAGAACGTACGCCGCGCAGCGCCCAGCCCGCGAACGGACACGCGCAGTATCCAGTCTGTTGTGTCAAATAATGTCGCCAAGCTCTCCGACGTCATTCGACCAACACCGTATTTCGTGAACGGGCAGCAGGCAGGGTATCGTGTGTATCCGGGACGCGACCGACGGAAATTCGCCGCGCTGGGGCTTCGCGCCGGGGACCTGATCAAAGACATCGACGGTCAGTCGCTGACAGACCCGGGCCAGGCGATGCAGATATTCCAGTCTCTCGGAGACGCTCAGCAGGTAACGGTGACCGTCGAACGCAACGGACAGCCCGAGACCATCGTATTGAAGACCGACCAGCTCGAAATTGAAGAGAGCGCTGACTCGCAGCGTGAAGAAGAATAAGGACGAATGAATTTGACTCACATCAACAATGGCGCCGCGAAGCTTCTCACCGTCGTCGCCTGCCTGATCCTTGCCTCTGTCGCGTCCGCGCAGCAAACGCTGAGCACGCCGAACTTCAAAGACGCCAACATTCGTCAGATTGTTGAAGCCGTCGCGGAAATCACGGGCAAGAACTTCATCATCGACCCGCGCGTCAATGCGAACAACGTCACGATCCTGTCGTCTACGCCGATGACACCGGACGCGTTCTACGAGGCCTTCCTGTCGATTCTCGAAGTCCATCAGCTCGCAGCGATCACATCCGGCGATGTCATCAAGATCATCCCGAACGCGACTGCGCGCCAGGGTGCCGGCCCAATCGGCCTGAATGGCGCGCTCGGTGAAGACGATATTGTCACGCAGGTCATCGAGGTCGAGAACGTCGGCGCCGCACAGCTCGTCCCGATCCTGAGACCGCTGGTCCCGCAGTTCGGCCACCTCGTGGCTCACGCGGGTTCGAACATGCTGATCATTTCCGACCGTGCCGGCAACGTGCAGCGCCTCGCTTCAATCATCCGGCGCATCGATCTCGCGAATGAAAGCGAGATCGAAGTGATTCCGTTAAATCACGCCTCTGCGGCAGAGGTCGTTCGCGTTTTGAATGCGCTGGCGACTGCACCGCGCGCCGATGGCGCGCCCGTCTCGGTCAGCCTCGTCTCCGATGCGCGCACGAACAGCGTTCTGATCGGCGGCGACAAAAGTGAACGACTACGTATCCGTACGCTGGTCGCCCACCTCGACACCCCGCTCGAAGACGGCGGTGACTCGCAGGTCCGCTACCTGCGCTACGCCGACGCCGAAGATCTCGCCGCGAAACTGCAGCAGCACTACACCCAGACCGCGGCCAACCCGGTTGGCGGCCAGGCTGGCGCGGCATCCGCAGTGAACGAGAAAGTCAGCGTCTGGGCTGACACGCAAACAAATGCAATTGTCGTCAACGCGCCGCCGAAGGTCATGCGCTCCATGATGCAGATTGTCGACAAGATCGACATTCGTCGGGCGCAGGTTCTCGTCGAGGCGATCATCGTGGAAGTCACTGCCGACCAGCAGGCGCAGCTCGGCGTCACGTGGGCTGTTGAGGGCACGGGGTCGAACACGCCGATCGGTGTGACGAACTTCCCGGGTAGCGGCACGGGCATCATCGATCTCGCCGGTGCCGCGGGCGGCGGTGACAATGCCGCGGCCGCGCTGGCCGGCGTTGGGCCGGGCGTAACGGTCGGCGTCGGCCGGATCAGCGACACGGGCGTAAGCTTCGCCGCCGTCCTGAGTGCACTGGAGTCCGACGCGGACACGAACATTATCTCGACGCCGTCGATTGTCACGACCGACAATGAAGAAGCCAGCATCAATGTCGGACAGGAAGTCCCGTTCGTGACGGGTTCATTCAAAAATGTCGGCGGCAACAACAACGGCAACGTCAATCCGTTCCAGACGATTCAGCG
>CAWUHY010000301.1:0-3094 GCA_963922215.1 uncultured Gammaproteobacteria bacterium | reverse complement strand
TGACACGGCGCCGGCGCTGAGCGATTTTGCTGAGCTTAATTCAGAGCAGCTGATGGAAACGCCGCTAGAGCCCGCGCGGGTCAAGTGGTTCGACAAGGGCAAGGGATTCGGGTTCGCCAATGTATTTGGCCGAAACGAAGATGTGTTCCTGCATGTTGAAGTGCTGCGCCAGTCCGGTCTGGCCGATCTCCAGCCGGGTGAAGCGCTCGCCATGCGTGTGATCGACGGCAAGCGCGGCCAGCCCGTCCGCGCTGCAGCGCCGGGCCGAGTTGTCTACGCCGGCAAGGGCCTGATCGGCTACGGCGAGCTGGTGATCATCAAGCACAACGAGACTTACTTAAGCGCCTACGGCTACAACCGCTCGGTCCTCGTGAAAGAGGGTGACTCGATCACGCGCGGCCAGCGCATCGCGACGATGGGTGAAGGGCCGGAGCGCAAGGCGCGCCTGCTGTTCGAAATTCGCCGTAACGGCAAACCGGTCGATCCAAGACGACATCTTCCGAGCCAATAGCACCCGTTTCAGCGTTTGAAGCCGCAACCATGGCCAGTAAACCGCTCAGTGAATACAACCGCCCGCGGCGACCCTGATCCTTCAGATCGCGAACAGGACGGCGGCGACCCGGCGGCCTTCGCCGGCTAAGATGTTGTAAGTACGTGCGGCGGCGCGGGAGTCCATGACTTCGAGTCCGGTCCCGCGGCGCGCGAAGCCGAACATCAGATCCCGCGGTGTCAGCTCGGATTCGACCCCCGTCCCGATGATCACGACTTCCGGATTTGCGTCGAGCAGGCTGTCGAAATCAGTGAGTGCGAGTTCGCTGAAGGCCTTGTCGGTCCAGTCGTTGATGATGCCGTCTTCGGTGATCGCTATCGTGCCCTCGACCCATTCGCCTCTCAGTTTGAAGCCCTGATCGGAGACACCCTGGACCGTCGTGGCGGCGATGTTTTCTCGCGTGAATTTCACAACGTCAATCCGTTACCATGCTCCGCCTCATCATACGGACGCCCGCTTGCAGAGTCTCCCTGCCGAGAGCGGGCTTACAAAAGGAAACAAACGTGTCGATTCGCATCTGGCTGATCACCGGACCACTGGACGCCGAAACGAAGGCGCACCCGACGCTGCGTCGCTGGCTTGCGCGCGGGCGTGTCCGGCGCGTCGACAGCACGCAGTCGACCGCAAGACGCGTGATGAATGCGCTCGGTCACGCCGACGTCGAGACGGACCTCGCTGCGATTCGCCACCTTGCGCATAACACAGCCCCGCCGACAGGCTTCATTGCCGCTGCGGACCCGATCTACCTCGAGCCGCGGCTGGATCACCTCTGCGTACACCGGGTCGCGCCTTCGGCGACCGAAATTCGTGCGCTAGCGGAGCATCTGAATGCATTGCTGGCGACTGACGGCGGTCCGACGCTCACCGTTGCGGATGGCAGCCTTTACCTGCAGGCAAACAGTCCGCTGCCGACGTCTGAGTTCACGGCTGACGCGATCGACGGCCTGAGCCCCGACAAGTACATCCCGGGCGGCGAGGACGCCGCAGCGTATCGTCGCTTCATCTCGGAGGTCGAGATGGCGCTGCACGAACATCCGGTGAACACCGACCGCGGCGCGCGCGGGCTGCAGCCGGTTAACGGCCTGTGGCTGTGGGGCGGCGGAACGCTTCCCGAGCAGCAGGCGCTGGATTTGCCGCGTCTCGTCAGCGATGACGCCCACCTCGCCGGTGTCTGGGCTGCCTGTTCCGGCGAGCGGGATGCACTTACCGACAGTTTTGACCTGTCAGCGGTCGACGGCGATGCAGTCGTGGGTCCGGTCGGAGCCGACCGGCTGGCCGAGGTCCTCGAGATTTTGCGCGGAATGACGGGGAGCCGCATGTCGGAGCTAAACGTACTCGGCAGAGACGGCCTGGAAGTTCGTATCGGCAGACGCGACTGGCTGCGGTTTTTCCGCCGGCCGGCACCAGAGTTCGGCTAAGCTCCGCGAATGCAACGACCAATTGTCGAAAGAGACGTACGCGGCGCGTTAATTGATGGTCCGCTCGATCCGGTACTCGCACGCGTCTTCGCAGCGCGCGGTGTGAAAAGCGCCGGCGAACTCGTCTACGACCTCAAAAACCTGCTGCCGATCTCTTCGCTCGAGCACGTCGAGGAGGGCGCTGATCTCCTGCTGAAACATCGCGGCGGACGCGTACTCATCGTCGGCGACTTCGACGTCGACGGCGCCACGTCAACGGCCCTGATGATCCGCTGCCTCAAAGCGTTCGGGTTTTCCGACGTCGACTACCTTGTGCCGAATCGCTTCGATTTTGGCTACGGCCTGTCGCCGCAGATCGTGGACGTCGCACTCAGGAACAAGCCGTCGCTGATCGTGACCGTGGACAACGGCATCTCCAGCATCGACGGTGTTCTCCACGCGCGAGCGGCGGGTATCAATGTTCTCGTCACGGATCATCATCTGCCCGGCAGCGAGCTGCCGGACGCCAATGTCTGCGTCAATCCGAATTTGCCCGGCAGTCGTTTTGAGAGCCGGCACCTCGCAGGCGTCGGTGTCGCGTTTTACCTGATGGCAGCGCTCGGCCAACGCCTCGCGGCGGAGGGCATGGCAAGCGCGTCACGGACCGTGGCCGACTGTCTCGATCTCGTCGCGCTGGGTACGGTTGCCGATGTCGTGACCCTGGACCACAACAATCGTATCCTCGTGACGCAGGGGCTCAAGCGCATCCGGTCGGGCAAGACGATCGCGGGGATTCGGGCCATGGTCGACGTCGCGGGGCGCAGTCTGGAGCGACTGGGGAGCTCCGATCTTGGCTTCGCACTGGGACCGCGACTGAACGCGGCAGGCCGACTCGAGGACATGAGCATCGGCATCGAATGCCTGCTGACCGACGATCCGCGCGTCGCGGCGGAACACGCAGCCGTGCTCGATCGAATTAACCGGGAGCGCCGGGACATCGAACAGGACATGCGCGACCAGGCTTACCGTATCGTAGAAAGCATGGAACTTCGGCGCATGCCCGACTGCGTCTGCCTGTTCGATCCGGCCTGGCACCAGGGCGTCGTCGGTCTCGTCGCCGGTCGTGTCAAAGAGCGTTTTCATCGTC
>CAWUHY010000300.1:0-3132 GCA_963922215.1 uncultured Gammaproteobacteria bacterium | reverse complement strand
AGGAGCAGGACGAGCGTCACGAGGGGGGCAACAAGTGGATCGGCACCGGCGGGACGTCTCCTTTCGGAGCATTCGGCTACAACCCGGAAGGCGTTCGCATGGGGCAGGCCGGTTCCGGCAGCCGCCGGGCCGTGAAGGTGTGGGACCAGCGTGCGTTCAAAAATCTCGACGACTCCGTCGAATTGGGAACGCGCAATATCAAGGTCGCGCTGCGGCGTTTGCGAAAGTTTGCGCGCGAGGGTGCGGCCGACCAGCTCGACCTCCAGGGAACGATCGACAAGACGGCGCGTAACGCCGGATTTCTCGACCTGCAGATGATTCCCGAGCGCCACAACGCGGTCAAAGTGCTTCTGTGTCTCGACATCGGCGGCTCAATGGACGATCACGTTCGTATCTGCGAGGAGTTGTTCTCGGCCACGCGAAGCGAGTTCAAGCACCTCGAGCATTACTACTTCCACAATTTCATTTATGAAAGCCTTTGGAAAGATAACCGACGGCGGCATGACGAACGGGTCGCAACGCTCGACATCACGCACAAGTATCCGTCGGACTACAAGCTGATTTTCGTCGGCGATGCGACGATGAGTCCGTACGAGATTGCCTACCCGGGCGGCAGCGTCGAGCACTGGAACGACGAGCCGGGCGCGGTGTGGATCAAGCGGCTGCTTTCAACCTACCCGAAGGCCGTCTGGCTGAACCCGGAACCGGAGTCGCGCTGGGACTTCACCCCGTCAATCGGAATGACGCGCGACCTGATGGAAGACAGGATGTTCCCGCTGACGGTTGCCGGCCTCGATCGCGCGATGCGCGAACTGACCTAGGGTTTTCGTCACAGCCGCTCTGGCGCTACTTCGCCGCGGTCAGTTCTTCGAGATCGGCGATGACTTCTTCGGAGTGCGTGTCCGGATCGACCTTCTCGTAGTGCCGCGCGATCTTGCCATCCGGCGAGATCAGGAAGGTCTGGCGCTTTGCGATGTCCGCAAACATCATGCTGCTGCGCACGCCGTAGGCGTCAACGAGAACGCCATCCGTGTCCGCGAGCAGCGGGAACGGCAGGTTGTACTCCTCGGCGAATTCGCGATGCGAGTCGACGTCGTCGAAGCTTACGCCGATGATCTGCGCGTTCAGTCGCTTGAAGGCGAAAATGTTGTCACGGAACTCGCAGGCTTCTGTTGTGCAGCCAGGCGTATTGTTTTTCGGGTAGAAGTAGAGCACCACCCACTGGCCGTCGTAGTCCTCGAGCGTGTGCATCTTGCCGGTCTGGTCCGGAAGCTCGAAACCCGGTGCGGTTTCGCCGACTGAAGGGTTAGACGCCGCGAAGGCGAACGGAGACAGCAGAGCGAGAAGCAAAAGTTTGACGCGCAGCATGGCGAAGACCTGTGTTCGTTGGATAAGGTCTTTAGTGTACGATCTTCGGCACCGGGACGCCGTGAATAACTGTAAACAAGTGTAAATGGCCGATTCACAACACAAGAGTGCGCTGGTGCTGCCCGGTGGCGGTGCGCGAGGCGCCTATCAGGTCGGCGTCCTGAAAGCAGTCGCCGAACTCGTCCCGCGAGGCTCCCCCAACCCTTTTCATATCCTGAGCGGCACGTCGGCCGGCGCGGTCAACTCCATCGTCATCGCCTCGAAAGCTCGGCGCTACCGCGTGGCCGTGGCTGAACTCGAGCGCGTCTGGGCGAACTTCCGCTGCCATCACGTTTACCGAACTGACAACCGGACGATGCTGAAGGCGAGTCTGCACTGGCTGAGCTCGATCGTGCTCGGCGGACTGCTGGTCGGTACACCGAAATCATTACTCGACAACTCTCCGCTGCGCGCGCTCCTGAGCCGCAATGTCCGGTTTCCCCGGATTCGTGAATCTCTGGACCAGGGGTGGCTGGACGCAGTTGCCGTTACGGCAGCGAGTTACAACAGCGCGCGTTCAAGCACTTTCTTCGAAGCTGCAGAATCCGCCGAGGGCTGGTCGCGGACGCGTCGCATGGGGCTTCCCGCAGCATTGAACCTGGACCACATCATGGCCAGCATCGCGGTGCCGATGATCTTTCCGCCCGTCAAGATTCACGGCGAATTTTTCGGCGACGGCGCGATGCGCCAGGCGACGCCCCTGAGTCCCGCGGTTCGCCTGGGCGCAGACCGGATTCTTGTCATCGGCGTACGGGATGAAATCGCCGACACCTCGACCAGCGCAGCAGCAGATGACGTGGAGCCGCCGAGCTTTGCGCAGATTGCGGGCTACATGCTCGACACATTGTTCATGGACGGCCTTTACTCCGACCTCGAGCGCGTGACGCGAATCAACCAGCTCATCGATTCCGTCGCGCCCGAACACCGCGGCGAACCGCTGTCGTCGATGCGGCCGATCGACACCATGGTGATTGTTCCGAGCAAGGACATCCGCGTGATTGCGCACAAACATCGCAAGGAACTGCCGTTCGCCGTCGGCGCATTGCTGCGTGGAATCGGCGGCAAGCGAAGCAGCGAGAATCGCCTGATGAGCTACCTGTTGTTCGAGCGCGCATTCACGCGCGAACTGATCGCCCTCGGCTACGAAGATGCGATGAACGTAAAGGAGCAGCTACAGAATTTCGTGCTCGGCAACGAGATTCCGCGACTGTTTGCGCCGCACTGGGTTACCGAGGATCTCGATCTCCTGCACCGTCGACACGGCGCTTGAGATCACAACAGGAAGGCAGCGCCCAGTCCGAGAAATGCGCCGTAGCCGACAACGTCTGTGACCGTGGTCAGGACAACCCCGCCCGCCAGTGCCGGATCGATGCCTAGGCGTTTCAGGAGCAACGGAATCGAATAGCCGGCAAAAGCCGCGACCACGAGATTGATGACCATCGCGGCGGCGATCAGCGCGCCGATCCGCGCGTCGCCGAACCACAGATAGGTCGCAGCGGCAACGACGATCGACCAGCCGATTCCGTTGATCAGTCCGACGGCTACCTCTTTCTTCAGAATACGTCGGGCATTGCTCTTGTCGATTTGCCCCAGGGCAATCGCCCGCGTGATGATCGTCAGCGACTGGCTGCCGGCAACGCCCCCCATGCTGGGTACGACGGGCATCAGTACGGCGAGCAGCACAATCTTGTCGACGGTGGTCTGGAACAGATCGACGACCCCGGC
>CAWUHY010000299.1:0-3133 GCA_963922215.1 uncultured Gammaproteobacteria bacterium | reverse complement strand
CGGCGCGACCTCGATTGGGAACACGCTCAGCCGGTAGAAGAGATCTTCGCGAAATTTGCCGGTGGCGATACGCGACGGCAGGTCGCGGTGCGTCGCCGCGATGATCCTTACATCGACCGGGATGCTCTTTGTGCTGCCGACGCGCTCGACAACCCGCTCTTCCAGGACACGTAACAGTTTGACCTGCATCGCGGGCGGCATGTCGCCGATCTCGTCTAAGAAAAACGTGCCGCCTTTTGCGAGCTCGAATCGTCCGGCGCGGGCGCTTGCCGCACCGGTGAATGCGCCGCGCTCGTGGCCGAACAGTTCACTTTCTAAAAGCTGGTCAGGAATCGCGCCGCAGTTAACGGCGACGAACGCGCCGGTGCGACCCGACTGGGCGTGAATCTCCCGGGCAATGACTTCCTTGCCTGTGCCCGATTCCCCCGTGATGAGCACTGTTGCCATGGACGGAGCCACCTGGGCAACGAGCTTACGGATCGCCTGCATGTCGGCGCTGTTGCCAACGATCTGGTTCCTGGCGGCTGCCGCTTTCAGACCCTTGACGCGTCGGGATCGAATCGACTCCAGCACGGCGCTCAGCTTGTCCAGCTTCACCGGATAGTCGAGATTCTGGATCTTGGCCCAAGGATGGTTTTCTTGAACGCTCATCTACGCCACTTCCGGCTTTAGCACGAAATGTTCTTCGCGAATGTTCATCTACGCGTCGTCCTGCATCAATACAATCGGCACATCGGGGTCGATTTCGCTGACCTCTGTGAGTACCGCATTCACTTCCTGTTCGCCCAGATCCGCCCCGAGAAACAGTGCCTCGAGTTCGGCCGTCCCCAACGCCTCCTGCCATTTGCCCGGCGTCGCCACATGGACGTCGGTGTTGTCCATGAATTCGATCAGCTGACGCAAATCCTCGGCCTCGGCCTGCTCGCGATTGATCACGAGTATCACCGTGCCCGTCTCCGGTTGTCGGCCGCTTCGTCTTCGAATCGCGCACTGGCTACGGATTGCATATCGCTCCCTGACCCGGCACCAAAACCTTGAAAGACGGCGCCGGCCTTCTATCCATTTCGCCCGAATTTGACCGTAGGGCCTGCACCGCGAACGGACAATCACAACAATTAGTCGTTCTGTATGTAGTCTTTTAATACCATTTTTGGTTCTTTTGGCCAACACGAACACGGCTAATTCACGTTCCCGGGATGCGCCGCGGTGCCTCAAGAAACTTGCGATTCCGCCGATACACGAAGCACCAGTTTCAATCTTTCCCGGAATCATTCATGCGACAGGTATTCGGCCAGCCCGAGGCTCGGGACGACGAACCCAACGAGGACCCGCAGCGCGCACTTACCGACGGCGCTCTCGATACGCTGAGCTCGGTCATCCGGACGATGGGCACAGAGGCGTTTCCGCTCGACACCGATCCGGATCCCGCAATGTTCACCGCAGAATGCGCGGAGTTCGTGCGCCACATCGAAAACGGCGCGGCCGTGCCCTCTTTCGACATCCCGCAGTCAGAGGACGGCAAGCGCGAATGGCCGCAGCTTCGGGCCTTTTTCAAGGACCGTCGACGAGCCGAGAAGAACTACGTCATCGAACGCATCGGCAACTACCGCGAAGTCGTCGAAGAACTCGTCGCGAGCCTCCGGCGCATTGGCGAACGGGACAAGGAAACCGAATCCCGCGTCACCCAGTCACTGATGCAAATCGAAAGAGCCGTGCGCTCCGGTGAAATCCAGAACATCCGGAGTGCGCTCCGGGACACGATGGAATCGGTCACCAGCACGTTTGAAGCGCAGCGGCAGGCCTACGAGGAACAACTGGGCGAGCTGAACGAGCGCATGACCTGCCTGCGGCAAGATCTGGTCGCCGCACGCGAGGAGATGAAGCGCGACCCGTTGACGGACGCCTACAACCGCGGCGCTTTCGATTCGGCGCTGGACCAGAGTCTGAACATGCACTACGTGCTGCAGCAGCCGGCCACACTCGTGCTCATCGATCTCGACAAGTTCAAAGAGATCAACGACGGTCGCGGACATACGGTCGGCGACAAGGTCTTGCAGGCAATCGGCGAGTGCCTGGCCCGGGCCTTCATTCGCCGGAACGATTTCGTGGCGCGCTACGGCGGTGACGAATTTGCCGTGATCCTCAGCGACACGAATCACGCAAACGCAAAGCGCGTGATCGAGCGATTCGTCGAGAGCGTCTCGAGGCTGGTCATCCAGGCCGATCCGGAACCCGTTCAGCTGACCTGTTCGGTCGGCTATACAGAGCTAACCGCCGAGGATACAGCGGAGACGGCGATTGCCAGAGCCGACGTTGGCCTTTACGCCGTGAAGTCGCGCGGTGGGAACGGCGCCGAGTATGCGGCGGCGACGCCGTCCGGGCATTAGTCGCGACGCGTCCAATGCACAGAAAGGCCTCTAAAGACACGGCTGATTCAGCCGATATCCCTGTAAGAACCATGCCCCGCGCGCGGGGACACTAAAGGAGTAGACATTGGATCTGGCGACACTCATCGGACTGATCGGTGCGTTTGGCATCGTGCTGGCCTCGATCATGCTCGGCGGCTCGGCGGGCACATTCGTCAATACCCCCTCTCTGCTCGTTGTCCTGGGCGGCACGGTTCTGGTCACCATGATGAAGTTCAGTCTCGGCCAGTTCGCCGGGGCGGCGAAAATCGCGGTCAAGGCCTTCCTGCACAAACCGGTCAAGCCCGAGAGCCTGATCGAGAATGCCGTTGAACTCGCCAAGACCGCTCGCCAGGGCGGTCTGCTCGCACTTGAGGACGCCGAAGTTGTTGACGACTTCATGCAGTCCGGTCTCGGACTCCTGATCGACGGCCATCCTGCGGACACCGTCAAGGCGATGCTGCACAAAGACATGAACCAGACGGTCCAGCGCCACCAGGACGGGCAGCAGATCTTCAAGGCGATCGGCGACGTCGGTCCGGCAATGGGCATGATCGGTACCCTGATCGGCCTGGTCCAGATGCTCGCGAACATGGACGACCCGAAGCAGATCGGTCCCGCCATGGCCGTCGCACTCCTGACGACGCTCTACGGCGCAATCCTCGCAAACATGTTTGCGCTTCCGGTCGCGGACAAACTCGCACTGCGTAGCGGCGAGGAATACAACA
>CAWUHY010000298.1:0-3133 GCA_963922215.1 uncultured Gammaproteobacteria bacterium | reverse complement strand
CATATAGAGCCATTCGAGCGACATTCGTTGTCCGAAGTGCTGGCCCGCGGAAACTTGAAGGCTCAGAGAGGCTCGCGACAGTCCATAGGTCGCGACAAGAAGAAGAATGACGAAGGGGCGCTCCAGGAGCGATGGCACAGGTGTCGGCGAAACAACAGTCACCGGATTCGATGCGTCAGGCGGACAGCGATCTGGCTGTCATCCTGGAGCACTGTCCGGGCGCCCTGCTCGTCACCGACGCGCACGGAAGCATTCTCCACGCCAGCCGGCGGACGTCCGAGCTTTTAGGTCACGAGCCCGGCAGCCTCAGCGGCAGGTCGATCGGCGACCTGATGCTCGCGCCCTATGCCCAGGCCTTCGAACAATTCATGGAGCGTTATCGCCGCAATCCCGAAAAACACGCGCTGAATCCGCCACGTCGCATGCACGCGATGCACGCCTCCGGGCGCGCCATACCGGTCGAATTCAATCTTTCCATTCACGAAAGCGACCATTCCGACATCCGCTTCGTCGCGGCGATGCGAGAAATTTCGGAATTGCTCGACATCGAGCGGCGGCTGGCTGACGAGCAGGTCAACGTCGCAGCCACCCTGAGCCAGATCGGCGAAGGCGTCGTTCGACTCGATGAAGACGGACAGATCATTTACGCCAATGCGCGCGCCTGCGACTGGTTTCACGCGGATGAGCCCCTGGGACGCGAGCTTACGGAAGTCATCGCGCTGGAGGACGAAATCACGGGTGAGCTGATGGATTTCGGCGTTGACGGGCTGGACGGTCCCGTTTCGAAGCTTGCGTTGCTCTACCCGGGCGAACACCAGCGCATGATCGAAGTGCAGCTGTTTCCGTTCACGCGGACGCGTGGCGGCAAGCCGTATCGCGTCGTGATCATGCACGACGTGACGGAACGCGAAATCATTTCACGGCGGATCAAGTGGCAAAACGAGCACGATCCGCTAACCGGCCTCGTCAATCGGCGACAGCTTCTTCGCCAGATGGACCGAGTACGACTGGCAGGCGATGGAGACCACCACGCCCTGCTCTTCCTCGACCTCGACCAGTTCAAGCTCGTCAACGATATCGCCGGCCATATCGCCGGTGACGAGTTGCTCCGGCAGCTCGCGGTTGAGCTCAAACAGCACCTGCGCTCGCGGGACCTGGTCGCGCGGCTGGGCGGCGACGAATTTGCCGTCCTGCTCGCCAACTGCCCGCTGCCGATCGCGAAACGCATCGCGGGCGACATGATCCGGCGGGTCCAGGAGTTTCGCTATCGCTACAACGGTGACGTGTTCCAGATCGGTGCCTCGGTCGGCGTGGCGAGTCTCGACGAGCACGAAGACCCGGCTACGGTGCTTCGCCAGGCGGATCAGGCCTGTTACCAGGCGAAAGATCTCGGCAGGAACAATTTCGTCGTCTACAGCGAGACAACGGACGACGATCCAGACCGAACCCTCGGCATGCACCGGATTACCAAGGCACTGGACCAGGATCGCTGCCTGTTCAGGCTGCAGGAGATTCGCCCGCTGGCTGATGCGGAACAGCAAAGCTACTGGGAGGTCCTGATTCGACTGGTCAGCAGCAAGGGTGAAGAGATCATGCCGGGCGCGTTCCTGCCGGTCGCAGAACGCTACAGCCACATGCACCATATCGATCGCTGGGTTTTCGAGAACCTGGCGAAACAGCTCAAGCCGCTCGTCGAGGAATTTGGCCCGGAGGGGGTTCCGGACCTGTCAATCAATGTGTCGGCTCAGTCCCTCTCGAATCGCCAGCTTTGTAAAGATATCCCGCGCCTCCTCGAGACGAGCGGACTGCCGCTCGATAAGTTCTGCATCGAAATCACCGAAACGGCCGCGATCTCAAATATCGTCGCGACCCGCAGCTTCCTGACGGACCTGAACGACCGCGGATGCCGGATCGCCATCGACGATTTCGGCGCCGGGATGGCGTCCTTCAACTATCTTCGCGATCTTCCAATTGACGTGATCAAGATCGACGGCTCCATCGTTCGCGACATTGAGACGGACGAGCTCGACTACAAGATCGTGCAGTCCATCCAGCAGATTGCCGAGGTAATGGATTGCCGATCTGTCGCGGAATTCGTCGAAACGGACGGCATCTGCGCGCAACTGCGCAATGTCGGCGTGGATTACGTCCAGGGCTATGCGATCGGTCGACCGATACTCATGAGCGACTGGCAAAGCCGTGCAATCAAGGCGACAGATCGGCCGCCGGAGCGTCGGTCCCTGAAGTAAGTGCCCCAAGGTGCCCGGTTTTCACGTAAAGCAGCACGCCTGACGCACCGGCCGACGGTGCGTGCACGCTGCCCGGCGGGTTGCGGAGCCACGTTCCCCGCGGGTAACGCCCGAATTCGTCCTCGAATTCGCCTTCGATGACGAACAGTTCTTCTCCTCCCGTATGCTGGTGCGTTTCAAACTGCCTGTGAGCCTCGTAACGCACGAGCGCAACGGTCTCCGGGCCGAATGCGTGCAGCGCGCAGACCGTGATGCCGTCGACAAGACCCGGCTTAAAGTCTTGCGGTTCCGGCCGGAACCGGATCTGCGCCGTGTCCTCGCGATCGAACTGATGCAGTTTGACGAAGATCAGGGCTCCTTCCGGCCCCACCGACGGCGCGTGCGATGAGCCGATCGCGCTGCGCAGGTAGGTGCCGGGCCCGTAGGCACCGTGCTCGTCCCTGAATTCGCCGGCGAGCACGAGAATCTCCTCGCCGCCGCCGTGGACGTGACTCGGGAACTGACTGTCTGGCGCGTAACGGACCAGTGATGTGGCACGCGCCACCTCATCGCCGATCCGGTCGAGCATCATGCGCTCGACGCCGGGTACCGGCGACGCGACCCAGCGGTAGTCCTCCGGACGGACGACGACGCGCTCGTCGAAATCCGCGTTAAGGCGCATTGGCAGAGCGTCGTGACGGAGACCGCTGCGCGCGAGTCGCAATTTTCCCGAACCCGGCGACCGCGGTAAGAGGCCTGAAAAATTCTATCGACTGATAGGTCATTAATTCGCTTTTTCGTAATTACTGGTGGTACATTCCTACCTACTGATAGGGAGAAATTGACGATGAGCGACACAAAACAGCGCGTGCTGAAAGTCGCCGAAGAGCGCTTGTCCCTGGGCG
>CAWUHY010000297.1:0-3152 GCA_963922215.1 uncultured Gammaproteobacteria bacterium | reverse complement strand
CCCCATGCCTTCTTTCCCCGTCAGCAGTTTAAACAGCCAGTACACGCTCCACAGCGACAGGTATCCGGCCAGCGCGCCGACGATCGCCGTTTTCGGTGCGACAAACAAGACTTCTGCCTCCGGTAGAGGGTGCCAGAGGCTCATTGCGAGACCGACCCAGAGCAGCGGCAACACGATCGAATCCGGAATCAGTTGCGTGTCCGCGTCGATCATCGTGATCGGCACGAGTGCGAGCGTCAGCCCGATGGCCATGACTGCCTCGACGCCGACACCGAAGCGCCACGCCGTAAGCGCGCAGAGTACGCCGGTGATGAATTCGACAATCGGATAGCGGGGCGAAATTGGTGTCTTGCAGCCGGCGCAGCGCCCGCGCAATGCGAGATAGCTCAAGACAGGAATGTTCTGCCAGCTTGCGACCTGCACGCCGCAGGACGGACAGCGGGACCGCGGCACGACCAGATTGAAGGTTTCCTCTTCAACGTCGTCGAAGGGTTCGTCCATGATGTCTTTCGCCTGCGCACGCCAGTCGCGGAACATCATGATGGGCAGCCGGTAGATCACGACATTGATAAAGCTGCCGAACAAGAGGGCAAAGGCAAAAACGATCGCGACAAAGATCGCAGGGAATTCGTTCAGGATTTCGATCATTGGCTGGCTATGCAAAAACGGCGTCCGAGAAACTCTCGAACGCCGCTTTGTTTGTCAAGCTTTCGAGCAGTGATCAGACGACCGCGCCCATCTTGAAGATCGGGAGGTACATCGCAACAACGAGACCACCGACGAGGATACCGAGGATACCCATGATCAGCGGCTCTAAGAGGCTGCTCAGGTTGTCGACTGCGTTGTCGACGTCTTCCTCGTAGAAGTCTGCGACCTTTGCGGACATCTCGTCGAGCGAGCCCGACTCTTCGCCAACGGCGATCATCTGGATGACCATGTTCGGGAAGAGGTCGGTGTTTTCCATGGACTGCTGCAGACGCTGACCGGTCGCAACCTCGTCACGCATTTCGAGAACCGCATTCTCGTAAACAATGTTGCCGGTTGCCCCGGAGACGGACTCCAGAGCCTCGACGAGCGGTACACCGGCCGAAAACATCGTCGACAGCGTACGCGCGTAGCGAGCGATGGCTGCCTTCTGCATGATCGGACCGAAGACCGGAGCTTTCAGCAACATGCGGTCGAGGAACTGGCGCATTGCGCGCGAACGCTTCTTGAAGTAAATGAACGCGGCGACGCCGGCGATGATCAGCAGCGCGAGGATGTAGCCCTGCGTGCGGACAAAGACCGAGAGATCGATCACCATGCGTGTGAATGCCGGGAGGTCGGCACCGAAGCCCTGGAAAAGTTCTTCGAAACTCGGGATAACGAAAATCAGGAGAATTGTCGTGACGACGAACGCGACGACGAGGACTGCCGCCGGGTAGGTCAGCGCCTTCTTGATCTTCTTCTTGATCGCCTCGGTTTTTTCCTTGTAAGTCGCAATTTTGTCGAGCAGGGTCTCGAGGGCACCGGCCTGCTCACCAGCTTCGACGAGGTTGATAAACAGGTCATCAAAATAGAGTGGGTGTTTCGCGAGCGCCTCCGCCAGCGAGCTACCGCCTTCGACGTCTGTCTTGACCGCAAGGATCAGTTTCTGCATCGCGGCATTTTCATGGCCGTTGCCAACGATTTCGAAGGACTGCACCAGCGGAATACCGGCGGCGAGCATCGTCGCGAGCTGACGGCTGAAGATTGCGATGTCCGAAGTCGTGATTTTTTGCGAGCCGGCGAAGAGCTTCGGTCGCTGTTTCCGGATCTTCGTCGGCACCACGCCCTGGGCGCGGAGACTCGCGCGGACTTTTGCCTCGTCGTTGGCAAGTGTTTTGCCCTTGACCTTTTTGCCGTCACGGTCCGTGCCTTCCCAGAGGAACGGTGTGTTTACTGTTGCCGCATCTGCCATGTTACTGATTCCGTAAAAACCATTACCGTCCGCGCATCAAAGGTGTCAGTTCCTCGCGCGAGACTTACTCAATCGTAACCCGATTGACCTCTTCAAGACTGGTAATCCCTTCCTTGACTTTATTCAAACCTGCCTGTCGCAGATCGATTACGCCTTCCTTGGCTGCCTGTTCGGCAATCTGCATGGCGTTACCGCCTTCCATAATGATTCGCCCCATCGCTTCGGAGACTTCCATCACCTGGAAAATACCGAGCCGGCCCTTGTAGCCTTCATTACAGGACTTGCAGCCCTTCGGGCCGTAGATCGTGACGCCGGCGTCCAGGTCTTCTTTCGAGAAGCCTTCCTGTTCCAGAGCTTCACGCGGGACCTCGCGAATCTCCTTGCAGCCGTCGCACAAGCGACGTGCGAGGCGCTGCGCGATGATCAGGCTGACCGACGTTGCGATAGCGTAGGGCTTCACACCCATGTCGACGAGACGCGTCAAGGTTTTCGGCGCATCGTTCGTGTGCAGGGTCGACAAGACAAGGTGACCGGTCTGCGCAGCTTTGATGGCAATTTCTGCCGTCTCGAGATCACGAATCTCACCAACCATGATGACGTCCGGATCCTGACGCAGGAAGGCTTTCAGCGCAGAGGCGAAGGTCAGCCCGACTTTCGGATTGACGTTGACCTGGTTAATACCCGGCAGGTTGATTTCCGCCGGATCCTCAGCGGTCGAGATATTCCGCGACTCTTCGTTCAGAATATTGAGGCCGGTGTACAGCGAGACCGTCTTACCGGAACCGGTCGGTCCCGTGACGAGAATCATGCCGTACGGCTTCGCCAGGTGTTTTTCGTACAGCGCGCGCTGCTCGTCTTCGTAGCCCAGCTTCTCGATACCGAGCTTCGCGCTCGACGGATCGAGAATACGCAGCACGATCTTTTCGCCGAAGAGCGTCGGGCAGGTGTTGACACGAAAGTCGATCGCACGGTTCTTATTGAGACGCATCTTGATGCGTCCGTCCTGCGGGATTCGCCGCTCGGCGATATCCATCCGTGACATGACCTTCAGGCGAGCGCAGACCTTGTTGGACAGCACAACCGGCGGTTTCGCAATCTCCGACAAAACGCCGTCGAGGCGAGTGCGCACGCGAAATTCTTTTTCGTAGGGTTCAAAGTGAATGTCCGATGCACCCTTGTGGATTGCATCGAGCAGAATCTTGTTGACGAAGCG
>CAWUHY010000296.1:0-3174 GCA_963922215.1 uncultured Gammaproteobacteria bacterium | reverse complement strand
CGGGCCAGTTTCCGCCGACCGCAACATTGAAAAGCAGGTGAAAACGCTCGTTAAAGGGCGCGGGGAAGGCTGCTCCTGTCGTATTCCAGCTGTTCTGCATCAGGTACAGCGTGTCGTCGACGTACCAGCGCATCTCGGTCTCGTCCCATTCGATCGCATAGACGTGAAAGTTGTCCGTCGCATCCATTGGCACTGTGTAGTCGCCGCCCGAGAAAGTGTTGTTCGGCCACTGTCCGCCGTAGTGAATCGTTCCGTGCACCGTATTTCCGCCCGTCGCTCCAAGGTTAACGGCTTCCATGACGTCGATTTCACCGGACGCGGCCCAGGTCCCGTAAACATTATCCTGTGGCAGCATCCAGAACGCGGGCCAGATTCCCTGACCACCCGGCAGCTTGATCCGGGCTTCGATGCGACCGTAACGCACTGCTATTCGGTCCCGCGTATTCAGGCGCGCGGACGTGTAGTTCTTTCCATTTGACGTTTCGCGTTTGGCGGTGATCCGTAGTACGCCATCGACGAGCTCGGCATTGTCAGGCAGGTACCACTGCAGTTCGTTGTTTCCCCACCCCGGAATTCCGTATTGGCTTCCGTCTCCCGTCTCGAAGAACCAGACTTCCGGGTCAAGCGCGGCAGCGTTGAATTCATCGCGCCAGACAAGCGTCATCGCATTTCGGCCTGAAACCGGCTGGTTGTCGAAAGTCGTCAGCGTCGGGTTGTCGATGTTGACGTTGCCCGTCGGGACCGGCGGAGGAGGCGGCGGCGGTGCAGGTGGTGGCGGCTCGATGCCGGTCTCGACATCGGAGAGAGTTTCCTCACCACTGCCACCGCAGGCGGCGAGAATCAGACAGGCAAGGAGCAGATGAGGTCGAATCGGGTTGGGCATGCTGGCTGTGAACAGATCAGGAAGGCGGTTGACGTTACACAAGTATGACAACGATGTCATTTAAATGTCCGACTCGCTTTTCGAAGGTCGCCTGTGCCAACCTGCGCGCCGTGCTTAATTTGCCAGCTAGAAAGGGTTCCGCGTGCTTCCGGATACCGCAAGATATCGTTGTCGGTTTGTTTCCCCAGTCGTCGCAGTTCCAGGCCGCTGATCGATGCGCGTCTACGGAATCGACTTCACGAGTCGACCATCCCGGTCGAAGCCGCTGACCTGCGCGGTTTGCGAGATTCAGGACAAGCGCCTGTCGCTTGTCGACAGTCTCGAATGGCACAGTTTCGACGGATTTGAGGCTTTGCTGGAATCTGACGGCCCGTGGATTGCGGGATGCGACTTCCCGTTCGGCCAGGCGAGGCGTTTTATCGACAACATCGGCTGGCCGACGCGCTGGAGCGACTACGCGCGTCTCGTCGCCGGACTCGAGCGTCTGGCGTTTCGGAAACTCCTCGATGATTACCGCCGTGACAGACCGTTCGGCGACAAGGAGCACCGACGGGTAACGGACGTCGTCTCAGGCGCAGTCAGCTCGCAGAAACTGTACGGAGTACCTGTCGCTTTGATGTTCTACGAAGGCGTCCCGCGTCTGCTGCGCTCATCCGTCTCGATTCCGCTGCTGCGGGAAACTGAATCGGATCGCGTCGTCCTCGAGGTGTATCCAGGGAAGCTCTCCCGGCGACTCGTTGGCCGCAAACCCTACAAGCAGGACGACAAACGCAAGCAAACTGACGAACAGACGAAAGCCCGACGCGAAATCGTCAGCGCGTTGCGCGATAGCAGTTTGGGGTTGTCGGTGGACGTACCGCTGTCAATTGCCGATGACCCGAAGGCCGACACGCTCGATGCCGTGCTCTGCGCTGTGCAGGCGGCATGGGCAATCGATAAGAAAAATTGGGGAATTCCCGACGACGCGGATCCCCTGGAAGGGTGGATCGTCGGGCCGGAGTAGGCGTCTTGCTTACTTCGGCGGTGCGTCGATCACGACGCCTGCCTGCTCTTCCTCGTGCTTGAGTCGCTGGCGCAGCAAACTGACGGCGCTGCGATAGCGGTAGGCAAGATTCTCGTGCGTTCGAGCGATGTTTTCCAGCTCGTCGAGCTCACAGCGTTTGATCGAACGTGTTGCCAGATCGAGCAGCTGTCGTTGGTTCATCGGGCGATTTCCAATGGTCGTCCTCCCCCTGCAGAATCAATAGTCTGCGAGAAATATGACACTGCAAGGACTTTTCGTGACCAATTTTCGGAAACCTAAGTGAAAATAGAGGTTTACGGTGATTTCTTGTTTTCCAGCTTGAATCAGTGAAAGCCCCGTTTTTCGGCAGGTTGCGACGAAGTCAACGGAAAAACCGGCAGCCGAGAGTACCGCCTCTCTCTCTCGCTGTACGCACTGCAGGCCGCGAAATTGCTTCCGTCTGGGCCTGATTGCCCCGTTGGCCATTGCAGTCAAAGTTCGCGTCTTTGTTGTTTTTTCGTTGCTGGGGCTGGAAGTGCAAACATCTTTCGGTCACTCTCCTGTGCTGCCGCAAAATCACGCAGCCTGCCCGGTCAGGGCGTGCTCGTCCGCTGCCTGGTTCCCGTACGAGACATCGAGCTCTCATGGAGTGTGGAACCTTTGGCGTCGCGGCGGTCTTTTAGCTTTTGATAGTCATTTTTTTCGGGACCCATCATGCGAATTCCAAAAATCTTAACCGGCGGTTTGACCGCAGCCTCTTTCTTGCTTGTTGCCTGCGGAGAATCAGCGCCGCCTGCTGTGGAGGAGGCTGTGCTGCCGGACGGCGTTACGCATGTCGAGACCGTCGTCGCGGACGGGTCCGATGCGCTTGTCATCCCGTATGAAAAATACGTGCTGGATAACGGACTCACGGTCATCCTGCACGAGGACGACTCAGATCCGATTGCCCATGTCGACATCACCTATCACGTCGGCTCTGGTCGCGAGGAGATTGGCAAGTCCGGGTTTGCCCACTTCTTCGAACACATGATGTTCCAGGGATCCGAAAACGTTGGCGACGAGGAGCATTTCCGGATCGTGTCCGAGTCGGGTGGCACGCTGAACGGGACAACGAACACGGACCGGACGAACTACTTCCAGACCGTACCGTCGAATCAGCTCGAAAAAGTGCTCTGGCTCGAAGCAGACCGGATGGGATTCTTCCTCGACGCAGTCACTCAGGAAAAATTTGAGGTCCAGCGCGAGACGGTCAAGAACGAGCGCGGCCAGAACTACGACAACCGGCCCT
>CAWUHY010000295.1:0-3176 GCA_963922215.1 uncultured Gammaproteobacteria bacterium | reverse complement strand
TCGCCCGCGTGGATCATGACGGTCTTCGATGGAACGGTGCGTACGCGGCAATAACTCAAAAAGCGATTGATTGCCGGGACGTCACTCAGTGTCTTGGCGGAAGTCTGCATACAAGAACCCTCGCGCGTTTCGCGCAGTTTATTATTGTCGGCCTCACGGCCCATCCCCAACCGGGCAGTGCCCGGCCTCTTCAAGTCTAAATGTGGTACGCGGTCCGAGTCATCACTCGCGACGTCGCTTTCATCAATTTTTTCACCGGCGCGGGCAGCTCGGCGGCACCAGCCTCTCGGGCGTTCTCGCCGTGTTCTTCTTCTTCCGCGCGCATTTGCGTCACGATAGCCCGGCTACGCTTGTCGCCGTCCGGCAGCCGTTCGAAATGATCATCCAGGTGGTCAACCACCTGTGCTTCCGTCTCTGCAATGAAACCGAGACTCCACTTGTCGCCTAACAGGCTGCTCGTCGCACCGAGCGCAAAGGCGCCCGCATACCAGAAGGGGCTGAGCTTGCTCGGGCTGGCGTCTAGTTCTTTGAGGCGCAGTTCGCACCAGGCCAAATGGTCGAATTCTTCGGCGGCAGCTTCCTTTACGTGCTGCTCAACCTCGCTGTCGCGGGCGAACGCAGCGTGACCCTGGTAGAGCGCCTGTGCGGCAACTTCGCCAGCGTGGTTGACGCGCATCAGGCCGGCAGCGTGTTTCCTTTCTGCATCGCTCAATTCGCCGTCTTCGGTCTTGCCGGCAGGGTAAGGGCGAGCTGGCATTCCGGCCGGAGCCGCGACGGTGCGCAACAGGTTGTTTGCGCCGGCAAGCGCTTTGTCCAGGCGAGATAGGCGTCGACTTCGCATAGGCGTGGAGTATAGCAAGCCCAGCTTGCGGGTCACGCGCTTCGGCGCTTCGAGACAATGACATATTCTGAAACAATGCCGCGGTGCATCAGCTGTGCCGCCCCGGTATACTCGCCGGCTTCTCGAAGGCGCTGACGTGACGCTCGACGCTGTCACGCGGTCCGACCCGGCGCGCATCGATTGAAGCATCAGCCTGCCTGCTGCCTTCAGGATGCCGCCCCAACATGACATAGGTGACTTGTGACGAAATTGATCACGTTTTGTTCTCTCGTTTTGGTTTTTTCGGCTGCTACCGCTCAGGAGGAAGAAGGCCCGTGGTCCGGAAAGGCCACACTCGGCTACCTGTCGACGTCCGGTAACACGGAAAACTCGACGCTGAACACCGGCGTGCGTATCGAGTATGCGACCGGCGATTGGGTGCATTCAGCGCGGGCGAATGCGGTCAACGCGACGGAAGACAACATGACGACGGCAGAGGCCTACGAGCTCGGCGCGAAAACCGAGCGCAGCTTCGGCGAGTACGACTTCGTATTTGCCCGCGCCAATTGGCGTAAGGACAGATTCTCCGGCTATGACACGCAGTTTTCACAGTCGATCGGTTACGGCCGCCGCTTGATTGAAACGGATGTCCACCAGCTCAACGCTGAAATCGGCGCCGGTGCCCGCCAGTCGGATCTCGTCGACGGAACCAGCACGAACGAATTCATCCTGCGCGGCGGCATGGACTACCGCTGGCAGATCAGCGAGACGGCGGAATTCCGGCAGGACATAAGCGTCGAAGCCGGTGACGAGAACACCTACCTGGAGTCCGTCACCGCTGTTTCAGCGCAGCTCCTCGGCGATCTCGCGCTGGTTTTTTCCTACACGATCAAGAACAACAGCGACGTCCCGGCGGGCCGGGAAAACCGCGATACGTACATTGCCGCGTCGCTGGAGTATCTTTTCTAGCCTGATTTTGAGCGCAGACGCCTGATTTTTAAGAAAAACAGGCAAATCTGGCCTTGCTGACCCGCCAGGCGCCCACGCGGCGCCTCGCGGGATGCAAGACCGCGTTGCAAAGGCGGAATACCTCAAGTAGAATTTCGCGCCTTTCGCTGCTCAGGCGAGACCTTTCTCTGCGCCTGAGCACCGCCGACCCCAAGCGGTTGGTCCAATTTGAGTTTTTCCGACGGAAAGAATGATGAAAACGTTTTCTGCAAAACCGGCAGAGGTGAAGCGCGACTGGTATGTCGTTGACGCGACGGGCAAGACGCTCGGCCGCCTGTCGACCGAAATTGCGCACCGTCTGCGTGGCAAGCACAAGCCTGTCTACACGCCGCACGTCGATACCGGCGACTACATCGTCGTAGTCAACGCCGAGAAAGTTCGCGTGAGCGGCAACAAGATGACGGACAAGATGTATCACCACCACACGGGATACATCGGCAGTCTGAAATCTGTATCGCTGGAAAAGCTTCTGGCAACGCACCCGGAGCGCGTCATCGAAAAGGCTGTCAAAGGCATGCTGCCGCGTGGCCCGCTCGGTCGTCAGATGTACTCCAAGCTTCGCGTCTTCAAAGGTCCCGAGCACAAGCATGAGGCACAGCAGCCCATCCCACTCGAGATCAACGTCTAAGGTATTTGAATAATGAGTGATACGCATTTCTACGGCACAGGCCGCCGCAAAACGTCAACGGCTCGCGTCTTCCTGCGTCCCGGCAAGGGTGACATCACGGTCAACAACCGACCGCTCGACGTCTTCTTCGGCCGCAAAACCGCACAGATGATTGTCCGCCAGCCCCTCGAACTGACGAATGTCGGCGATAAGTTCGACATCAATGTCACGGTATCCGGCGGCGGAACCACCGGCCAGGCAGGCGCAATTCGCCACGGCCTGACGCGTGCCCTGATGAACTACGACGAGTCACTGCGCTCGCCGCTGCGCAAGGCTGGCTTCGTGACCCGCGACGCGCGTGAAGTCGAGCGCAAGAAAGTGGGCCTGCGCAAAGCACGTCGCGCAACGCAGTACTCGAAGCGCTAAAAGTCCGTCGGACGCGGCTGCGTCCAACCAGTCCACTGGGGGATCGTCTAGTGGTAGGACTACGGACTCTGACTCCGTCAACGGGGGTTCGAATCCCTCTCCCCCAGCCAAAAAATATGGGCCCCAATCGGGGCCCATTTTTTTGGCTGGAGAAGAGGCTGATTCTCACCCCCCAGGGTTCGATCCGAGGAGCGCAGCGACGACAGACGGCGAGGCGCAGCCGAGCCGCCCCGCAGGGGTGAGGGCCAAAGGCCCTCATCAATCCCTCTCCCCCAGCCAAAAAATATGGGCCCCAATCGGGGCCCATTTTTTTGG
>CAWUHY010000294.1:0-3182 GCA_963922215.1 uncultured Gammaproteobacteria bacterium | reverse complement strand
GGCCGCCGGAGTTGGTGCGGGAGATCTTGTAGGCTGCTAGCCGTTGACCAGCCCGATGCTGAAGAGCACGGCTGCCAACAGCGCCGCTCCTGTCCGCTGCGTATTCAAACGCGTCCAGTGCTTTAGATAGTGCTCCCAGATTTCTTCGGACGCCGGAGCGTCCGCACCCACAGCTGCGAGCTTGTCGTTCAGCGGGACATTTCCCGAGACCGTCACCAAGAATGTTCCGCCGAGATAAGCTACTGCCCCGCCGAGCAGATAGGGCGACGATGCGGCCTCCCAGTGGAAGACCGCATAGACTGAAAGCGCGAGGCTCAACAAACCCATCCCCATGAACGCGCCGAGGAATCCGGGATTGAGTACCGTGACGTTGATCGTCTGCATTGTCATAAGACCGCTGGAGTTCGGCTGTCGCTCGAGCGCCTGCATGACAAAGTTTGAGAAAGCGAAGAAGATGCCGCCGATCAGCGCGCTGCATACCATGGCTAGAACTGTAGCGACCGTCAGAAAGGTACTCATGCCACCGCCTCGTCTTTAACGACCGTCCATGTACCACGATTGGAAATACGTCGGGCAAACTCCGCGAAGTCTGCCGGCTCACGCCCGAGGGCACGCTTGACGCCGTCACCGACGTACGCGTTACGACCGTCGAGCACTGACGCGAACAGGTAGTTCAACAACCACGCGATGTCTTCCGGAATGCCGGATTCCGCAACACCCTGAGCGAACGCCTCAGCCGGAATCTGGACGAACTCAACGTCACGTCCTGCCGCCTCGGAGATTTCTTTGGCCAGGTCCGAGAATGTCAGCAGACGTGGTCCTGTTACTTCGTAGATCTCATAGGCGTGACCCTCCTCAGTCAGCGCGGCAACGGCAACGTCGGCAATGTCGTTAGTGTCGATGAAGGGTTCGGGAACATTGGCCGCAGGCAAAGCAATTTTTCCGCTGAGCACGAGCTGCAGGAACTCGCCTTCCGAGAAGTTCTGCATGAACCAGCTCGAACGGACGATTGTCCACTCAGCATTCGAGGCCTGCACGATTTTTTCACACGCCTGCGCTTCTTCCTCGCCGCGCCCGGACAAGAGTACGAGGCGGCTGACGCCATGCTCGACGGCCTTGTCGACAAACTGCTGAATCGATTCCGTTGCCCCAGGAATGGCGAGATCGGGCGAGTAGGAAATGTAGACTGCGGTAACGCCGTCGAGAACAGCGTCCCAGTTTTCCGGCTTGTTCCAGTCGAAGGACGGGCTGCCCGACCGTGACGCCGCGCGGGTCGGCACGCCTCGTGAATTCAGGCGCTGGATGATTCTACGCCCGGTTTTTCCGGATGCACCCAGCACGAGGGTTACGCCAGCGCTGCTATGTGTCGTATCGATGGTGTTGTTCATGATCGCCTCCAGGCTGTTTGCAAGATGTGACTAGCCTACGAAGCGACGATGGAGCCGCCCATGCTCAGGATGATCAAATGCATACGCATTCGTCTAGAATGGACAAATGGACATGCTTGGCGGTTTATTGGATGCGCCGCGTGCGCGCGGCGCATTTTCTTTGCGGTGTACGATGAGTTCCGCGTGGTCATTGCGGATTCTGGCCCAGTCGCGTCTGACCGTCATCGCTGGGATTAAAGGCAGCGTTTGGGTGAAGCCCGACGACGGCGATGCCGTTTTCGTGGGCCCGGGCGACATTGCGATAACGCGAGCGCCGGCGCTCTACAACGTCGCAGAGTCGCCCGATGCGTCGCCAACGATCTTCATCCATCCGGGCCAGGATTGCCGAAACGCTGCCGGCGAATCCTTACTCGACGAACTCATGCACGACACGCGCACGTGGGGCACGGACCCGAACGGTTCCACCGTGTTCGTCGTCGGGGCTTACGAGCACCTGAGCGATGTCAGCGATCGTCTGATAAATGCCTTGCCGCCCGTCCTCGCGCTTTCCCACGACGAGTGGGAGTCGCCGCTAGTACCGTTGTTGTCTGCGGAGGTCGTCAAAGACGAGCCCGGACAGGCCGCGGTGCTGGATCGCTTGATCGACCTACTGGTAACAGCAGTCTTAAAAGAGTGGTTCGCGCAACAGAAGGCGAATCCGCCAGACTGGTATCAGCACCAGAGCGATCGCGTGGTCGAAAATACGCTACGCGCGATCCACGAGAATCCTGCGAAAGACTGGACGTTGGACTCACTGTCCTCTGAAGTCGGAACATCGAGAGCCTCCCTGGCTCGTCGCTTCAACGATATTGTCGGAGAGCCACCGATGACGTTTCTTAAGAATTGGCGCATGGCGCTCGCAGCCGATCTGTTGTGCCAGCCGAATGAGTCAGTATCGAGCGTCGCACACCAGGTTGGCTACTCAACGCCCTACGCGTTCAGCGCCGCCTTCAAGCGCGTACGCGGCATTAGTCCGAAGGAACATCGTGCCGGCGCAATCCGTTGATTTTGATTTCAGGTCTCAGCTGCGACGAACAGAGGGCGAAAGCAACGGGCTATGCTCTCTCCAACTCGCGGCGTGGAGATGATGCAGCGGGTGCCTGTCCCACAATTGCAAAAATGGAAAGCCAGAAATTCGAGAATATGACCAAATTGGAGTAGTCATCATGCCAGCCCCCTATCGCGGCCGCTGTCTTTGCGGCGCTGTCCGTTTTGAGATCGACGAATTCCTACCAGGCGTTTCGCACTGTCATTGCTCGATGTGCCGCAAGTTTCATGGCGCCGACTATGCGACCTATGGATCAATACAAAAATCCAATTTCCGCTGGATAAAAGGCGAGGAGATGCTGAAGGACTACGTTGCGGAGAACGGCACAACTCGGCAGTTCTGCCAGCACTGCGGGTCCAGCATGACTTTCACCAGCGCGAAAGGATCCGGTAAGGAAGTAGAAATTGCTCTTGGAACACTGGACGATGATCTGCCCTTGAAGGCCGATGCGCATATTTTCGTCGACTACGCAGCGAACTGGTCGGCCATCACGGACGACTTGCCGCAATTTCGAGAGACGCGAGGCAGCGGCGTTGTTGGGACTGGCGACTGATACGCGACCGGTTCAAAGAGACTTCAATTCAGTCGAAAGCCCCGGGGTAAGAAAATTCAGGCGTGTCTGCGAGTTTGACAGCGATAGCGGTTTGCCTGTCCTCTCGGTTTTCGACAATTCTGAGAGGAATCATGAAAACAAAAAAACTTCACGC
>CAWUHY010000293.1:0-3197 GCA_963922215.1 uncultured Gammaproteobacteria bacterium | reverse complement strand
GCCCTGCCGGACGCGCTGAAGAGCGAAATCCGGGGCGCCAACCTGCGTGACGACGGCCTGCTGGTCGTTGTCGCCGCATCGTCGGCAGCTGCCGCGCGGCTGCGATTCGAGGAAGACGCCCTGCTCAAGGCCGCCCGCGAAGACGGCAAGAGCGTCGAATCATTGTCGGTGCGGGTCGCCCGTCAGGCGTAGGCGGGCGTCGCGTAGGAGATTGGTGCCTTCGCTGAGTCGTTGAAGGTTACTTCTTCCCAGGCAGTCTCGTCTGCGAGCAAGGCGCGCATCAGGCGGTTGTTCAGGTCGTGCCCCGACTTGTAGGCGCGCAGTTCGCCGACGAGCGTGTGGCCGAGCAGGTAGACGTCGCCGATGGCGTCGAGAATCTTGTGAATGACGAACTCGTTCGAGTAACGCAGTCCGTCCTCATTGAGGATGCGGTAGTCGTCCAGCACGATCGCATTGTCCATGCTGCCGCCGAGCGTCAGGTTTTTCTCACGCAGTGCCTCAACATCGCGCAGGAAGCAGAACGTTCGGGCGCGGCTGACTTCCTTTAAGAACGACGTCGATGAGAAATCGACGGTCGCGTGTTGACTGATCTTGTTGAAAACGGGGTGATTGAAGTAGACCTCGAAGTTCACCTTGAAACCGTCGTGCGGAACGAGCTCGGCCCATTTGTCGCCGTGCTCGACCCGGATTTTCTTTTTGATTCGCACAAAGCGCTTGGCCGCGTTCTGTTCCTCGATACCAGCGGACTGCAAGAGGAAGACGAACGGACCGGCGCTGCCGTCCATGATGGGGACTTCGGGCGCGGAAAGGTCGACATAGATATTGTCGATGCCGAGGCCCGCCAGCGCCGACATCAGGTGTTCGACGGTCGCAACCTTGACACCGTCCTTGACGAGCGTCGTGCCGAGCATGGTCTCGCCGACGAGACGCGGATCCGCCTTGATATCCACGGGATCGTCGAGATCGACGCGACGAAACACGATACCGGTGTTCTCGGCTGCCGGACGCAGGGTCATGTAGACCTTTTCGCCATTGTGCAGTCCGACGCCGGTCGCGCGGATCGTTGACTTGATTGTTCGTTGTTTCAGCATCTGGGGCCTTGAGGCGCGGGGGAGCGCCGTTCATTCACCGGCGTCCTGGACGACCGGCGACGAAAAGAGTAGCACGCGAAGCAAGTTCTAAAAACTATTCATACACTTAGCGTTGGGGTCACTGTTGAGACCCTTCGCCGCGAAATAGCGTCGATTCCGAGCGCTTCAAGTCCGGTCTCCCCGTCCTGGAGAGAGTGCGCCGGCCCGGCAGCCATCCGGGCCGGCGCTGCGGAGTCACTCATTCACGCCTTAGTCTGCCTGGCGGCGAAGGAATGCGGGGATATCCAGGAGCTCTTCCTGGAGCCCGCCTTCTTCGAGGCCATCACCGACGGCGCGCTTGCGCTGCACTGTCGGCTTGTCGAGACCGTTGTAGTTCGGTTCGCGGCTTTGCGCTGCCGGGCGACGAACGATACGCATCGGCGTCTCTTCCGACTGCGTCGCGCTCTTGCCGAGACCGGTGGCGACGACGGTGACGCGGATGCGATCGGTCATGTCCGGATCGATCACCGTGCCAACGACGACGGTTGCGTTGTCCGATGCAAACTCCTTGACCGTTGCGCCGACCTCCTGGAATTCGCCGATCGACAGATCCATCCCTGCCGTGACGTTGACCAGGATGCCGTTCGCGCCGGCGAGGTTGATGTCTTCGAGCAGCGGGCTGGAGACGGCTGCTTCGGCCGCTTCGCGCGCGCGGTCTTCACCGGACGACGATCCGCTGCCCATCATGGCCATGCCCATTTCCGACATGACCGTGCGGACGTCTGCAAAGTCGACGTTGATCAGGCCCGGACGCGTGATGAGTTCCGCGATGCCCTGCACGGCACCCTGGAGCACCTGGTTCGCCGAACGGAACGCATCCAGCAGCGTTGTGTCTCCGCCGAGAACACTCAAGAGCTTTTCGTTCGGAATCGTGATCAGCGAGTCCACGTATTTGCCCAGCTCGGCGATACCGTGGTCGGCGATCGCCATGCGCTTCGCGCCTTCCATGCCGAAGGGCTTCGTGACGACGGCAACCGTGAGAATGCCGAGTTCCTTCGCGACCTGCGCGACGACGGGTGCTGCACCGGTTCCCGTACCACCGCCCATACCGGCCGTGATGAACAGCATGTCTGCCCCTTCGATCGCTTCCTGGATTCGGTCGCGATCTTCCATGGCAGCCTGGCGGCCCGTGTCGGGGTCGGCGCCGGCGCCGAGGCCCTTCGTAATGTTGCAGCCGATCTGCAACGAAGTCCTGACGCGTGAGCCCTTCAGTGCCTGTGCGTCCGTGTTCGCGCAGATAAATTCAACGCCTTCGATGCCTGTCTCCACCATGTGCGAGACGGCGTTTCCGCCTCCTCCACCGACACCGATGACCTTGATGACTGCGCTTTGGCTGTGCGAGTCCATAAGTTCAAACATGAGTTTTCCTCCGCTAGAGTTCCTTTCGGAACGAGTCCTTGGCAATTGCCAAACCTAAAGCGCCATACATTGGCGCAAACTTAAAACTGACCTGAGAACCACGACTTCATGCGTTCCCAGACGTCACCCAAACTGCCGCCGACAGGCGTACTGCGACGCCCGCGACGTGAAAGACTTTCGTAGCCGTAGAGCAAAAGGCCAACGCCCGTCGCGTGAATCGGGTTGCGCACGACGTCGCCCAGCCCCTCCACGTACTGCGGCGACCCGAGACGCACCGGCATGTGGAAGACTTCTTCCGCAAGCTCAACCGCGCCTTCCATTTTTGCGCTGCCCCCGGTGATCACGATCCCGGCTGCGATCAGTTCCTCGAATCCGCTGCGTCGCAGTTCGTCCCGGATCAGGCCGAACAATTCCTCGTAGCGCGGCTCGACGATCTCGGCGAGCGTCTGACGTGCGAGTCGACGCGGCGGTCGGTCGCCTACGCTAGGCACTTCGATCGTCTCGTCCGGATTCGCGAGCTGCGACAACGCGCAGGCGTACTTGATCTTGATCTCCTCCGCGTACTGCGTCGGCGTCCGCATCGAGACGGCGATGTCGTTCGTGACCTGGTCGCCGGCGATCGGGATAACGGCGGTGTGCTGGATCGCGCCGCCCAGAAACACCGCGATGTCCGTGGTGCCGCCGCCGATGTCGACGATGCAGGAACCG
>CAWUHY010000292.1:0-3227 GCA_963922215.1 uncultured Gammaproteobacteria bacterium | reverse complement strand
TTCCGATCTTTCAACAGAAAAACGTAGCGATCGAGATCGTCCGGTGTGCCGAGCAGGCGGTGATGCTCTTCCAGCACTTTGCAGAGGTCGAGGACGAGACGATCGACATCGCCGGACACCTCACCGCGGATTGCCAGGACATGCGGCAGGCCTGCGACCGTGAATTCCCGGATGAGCTGCGGCGCCATTTCGACCGGCTGGTCGATGAGTTCATCGTAATTCGCGGCACTGTAGCGGCCGAAGCCGTAGGGCTCCGCGCCAGCGCTCTTCAACGACGTGACGACCTGCCAGTCGTCGATGTTGGCCGGCTTGACGATCTCAAGCTCGCAGCTTGTATCTTCCTGCCCGACTACTTCGAAGAACATCGCAGTGCCGTTGAAGAAACCATGACGGCGATCAAGATGCGCGCCACGAACGCTGGGGTCATAGGCGAAAATCTCGGCCGTAACGACGAGCTCGCCGTCGCAGGCTGCGGCGACCCAGGTGCTCTTGTCGTGTTTTTCGATGGCGACGTCCTGGCCACCGCAGGTCGCGCGAACGGAGACGACGTTCCGCGCGTAGTCGCGAATCATGTAGCTGCCGGGAATCCAGGCCGGCATCCTGAGCGCCTGCCCCGCGGGATCGGGTGAACTGATTCTCAGCTCGACTTCAAACAGGTGCGCGTCCGGGTTGGCCGGCGTGATTCGATAGTGGTGCATTGCCTACTCCGTGGCCGCGCCGCGCGCGACGAACTTGTTTGTTCCCGGATACTGACTTAAGCGCTCAGGCGCGGCAGGTGCACCGAGGCCAGCATGCAGCGGACGCTGCCTCCGGCAGACGCTTCGATGTCGCTGATGTCGGCGGCGACGATATGGCCGCTGTTCTCGAGCGCGGTGCGCTGCGCGGCATCCAGGGATTGCAGCGCGGATTCTGACATGGCGACAACGCGCTCTCCAGCCCTGTTCGCCACCTCGAGCATGTTGCCGGCGAAGCATTCGAGCTGGTGAAAGCTCAGCGGCATGACGCTTCGGCCGTTGATTTCGAGCCGCTCGACGATTGCCTGCTGCTGTTGCGGGTCAGGAACGGCTTCGAGGCAGACCGGCGCGAGCGTCTCGCCGACCGACATCACGACATTCGTGTGATAGATCGGGTAGCCGTCGCGATCGACGGCATCGAAACAGACAATGTCGTAGCCCATGCAGGCTCCGAATTCCTCAAGTGCTTCTGTATGCGTGCGCGAAGACAGGCAGGCGAAGGCAACACGCTGGACGCGATCGAGTACGAGGCTGCCCGTCCCTTCTAGAAACAGGCCGCGCTTTTCGTTGTGGCTCAGGTCGACGATGTCGTCGATGACAAAGCGGTAGTCGCGAACGAGCGCGTCGAGGATGTCGCGCCGGCGTTCCGTCCGGCGGTTGGGCGCTTCCATCGGATACAGGACAACGCGGCCATCGGCGTGAAAACTGACCCAGTTGTTCGGAAAGATGCTGTCCGGGGTGTGCGGCTCGGGCGTGTCGTCGAAGACGATGACCTCGACGTCTGCGTCGGACAATGCCTGCACAAGCCCGTCAAACTGTCGCGCCGCCGCCGACTGCTGCTCCGCCGGAGTCGCATCAAGGTCGGCCATGAAGCGATTGCTTGCTGCTGTCAGCGGATTCTGCTGAAAACGGACCGGGCGAATCATCAGGACCGTGGAGCTGAGTTGTGATTCGGGGGCGTGCATCTTACAGTCGTCTCGCAAACATCGACTATGCGCCCGCTCCCGGGCGAACACAAGGCGAGGCCCGCGTGGCGGATAGAACCAAACGACATTTGGCGAACTTCAAGGAGATCCTGCTCTCGCCAGCCTGGGTGTGCTTCATCTGGTTCGGAATGACAGCCGGAAACGCGTTCATCGCGACGCCCGCGCGATTTCGTGCGCCGATGATCGCGCGCTCGGATGCCATGGAACTCGGCGCCTACGTCTTCACGTTGCTGAACAAGGTCGAATTCATCGCGCTCATCTTTCTACTGATCGTCGTACGTGCCTCAGGACGCGCGCGGCACTGGTGGCCGGTCGCAGGAATTCTTGCCCTGATCCTCGTTGCCCAGTCCGCCTGGCTGATTCCGGAACTCACCGCACGCGGGCAGATGGTCGCCCAAGGGATGACGCCGCCGCCGTCCATCGCGCATGCGGCCTACAGCACGCTCGAGCTGACCAAGCTCGCGCTACTGCTGGGCGGCGGATTTTATGCGCTGAGAGAAGGAACGCGGACGTGATCGATTCGATTCCGCCGGGCGTTGCGCAGGTTCTCATCGCGACGATTCTCGTGGTTGTACTGCGCGTCCTGCTGCATTACGAAGGTCTGCGGCTGATGAGCGAGTACCTGCCAATGCCGAAGGCGCATCATCGAAAACGCGTCATCATGCTCATCCTGCTGTTGCTGCTCATCCACACCATCGAGATCTGGTTTTTCGGCATCGCCTACTACGTGTTGCTCACGGTCTTTCACGTCGGTGAACTTCGGGGCATGGATCCGGTCACTGTGTTCGACTGCGTGTACTACTCGGCCATGTCCTACACGACGATCGGTTTCGGCGACATCGTTCCCTACGGTGCCATCCGCCTGATGACCGGCATGGAGGGACTGACAGGCCTCGTCATGATCACCTGGTCTGCCTCTTACACTTTTGTTGTCATGCTCAAAAACTGGAAGCTCAATGACTGAGACATTTACTCTCACGGCCAATGACGGCCACACGATCGACGGCCGCATCTGGCGGACCGACTCCGCTCCCGACCTCGTCGTGCAGCTCATGCACGGCATGGGCGAACACATCGGGCGCTATGAAGATTTCGCTAAACACCTCGTCGAACGCGGCTTCGCTGTTGTAGGACACAACCACCGCGGCCACGGCCAGCACGCCGAACAGCGCGGGCACTTCGCGGACCAGGACGGTTGGAACCGTGTCGTTGAAGATGCGATCGCCGTCCACGAACACGCGGGAAGTGAGTATCCCGACGTGCCCCGCGTCTTGCTCGGACACAGCATGGGTTCATTTGTCGCGCAGGACGTTGCGTCGCGGACGAGCAGCCTCGCCGCACTGGCGCTGTCCGGCTCGACCTGGCCGAACCGCTTCGCGTTGCTGCCGGGCTGGCTGATGACGCGCATCGTCGCGCTCGCGAACGGGCGCACCGGCTACAGCCCTGCGCTGGACAACAAGGGCATCAACGCGCTCAACAAGAAAGTTGAACCGGCCCGCACGGACGC
>CAWUHY010000291.1:0-3239 GCA_963922215.1 uncultured Gammaproteobacteria bacterium | reverse complement strand
GCGAACCGTCGTTGTTATAGAGGTAGAGATGCTTGAATCCGCTACGCTCCGATGTCCAGAGGAAACGGTCGCTGGAATCGAGAAACGTCAGGTCGTTGTACAGGCTGAGCCACGTGTCGGCTTTCTCGGTAAAGAGACGTGTCGCCTTGCCGCTGTCGGAATGAATCTTCAGGAAATCGAGCTGCTTCTGATCACGGGACTGCCGCTGCACCGCGAGGTGGGTGTTGTCCGGGAACCAGTTCACGCGAGCAAGATAGATGTCCGACTCGATGCCCAGATCCATCCACTGCAGGTCCGACGATTCAAGGTCAACAACGGCGAGCTGTACTTCGACGTTCGGCGTGCCTGCCGACGGATAGCGCTGCGAGAACACATCGAATCCATCAGCAAAAATTTCGAAGCGTTCCTGCAGTTCGACGGGTGACTCGTCGATACGCGTCAGCGCGATCTTGTCGCTGTTCGGTGACCACCAGTAGCCGGTCAGCCGATCCATTTCCTCCTGCGCGACAAATTCTGCCATCCCGAACTTGATCGTTCCGCCGCCCTCGGTCGTGAGCTGACGTTCTTCGTTGTCGACAAGGTCGAAGACGAACAGATTCTGCTGTCGGATATACGACACGTAACGCCCGTTCGGGCTGAGCTTCGGGTCGGTTTCCGTCTCATCGGTTTCGGTGATCCTGACGCTTTTGCCGCGTTCGAGGTTGTAGACGTAGAGGTCTCCGGCAACGGGGAACAGCAGCAGGCGACCATCGGAGGAGAAGTCGTAGTCGACGATACCCGTGGAGCCCGAGATCCGGAGGCGCTCGCGGCGCGCTAATTCCTCGGCCGACAGCTGCTCAGGGCCATCCGACAGCGTCTTCGAATCGACCAGCAGGCGCATCTCGTCGTCCTCGAGATTGTATTCCCAGAGGTTCTTGCGCTGGACGTCAGTTTCGCTCGCCCGGATGAATGTGACCCGTTTGGAATCGGGCGAGATCTTCAGGGCCGTCGGCGAAGGCCCGGACAGCGCAGGCGCTTCAAAAAGGCGTTCGACAGTCAGCGTTTCCGAAGCGAACGCGGGCGCGCCGAATACCAGGAGGGAAAAAATCAGTCGTTGCATATCAGGACTCTTTGATTGATTTAAGGACTAAAGCTTCCTGCTCGGGCGTCGGCCAGCGCCGGACGGACTGTTTGCGTTCCGGTGGAACTGTCGCCCACCACGCGGCGATCGCCTGCACGGATTCTGCCAGCGGCGTCTTCCTGAGCCCTGCCCGCTTCGCGTGCGAGGAATCCATCAGCCGATCGACCTGTCCGGTCGGGAACATCGGCGGCGCGAATCCTGCCGCCTCCAGATTCTCGTCTTCCGGCCAGTACAGCGTCGATGCTGCGGCGGTCGTTGCCTTGATGCCGTGCATGACCTGCTCGCGAGTGACGCGCTCGTCAGGCGTCACGGCGTTGAAAATTCCGGCCTGGTCGCGTTCGCCCAGCTCAACAAGCCAGTGACACAGGTCAAAGACATCGACCCATGCAGATGCGAGTTCCGGCGCGCTGGGGCAGACGATCTCGCCGCCGCGTTGGAATCGGTCGACCCAGTAGGTGAACCGGTCGGTCGTGTCTCCGGGTCCGATAATATAAGTGGGTCGAACACTCGTGTATTTGTCGCCGAGGATGTCCGCCGCAATCCGGTCGCACTCCGCCTTGAGCGGACCGTAGGTTTCGCCGGTGACCTGTTCCGTCTCGGGTTCCGGCGCCGCGTGCATCGGACTGTTGATGTCGATGACGGGTGTCTTTTCGAAATCGTAGACAGCAACCGTTGATACATAGATGTATCGGCCGCAGCGATCCTTCAGGAGCTCGGCGGAGTCGCGAACGTGGCGCGGGATGTAACCCGAATTGTCGACCACGACGTCCCACGTGCGATTGCCTTCGAGAGCCGACAGGCCGTCATCGACTTGTGAATCGCGATTTCCGGTGAGCTCTTCGACACGACCGCCGTAGAGTCCGGACCGTCGCCCACGATTGAACATGCTGACCTTGTGCCCGCGCGCGAGCGCGTACTCAATCTGATGCGGTCCGATAAATCCGGTACCGCCGAGGAACAGGATGTTTAGGGAATCGTCGGCCTCGCCTGGCTCGATCCTCGCGCCGGACGCACTGGCTGCGAGCAGGGCCGCAGATCCGCCCAGGAACTCTCTCCGATTCGGCATGGGGGTCACTCCGTTTTTGTTATTTTTGAAACTGTAACCGAAAGACTCGCGAATTGCAGACCGGCTGTAACCGATTCCTAAGACCGGCGCTATGAAGAGAGAGATATGTCAAGAGACGTCTTCATGAAGACAAAAATTGCGAGTATTGCCGTTGCCTTTTTGGTCATGTCGGCAGCAGCACAGTCGTCCGAGCGCGCACTGGCCGACATCGTCGACACCGCACTGGACAATATCGAATGGAACTTCGAAATGTCCTACGCGTTCGACGAAACGAGTCGCGAGGACGATGAAACTCTCGTCGGTCGCTACGATCCCACGCGGCCCGCCGGCGAACGCTGGACACTTCTGAGCGTCGACGGTCGGGCGCCAACCGATGACGAAATTGACGAGTACGTAGCGATGAAGGATTTCGAGCATCGCGATGTTGGCGGTGACGACGACGGACTCGAGAAACTCATCAAGCCAGGCTCACTGCGATTGATCAGCGAGACAGAGCACGCCTGGACGATCGGTTTCGACCCGCAGTTTGACGTTGATGACGACGACGAAAAATTCCTGAATGGTCTTGACGGCGTGCTGCGTGTTTCGAAACGCACCGGCGCGTTGTTGCTGATGGACATGCGCAACCAGCGCCCGCTTCGCCCGATCGTTGGCGCGAAGATCAAAAAGATGGTCATGCGCTTCGAATTCGGGCCGGCGACGAGAAGCGGACCGAACGTTTTGAAAGTCGTTGACGTTGTCGTCAGCGGCAGCGCACTGATGCTCGTCCGTTTCGACGAGCACGAGCGTTACGAATTCAGCAATTTCGAATACGTCGGCGATCGCTTGCCGCAATCTTAAGCGCTACGCTCAGGCCTTGATTGTCTGCCAGCCTCGTTGACGCCAGCTCCAGAGGAACGCAGCGGTCTGCGCCGCGCGGCTGCCGCCCTGTGCCAGCCAGACTGCGAACAGGCCGAAGCCGAAGCCGGGACCTAGCGCATAGGCGAGCGGCAGGAACAGGACATACTGGCCACCAACGCTGATGGCCATCACGCGTTTTGCGTCGCCGGCTCC
>CAWUHY010000290.1:0-3248 GCA_963922215.1 uncultured Gammaproteobacteria bacterium | reverse complement strand
GCATTGTTTCCGGCCTCACCCCAGATGACCGAACCGGTCGCGACCGTGACCGGTCGACCGTCCATGCGCACGCGCTTCCCGCTGGATTCCATCTGCAGTTGCTGCAGGTATGCGGGGAATCGGTTCAGGCGATTGTCGTAGGGCAAGACAGCGTGGGTCTCGGCACCGAAGAAATTGTTGTACCAGATGCCCAGCAGCGCCATGAGTACCGGCAGGTTTCCGTCCATTGAAGCTTTGCGGAAGTGGCGATCCATCGTTCTGCCACCCGCCAGCAACTTTCTGAAATTATTCATGCCGATCGTCAGCGCGATCGATAAGCCGACGGCCGACCAAAGCGAATAGCGGCCGCCGACCCAGTCCCAGAACCCGAAGCGGTAATCCGGGTGGATGCCGAACGCATCCATTGCCTCGTGATTCGTCGAGGCGGCAACGAAATGACTGATGACGGCGTCCTTTCCAAGCGCGCGGGCAATCCAGCTTTTCGCCGCCTTCGCATTGGACATGGTCTCGAGCGTCGTGAACGTTTTCGAACAGACCACAAATAATGTGGTGCGAGGGTCGAGTTCCTGTTTGAGGTCGGCGAGCTCCGTGCCATCGACATTTGACACGCTGTGGAACCGCATGCCTTTGCGCCAGTATTCCCGAAGGGCGCGGCTGGCCATGACCGGCCCCAGATCTGAACCGCCAATCCCGATATTCACGATGTCAGTGAATTTGTGCTCTGATGAACCGACAACGCGGCCCGAATGGACCTGATGCACAAAGGTCTCAATCCGGTCGAGCTCCCGCAAGATTTCGTCGACACCCGCGACACCTTTACCCACCCTATCCCTTGGTGTGGAGCGCAGCGCCGTGTGCAGTACCGCCCGCTGTTCGGTGGCATTAATCGTCTCGCCCGCAAACATCGCTTCAATCGCCGCGGGCACCCCTGCCTGCTCGGCGAGGCGCGCAAACAGACCACGGGTTTTGCGATTGAAAAGGTTCTTGGACAGATCGACGTGCAGATCGCCGACCTTCAGTGAAAAGTCCTTCGCGCGCTTCTTATCGCGCGCGAACATGTATTTAAGGTCGCGGTGACGAATCTCGTCTCGGTAGTGATGCGCGAGGCGCTTCCACGCATCAAGATCAGTCGGGTAGCGGGCGGATAATTTTCGGTCAGGATAGTCGCTCATTGTTCCCCTGAAGTTCCTGCTCCGCGTCTCAAGCTCGCTCGCGGTAGTAGTTCGTGAACCAGTCGATGAATTTTGAAACGCCGTCTTCAATCCTCGTTGACGGCTCATAGCCAACATCCTTGGCGAGATGTGACGAATCCGCCCAGGTGTCTTTTACGTCACCCGCCTGCATCGGCAGCAGATTTTTCTGCGCTTCCACGCCGAGCTTCTCTTCGATCAACTCGATGAAACGCATGAGTGGCACAGGCTCCTGGTTGCCGATGTTGTAGACGCGATAAGGACAGTTGCTGCTGCTCGAGTCGGGGCTGTCGCTCTTCCAGTCCGGATTAGCCGCCGCAACGGTATCGCAGGTACGCACGACGCCCTCGACGATGTCGTCGATGTAAGTAAAGTCCCGGCTGTGATCACCGTAGTTGTAGACGTCAATCGGATCGCCGTTCGCGATCGCCTTCGCAAATTTGATCGGCGCCATGTCCGGGCGGCCCCACGGCCCGTAAACCGTGAAGAAGCGTAGACCAGTAGTCGGCAGCCCGTACAGGCTCGAATACGTGTGCGCCATCAGCTCGTTCGATTTTTTCGTCGCGCCATACAGCGACATCGGATGGTCGACGTTGTGTTCGACCGAGAACGGCATCGTCGTATTCGAGCCGTAAACAGAACTTGACGAGGCATAGACCAAGTGTTCGACGGCATTGTGGCGACAGCCTTCGAGGATGTTCATCGTGCCTACGATATTGCTGTCAATGTATGCGTGCGGATTCTCGATCGAATACCGAACACCCGCCTGGGCGCCAAGGTGAATGACCCGGTCAAATTTCTCCGCTGAGAATAGCTCTGCAATCGATTCGCGGTCTGCCAGATCGATCCGCCGCAGCGAAAAATTTTCGAATCCGGCGATCTCAGCGACGCGATCTTCTTTGAGAGCGACATCGTAATAGTCGTTGAAGTTGTCGATTCCGACGACTTCGTCGCCGCGTTCGCACAGGCGTCTTGCCGTGGCACACCCGACAAAACCTGCTGCTCCTGTGACGAGTATTTTCATGATTCAGTTGTACCTACAGCCGGTCGTCGCTTTCAGTGGCCGGCAAAACATATTTGACATCATAGATGACCGAATTAGGTTTACCGAAACCGCGGATACCGGCGGCACCGAGTTCCCGAAATTGTTGGTGCGCGACAGCAATGACGACGACGTCATAATTTCCGTTTTGCGGAGCATCAACCAGCTCCAGACCTCTCGCCTGAATCTCCTCTGCTTCGACCCAAGGATCGAATATTTCGACCGCAGACCCATAGCTCTCTAGCTCGGTAACAATATCGACCACCTTGCTGTTTCTGATGTCGGGACAGTTTTCTTTGAACGCGACTCCAAGGATCAGGATCCGTGCGTGCGCGGGATTAATACCCTTCGCGAGCATGTTCTTGACAATTTTGGACGCGACGTAAACGGGCATGCCGTCGTTGATTCGCCGACAGGCCAGTATCATCTCCGGATGATAGCCAAGACCTTCAGCTTTGAAGGTCAGGTAGTAAGGGTCGACGCCGATGCAGTGTCCGCCGACCAGACCGGGGCGAAACGGAAGAAAGTTCCATTTTGTTCCGGCGGCCTCAAGAACTTCTTCGGTGTCGATATCAACCCGGTCGAAGATCATCGCGAGCTCGTTCACGAGGGCTATGTTCACGTCGCGTTGCGTGTTTTCGATAACTTTCGACGCTTCCGCGACTTTGATACTGCTGGCTTTATGCGTGCCAGCAATGATGACCTCCCGATAAACAGAGTCAACAAAGTCGGCGGTTTCCGGCGTAGAGCCGGATGTCACTTTCGTAATTTTCGGGAGCGGTCGCTCTTTGTCCCCGGGGTTGATTCGCTCGGGGCTGTAGCCGACATAAAAATCTTCGTTAACAGACAGTCCGGACGTGGACTCGAGAATGGGTACGCAAAACTCTTCTGTCGCGCCGGGGTAAACGGTCGACTCGTAGACGACAATGTCGTTGGGTTTCAGACGTGGGCCGAGGAGCTCACTCGCTGAACGCAAAGGCGTGAGGATCGGTCGATTGCTCTCGCCGACCGGTGTT
>CAWUHY010000289.1:0-3279 GCA_963922215.1 uncultured Gammaproteobacteria bacterium | reverse complement strand
GTCTGCCGCGCGACGGGTTCGCGAAGCGCTTCGGCGTGCAACGTTTGCTGGAGCTCGACCGGGCGCTCGGCCGCCTGCCGGACCCGAGAGATGCCTGGCGAACGCCCGAACGCTTTGTCGCGGACTTTGAGATGACGGAGGAACAGTCGGATCGCAAACTCCTGCTCGCCATTTGCGAAGAGCTTCTTGAGCGTCACGAACGTTTTCTGCTCAAGCGCCAGCTTGGTACGCAGAGTCTCGAGTTCGCGTTCTATCATCTGAAGGCACCGGCGACGGAAGTCACCGTCGGCGGCGCGCACCTGAGCAGGTCGGCAGCGCACTGGTTCGGTCTGCTCGGCATTCGTTTCGAGACGGTCACGCTGCCGGAACCGGTTATTGCGGTGCGTCTGCGCGGCGGCGATGCGCGGCCGCTGAAAACGGCATCGGCGGCGCTGTCGTTTTCGGCAGAAACGCGCGACGGGCCGCGGTACTCGATGGCCCAGCTTGCCGAACGACTGGTTGCACGTATCGGTCACCGGTCGGTGCACGGCGTTGCCGTCAGGCCGGATCACCGTCCGCAGTTCGCCGCGTGCGACTACGACGTGCTGAACGCCGAGACCTTCAGTCATCTCGACACGTCCTGGGTACAGGGCCTGCGCCGGCCGCTGTGGCTTCTCCAGGAGCCGAAGGCACTCGTCATGAACGGCGACAACCCGGTGTATCACGGTGTTCTCCGGTTGCTCGAAGGGCCGGAACGATTCGAGACCGGGTGGTGGGATGCGAAGACAGTCGCGCGCGACTACTACCTGGCGGTGAATCCACAGGGGCTGCGTCTGTGGGTGTTTCGTGAACGCCGTGTGCACGGTGGGTGGTATCTGCACGGGCTTTTCGGTTGAACGGCCGTGGCGGGCGATATCTTTGACGAGCCGCGTTATGCGGAGCTCCACGCGCTGTCCAATTTCACATTCCTGCGCGGTGCATCGCATCCTGAAGAACTGGTCGAGACTGCTGCCGCGCTCGGTTATGAAGCGCTCGCCCTGACCGACGAGTGTTCGATGTCCGGCATTGTTCGCGCGCACTCGGCGGCGAAAGAATGCGGACTCAAGAAACTGATTGTCGGCTCGGAGTTTCGCCTGCGCAGCGGTCGCAAGCTCGTGGTGCTGGCGCAGAACCGCAGCGGCTACGCAGCGCTCTGCCAGACCATCACGGATGCACGCCGTGCGGCCGAGAAGGGCAGTTACGCGCTGACCCGGCAGGCGTTTGAAAGCGGATTACCCGGCGGTCTCGTGCTCTGGGTACCGGATGAGAGCTGTGCGCTGGACACGGAAGATCACTGGGTCCGTGAAGTCTTCCGGGAGCGGCTGTGGGTCGCCGTGGAACTGCTCGCGGATGGCCGCCAGGCGGAAAAGCTCGCAGCACTGACCGAACTCGGACGGCGGCTTCGCCTTCCACTTGTCGCCGCCGGCGACGTACACATGCACCGGCGCTCACGACGCGTCGTGCAGGATACGCTGACCGCGATCCGCGAGAGCGTCACGCTCGAGAGCGCCGGCCTGCTGCTGTATCCGAACGGCGAGCGGCACCTGCGCAAGCGCAGCGTCCTGCAGCAGGTCTACCCGGCATCGTTGCTCGAGGAGTCTGTGCGCATTGCCGGGCTGACGCATTTTTCGCTGGACGAGATCTGCTACGAATACCCCGACGAGATCGTTCCGGACGGGCTGACGCCGGCAGAGTATCTCCGCCGGCTGACCGAGGCCGGCATGCGCCGCCGCTGGCCCGACGGTGTTCCGGAGCGCGTCGTCGAATTGGTCGAACACGAACTCGAGCTCATCGCCGACCTGCGCTATGAGTCCTATTTCCTGACCGTTTACGACATCGTGGCCTTTGCGCGTTCGCGCGACATCCTGTGCCAGGGGCGCGGGTCGGCGGCGAACTCAGCAGTCTGCTTTTGCCTCGGCATCACGGAGGTTGATCCGGACCGGATGCAGACGCTGGTCGAGCGCTTCATCTCGAAGGAGCGCAACGAGCCGCCGGACATCGACGTCGACTTCGAGCACCAGCGGCGAGAAGAGGTCATTCAGTACATCTACGAAAAATACGGCCGTGAGCGGGCCGCGCTCGCGGCAACGGTGATCACCTATCGGCCGAAGAGTGCGTTGCGCGATGTCGGCAAGGCGCTCGGCCTGAATGAACTTCAGGTCAGTCGCATGGCCGGGGCGATGAAGTGGTGGGACGGCGACGAGGTCGACGACGGCCGTGTACGCGAGGCGGGACTGGATCCCGACAGCCCGGTTGTGAAGCGTCTTTTGTATATCGTCAGCGAGATCATGGGATTCCCGCGGCATCTCTCCCAGCATGTCGGCGGCTTCGTGATCTCGAACGGGCGCATGTCGGAGCTCGTACCAATCGAAAACGCGTCGATGCCGGATCGCACGGTCATTCAGTGGGAGAAGAACGACCTCGAAGATCTCGGTCTGTTGAAGGTGGATGTTCTCGGTCTCGGCATGCTGAGCGCAATTCGTCGAAGCTTCGATTTGCTGCGCACGTTTTACGGTGAGGACTATTCGCTGGCGACCGTTCCGGCCGAAGACCCGGAGGTCTATGACATGATCTGCGCGGGAGACACGATGGGTGTCTTCCAGATCGAGTCGCGTGCCCAGATGCAGATGCTGCCGCGACTGCGGCCGCGGTGTTTTTACGATCTTGTGATCGAAGTCGCGATCATTCGTCCCGGCCCGATTCAGGGTGACATGGTGCATCCCTATCTTCGGCGCCGTAACGGTGAGGAGGCGGTCGAGTATCCCAGCGAGGAAGTTCGACACGTATTGCAGCGCACGCTGGGTGTGCCGATCTTCCAGGAACAGGTCATGGCGCTGGCCATCACGGCAGCGGGCTTCACGCCGGGCGAGGCGGACCTTTTGCGCCGTGCAATGGCCGCGTGGAAGCGGCGTGGCGGTCTCGGCAAGTTTGAGGAGATGCTGATCACTGGGATGCGGCGACGCGGCTATACGGTGGAATTTGCACAGCAGATCTTTCGCCAGATCCAGGGCTTCGGTGAGTACGGCTTCCCGGAATCACACTCGGCGAGCTTTGCGCTACTCGTGTACGTGTCCTGCTGGCTGAAGTGTCATCGACCGGCGGCGTTTACCTGTGCGCTGCTGAACAGTCAGCCGATGGGATTTTATGCGCCGTCGCAGCTCATCCAGGACGTACAGCGGCACGGTGTCGAAGTACGGCCGGTCGATATCAACCGGAGTCTCTACGACTGTTCACTTGAACGGGCCGACGATCAGTCAGCGG
>CAWUHY010000288.1:0-3311 GCA_963922215.1 uncultured Gammaproteobacteria bacterium | reverse complement strand
GGACCTCGAACACAAGGTCAATGCGCTGACGCGCAAACTGAATACCGAGCAATCGGCACGCCAGCGCCACCTGAAGCAGTCGGCCGCGCTGAGCCGGCGGCTGAACCAGCTTCTGGAGTCATTGCCTGGCGCAATCATCGTTTTGAACTCCGACGGACGAGTCATCCATCACAATTCTGAGGCGCACGAGCTATTGGGTCGGCCGCTGCTCGATCTTCGCTGGTCCGACATCGTCCGACGCGAGATTCGCGATGACGAAAACGCCGATGGCAATCTGAAACTGAAAGACGGCCGCTGGCTGAATATGGCGCGACGGGCGCTCGACGGCGACGAGGGCGAGGTGCTCCTGCTGTCGGACGTTTCCGAAAGCCGCCAGAAGGCCGAAGTTCGTGAGCGCAACCAGCGTTTGAGCGCGATCGGGGAGATGACCGCCGAGTTCGCACACCAGGTCCGGACACCCCTGGCATCGGCAATGCTGTACGCGGCGCAGATCGACGTTTCCGAACCCGCGCAGCAGCGGATTGTCGCGAAGATTTCAGAGCGGCTTTGCGATCTCGGGCGGATGGTCGACGACATGCTGCAGTTTGCCGGCGGACCGAAGTCGACGTCCGAGCAGGTCAACGTCCACACATTGATCGCCAGCGCAATTCAGGCCGTTGAGGGGCAGATTCGGCCGGAAAGCACACTGACATTCCACGTGGCCAATCGCGACACGTGCATTATTGGCAACGAGGATGCGCTGCGCGGGGCACTTGTCAACCTGATCAAGAACTCGGACCAGGCCAGTCACCACGCGGTTCGCATCGTCGTAAATGCCGGCGTGTCCGACGGCAAAGTCCAGCTGTCCGTCAACGATGACGCTGACGGAATCCCCGACGAATTCGTGGACCGAATTTTCGAACCGTTCTTTACGACGCGCCCGCAGGGCACGGGACTCGGTCTTTCAGTCGTCCGCGCCGTCGCTGCGGCACACGGCGGCGATGCCGAGTGCACCAGTTCCAGCCTCGGGACAACGGTGTCGATCAACCTGCCGATTTTCGAGGGAGCAAATGATGATTGATTCCTCGGTGCTCATCGTCGAAGACGACGCCCACCTTCGCGAGGCGCTTGCCGACACGCTGAGCGGGAAGGACTTCTCTGTACTGACCGCCGATAACGGCGAAGCGGCTCTCGATATCCTGAAATCGTCGGACGTCGGACTCGTCCTGAGTGACCTGCAGATGAAGCCGATGGACGGTCTCGAGTTACTCGATGAAATTCGCGCGTCATACCCGTCTCTGCCAGCGGTACTGATGACCGCACACGGCACAATCGAGAATGCGGTCGATGTCATGCGCAACGGAGCGGCGGACTACCTCGTCAAGCCGTTTGCCGCAGACGATCTCGCCCGCGTCGTCGGCAAGTACCTGAAACCGGCTCGGGAACTTAACGAGACGATCTGCGAAGACCCTGCCAGTACCAAGCTTTTCAGCGTCGCCGAGCGTGTGGCAGCGACGGATGCGACCGTCATGATCAGCGGAGAAAGCGGATGCGGTAAGGAGGTTCTCGCACGCTTCATTCATGAACGGAGCAAGCGCAGCGACGAGCCTTTCGTCGCGATCAACTGCGCTGCGATACCCGAGAATATGCTCGAGGCTGTTTTGTTCGGTTATGAGAAAGGCGCGTTCACCGGAGCGTCTGCCGCACACCCGGGCAAGTTCGAGCAGGCACACGGTGGCACGCTGTTGCTCGATGAGATTTCGGAGATGGATCTTCAGCTGCAAGCCAAGCTGCTGCGTGTGATCCAGGAAAAAGAAGTCGAGCGCCTCGGCGGACGCAAGACGATTTCCCTCGACGTGCGCGTGCTCGCGACGACGAACCGGGATTTGAGGCAGCACGTGGCCGAAGGAAATTTCCGCGAGGATCTTTTCTATCGACTGAACGTCTTCCCGATCCACATCCCGCCGCTCCGACTCCGACCCCTGGACATCGTCCCGCTGGCAAATCTGTTTCTGGCGAAGTACTCAGAAGATGCGTCGTCGCGAATCCGCTTTTCCGATGAGGCCTGCGACGCCCTGACCGCTCATACATGGAGCGGCAACGTCCGTGAGCTCGAGAATCTCATCCAGCGAACCCTGATCCTGCTCGGCAGCGAAGAGATTGGCCCCGCCGATCTCGCTTTCGAACAGGATGCGGCGCTGACCTCCGGGTCCGAACAGGACGGCGCGCTGCAGGAAGGACTCAAAAACAAGGAGTTCCAGATCATCGTCGATGCGATGCAGGCCCATGCCGGCAAGCGCACAAGCGTTGCGCAAGCGCTCGGCATCAGCCCGCGCACACTGCGCTACAAGCTTGCGCAGATGCGTGAAGCCGGGATCGACATCCCGTTCGTGAAAGGAGACTAGCGCGTGAACCAGATCAGCCCGGAGCAGCTGCTAAGCCAGATTCGGACGATGAGCCAGGCACTCAAGGCGCCTGCTCCTCCAACGCCGCCGGTCACTGCACCGACGGAGGGTATGAGCTTTGCGAGTGCGATGAAGTCGACCCTGAGTTCGGTGAGCGAAGCGCAGAAGGCTTCGTCCGCAATGAAGATCGCGCACCAGCAGGATCCGTCCAGCGTCAGTCTCGCTGAGGTCATGGTCGCGTCGGAAAAAGCAAAGCTTCAATTCATGGCCGTGACGGAAGTTCGCAACAAGATGGTTACCGCCTACCAGGACATTATGAACATGCCTGTCTGATCGACGAGGCGAACAAGGAAAAGCTAGACGATGGATAATACAAACGTCATTGATTCAACCGCAGTGCCTGTTTCGAATCTTGGCCTCGCAAGCGTGCTGCGCATTCCGGCAGTTCGACAGATTATTCTCCTGTTCGGCGTTGCCGGGGCAGTCGCCGCAGGGCTGGCCGTGTTCATGTGGGCGCAGACTCCGGGCTACGCGCCGATTTACTCCGGCGGCGACTCGGCAGAGGCAGCGGAGATTGCGAGTGCGCTCGCAACATCCAATATCCCGCACAAGATCAATCCGTCGGACGGCAGTGTGCTGGTTGAAGAAAGCCAGATGATGGAAGCACGCATGCAGCTCGCCGGGCAGGGCATCACGCCGGGCCTCAACCAGCAGGACCTCAGCGAAGGCGCGTTTGGCCGCACGGCAAACGTCGAGCGAACGCTGCTGAACCAGCGGCTGGAGGTCAGCCTCGCGCGCACGATCAGCAATCTTGGTGCCGTGCGGCAGGCCACGGTGCACCTCGCCGTCCCCGAACAGCGCAGCTTTGTCGGTCGTGAGACGAAAGAAGCGACGGCGTCCGTCGTCGTGCATACCTACGGCGGCGCA
>CAWUHY010000287.1:0-3314 GCA_963922215.1 uncultured Gammaproteobacteria bacterium | reverse complement strand
CGAGATCCACCACGCGAGATAGAACACTGTCCAGCCGTGATAGAAATCCGTGTTTTCCCGGTCAATCCAGGAACTCAAGGCCGGCAGGTACTGGATGTAGTCGACGACCGAGTCGACCATCGTTTTCAGAATCACGAGAGTCGGGCCGACCAGCAGTACGAACAGCCACAGCAGGACCGCCATGCCCATATTGATCTCGCTGAGTTTCTTCACGCCTTTGTCGAGACCGCGTGCAACGGAAACGAGGGCGATCGAGATAATCGCAACAATCACGAAAATTTTTGTTGCCAGCCCGGTCGGGACGCCGAAGAGATAATTCAGTCCGCCTGCTATCTGCTCCGCGCCGTAGCCCAAGGAAACGGCGAGACCGAACAGCGTTGCGAGAACGGCGACGATATCGACGACGTGCCCGAAAGGTCCCCAGACGCGGTTGCCGAGTAGCGGGAAAAATGCCGAGCGCAGCGTCAGCGGGAGTCCCCCGTTGAAGCAGAAAAACGCGAGAGACAGTCCGACGATCCCGTAGATCGCCCAGGCGTGAATGCCCCAGTGCATCAGAGTCGCGGCCATGCCCGCCGAGCGCGCGGCGTCGAGGTTGTTCGGGTCGATCCCGAGCGGCGGATTCAGGGTATGCGTCAGCGGCTCAAGTGGTCCGAAAAACATCAGGCCAATGCCAACTCCCGCCGCGAACAGCATGGCCAGCCAGCCAGCGTAGACGTAACGCGGTTTGGCTTCAGGTCCGCCCAGACGAATTTTCCCGAGGCGGGAAAAGGCGAGAAACGCGCAGAAGAAAACGAAGATGTTTGCCGAAAGAAGGAAGAACCAGTCAAACGTCGTTGTTACCCACGTTCTTAAGCTTCCGAAAAGGACCGACGCCGCTTCGGAGAAAATGAGCGTCAGCAGGACGACCGTGATAGACAAGAATGCAGAGACCAGGAACACCGGGTTCTGGATATCCAGGCCGTAGGCCTGAATGTTTTGCTCGCCAATTTCGTGGTCGGAGTCGTAACCCGACTCCTGCGATTCACCAATGCTCATGACGCCTCCGTGGCGATTTCCCTGTCATAGCGTTCGACGTTGTCGCCGAGTGCCTGTTTTAGCGGCGCGAGCCACGGTTCGAAGTTTTGCCACTGCAGGAGGCCGCTCGTGTAAATCGGCTGGCGAACCTGCTCGGCGCTTGGGGTCCGGATTGAACGCTCGGTGCGGTGGAACTCTACACAGGCGTCTTCAAATTCGAGCCCGCAGTAGTCGAGAATTCGGCGGACTTCGTTCTCGAGGTTGCCAACGACGCTCTCGTAATTGACCCGCAGGACGCGGTTCGGCAAAACAGCGTTCCAGTGATCCATCAGGCGCACGTAATCGCTGTAGTACTGACCGATCTCGCGCAAACCGTAGGTGAACTCCTGTCCGCTGGCAAACAATTGCTTGAAACCGCTGAAGCAACAGGCCATCGGGTGACGGCGCGCATCGATGATTTTCGCATTCGGCAGGATCGCATGGATCATTCCGATGTGGCGGAAATTGTTGGGCATCTTGTCGATAAACAACGGCGCGTCGCTGCGGTGAATCTTCGTGTCTTGTAAGTATTGCTCGCCGGCCTGTCGGACCTGGTCTTCGTTCAGATCGAGCAGGCGTTTCGGGTAATTCGGTTCCTGGTCCCGCGTACGCCGTCCGTCGAGTCGATGCGCGAGTGCGCCGATGTTCGGCAGTTCAAACGTGCCATCCACCAGCGAATGCGATGCAAGAATTTGCTCGAGCAGAGTCGAACCGGCGCGCGGCAGTCCGACGATGAAGATCGGATCCGGTGCCTTCGCACCCCAGTCTTTCCGGTCATCGAAGAACTGGCGCGTGCAGACCGATTCTTGCAGTCCCAGCGTCGTCGACATGCGGTCAGCGTCATAGGCCAGGAGGTCTCTCTTCAGCGTATTGCCCAGCTCATAGTGGTCGAACGCGGTTTCGAAACTGTCCTGGTCTTCAAATGCCTTGCCGAGCGCAAAATGCATGTGCACGCGATCATTCGCTTCAACGCTCTCGTCAATCACGCGCTTCTCGAGTGCCGCGATTTCTTCCGCGTCGAACGAGTAGGTCTTTAAGTTTGCGAGACTCCAGTAAGCATCGCCGAAATCCGGCCTTGCGCCATAGGCGGCACGATAGGAGTCGATGGCTCCCTCGAGGTCGCCGGTCGTTTTCAGCGCGTGCCCCTTCAAGAGATGAAGCAGATCTGCGCCTGGATTCCGGGCCAGGAGATCGTTGTAGATTGCGACAGCCTCGTCGTAACGGCCGACCGCGACGCACTGGTTCGCGTAAGCGGAACGATAGCTGTCGTTGTCCGGATACTTTTCCAGCAGTGCTTCAGCTTCGCTCAACGATTGTTCGTACTTCTGACGACGGTAGAGCACGTTGACGTAGTCGAAGCGCGCGAAGCGATTTTCCGGTTCAAACTCAAGCGCGCTCTCGAGCAGAAACTCGGCATCGTCCAGCACGTCAAAGCGGACTGCGAGATCTGCGAGCAGGCGCATGCCCTCGACGTGTTTCGGATTCTTCTGCATGAAAGCGCGACACAGTCTCTCGGCTTTCAATAGCGCACCCTCGCTGATCATGCTGCGAACCGACAGTAGCTCCTTCGGAAGTGCGCTCAGGCGCTGTATCTGTTCGCGCGCCTGGTTCGCAAGCGTGCGATCGTCACCGGCGAGTTCACGGATTGCCGACCAGCTCGCGAGGAGGGCGGAGTTGAAGTCGACGGCCTTGCGATAATCAGCAAGCGCGCGCTCGTTCTGGCCCATCGCGCGGCGGAGGTGCCCGGATTCCTGGTAGGCCCTGCCGTAGCGTGGCCGGAGGCGAATCAGTCGGTCGAGGTAGGATTGCGCGGCTTCGTACCGTTCGAGATAGCGTTCGCAAACAGCCAGCATGTAGAGTGCCTCGGCGTCCTCGTCACGCGACTCGACTTCGTCGACGAGGATGGATTTCGCATCCTCGAACGCGCCCTGCTGCATCAGCGACTTCGCGTCCTTGAGTGGGGCGTGTTCAGGGCTGTTTGCTGTGTTCATATCGGGTTAAAAAAAACGGGGCGGTAAAAACCGCCCCGTTTTGTTTCGGGTGACGACTCGAGACTCAGAAGTCGTACGAGAATCGGACGCCGACCGTGCGAGGTCGATTTGTCGTGATTCGTTCGAAAAAGTCCTGCCGGTTGATGTGGAGTTCGGCGCGCTCGTCGGAAATATTCTCCGCGAAGAGCTCAACACCCCATCCCTGCTGGACGTCGCGCAAGCCAATAGCCGCATTGATCAGAGCATAGTCGTCCTGCTCCGTGTTCGGCT
>CAWUHY010000286.1:0-3333 GCA_963922215.1 uncultured Gammaproteobacteria bacterium | reverse complement strand
GATCGCCTCCGCCCAGCGCCTCGCTGCCGCATTGCCGCCCGACATTGGCGGTCTGACGGTGCTGCTCACCGGCGATCTGGGCGCAGGCAAGTCGACGTTTGCGCGGGCGCTGATCCACGCGCTCGGTCACAAGGGTGCAGTGCCGAGCCCGACCTACACGCTCGTCGAACCGTATACCGTCGAGCGCGGCGACATCTTTCATATCGACCTGTACCGCGTGGCCTCGGAGGACGAGCTGTATTTTCTGGGATTCGACGAGCTCGACGCCGGGCTGTGTCTCATCGAGTGGCCGGAGCGGGCGCCGGCGCTTGCCGATCGCGCGGACTTGCAGCTAACACTTCGCTACGCCGGCGACGGGCGGGAGCTTGAACTTGCGAGTTTCAATGCGCGGGCAGACGATCTTGTGGCCGCCGTGGCGGCAAACCCCAAGACTTAGTAGTCCGATTGAAGAAATCCGGTTATCTAACTAATTTTGAAAGAAAAAACTTGGCATCTCGGCCCGGATTCGTATACTCACCGGACATAATGCGGTGATGGATCGAGGGAACCCGTGCGAAAACTTCTGCTGTTGCTTGGCTGCCTGGCGCTGATTCCCCTCAGCGCGAATGCTGCAACCGTTGAAAATATTCGCATCTGGGCCGAAAACGACCGCACCCGCGTGGTCCTCGATCTGAGCGATCCTGCCGACCACCACATCTTTACGCTGCGCGCCCCGGACCGGCTTGTTGTCGACCTGAAGTCCACACGGCTCGCGAATGCCCTGGCCTCCCTGCCGAAAGGCGCGGGCGCTGTTCGTTCGATTCGCAGCGCGCAGCAGGCCAACGGAAAACTGCGTGTCGTGCTCGATCTGAATCAGAGCGTTCGCTCACGCAGTTTCACGGTGAAACCGAACAGCCAGTACGGCGATCGCCTTGTGATCGACCTGCATCGCAACGGCCCGGTCAAGACAGTCAAGAGCGCGTCCGAACGCTACGTACAGGGTCGCGACATCGTGATCGCAATCGATCCGGGTCACGGCGGTCACGATCCGGGCGCGCTCGGACGCGGCAAGACACGAGAAAAGGACATTGTCCTGTCGGTGAGCAAGCGGCTCGCCACACGTATCAACGCCGAGCCCGGCATGCGGGCAATCCTGATTCGTGATCGCGACGTATACATTGATCATCGCGAGCGCATGGAGATCGCACGCCGTCAGCGCGCTGACCTCTTTATTTCGATTCACGCGGACGCGGTAGACGACCCGCGGGCGCGCGGCGCGTCCGTCTACGCACTTTCATTAAGCGGCGCGTCCGATGAGGCTGCGAAGCAGCTCGCGGAGCGTGAAAACGCACATCTCGGCGATGTGACGCTGAAGGACAAGGATGCAGGCCTCGCCGAAGTACTATTCAGTCTGTCGCAGAATGCGTCGCTGAGCGCGAGTCTCGACGTTGGCAAGTATGTAATCGACGAGCTGGCTGGCATCACGAAGACTCACCGCCGGACGGTGCAGCAGGCCGGCTTCCTGGTCCTGAAGTCGCCAGACATGCCGTCGATTCTCGTCGAGACGGCATTCATCTCGAATCCGGAAGAGGAGCGCAAGCTGCGTAGTGCCGCGCACCAGAACAAGCTGGCGGACGCGGTCCTGACCGGCGTCAGAAACTACTTCTACCGCAATCCGCCGCCGGACACGCAGATCGCGATGAACCTCAAACGCGAACCGCTGCGCCAGGTTCAGCACCGGATCACCCCCGGCGACACGCTCTCCGAAATCGCCGAGCGTTACAACGTCAGCGCCGCCTCGATCCGCAGCGCGAACCGCCTGAAAAGTGACAAGATCCGCGTCGGCCAGACATTGAAGATCCCCGTGTTCGCCGGGAGCTAGCTCTCCAGCGAATCCTCGCCCGACCTGACAAGCCAAGCTGATTTTGGAAGAATGGCGCGCTTCCCGCGGTGAGCGCAGCATGCCGATCCAGAAACTTCCAAGCCATCTCGTCAACCAGATCGCCGCCGGCGAGGTGGTTGAGCGCCCGGCTTCAGTCGTCAAGGAGTTGGTCGAGAACAGTCTCGATGCGGGCGCCTCTCGCGTCGTCGTCGATCTGTATGAGGGCGGGCAGAAACTCATCCGGGTGCGCGACAACGGATCGGGGATACCGCCGGACGAACTCGCACTTGCGCTGTCGCGCCACGCCACGAGCAAGATTGCGAGCCTCGAAGATCTCGAGCAGGTTGTCTCACTCGGCTTTCGCGGCGAGGCGATGCCGAGTATCGCATCGGTCTCCCGCCTGTCGCTGACCTCCCGGACGACGAATGATGAGCAGGGTCTCGTCGTCGACGTGGACGGCGGAACAGTCTCGAATCCCGCACCGGCGGCACATCCTGTCGGGACCACGGTTGAAGTTCATGAACTGTTTTTCAATACGCCGGCGCGTCGCCGATTCCTGCGGACCGAACGCACCGAGTTCGGACACATCGACAAGTGGATTCGCCGCCTCGCGCTGGCGCGTCCGGACGTCAGCTTCGAGCTGAACCACAACGGGCGTACCGTATTAATGCTGCCGGGCGCGAGCGACGCGGCGGGCCGGCAGCAGCGGCTCGCGCGCTTGCTGGGCGAGACCTTTGCTGAACAGAGCCTCACGATTGAGCGCGAAACGGACGGTCTCGCGCTGTCCGGCTGGCTCGGCCTGCCGACCTTTAATCGCAGCCAGCCGGATCTTCAGTACTGGTTCGTCAACGGGCGCAGCGTGACCGACAAAACGCTGTCGCATGCCGCGCGGCACGCATACAGGGATGTCCTCTTTCACGGCCGTTATCCGGCCTACGTTTTAAACCTCGCGATCGATCCGGCAACGGTTGACGCAAACGCGCACCCGGCAAAACTCGAGGTTCGCTTCCGCGACAGCCGGCGCGTGCACGGATTCGTCAGCCAGAGCATCGAGGCCGCGTTGCGCGACACGCGGCCCGGCGGTCATGACAAGGCGCCGACGCTGCACGCAGTCAGCGAACAACGGCCTGGGACGACGCAGGATTTGCCGCCGGCCCCGCGCTTTCAGGGTGGCTTCGGCTTCTCGCATTCGGCACCGACATCGCGCGTTCACGAGACGGTCGGCATGTACCAGACTGCGAGTGCCGCAGCCAACGCAATGCCCGACACAGATTCCGGCGATGTGCCGCCGATGGGATACGCGCTAGCCCAGCTCGGCGGCGTCTACATCCTCGCCGAGAATGCCAACGGGCTCATTCTCGTCGACATGCATGCGGCGCACGAGCGCATCGTCTACGAAAAACTGAAAAAGCACTTCAGCGACAGCTCGATCGTGCGCCAGCCGCTGCTCGTCCCCGAGACGCTGAAAGTCG
>CAWUHY010000285.1:0-3413 GCA_963922215.1 uncultured Gammaproteobacteria bacterium | reverse complement strand
TCGATCGCAAACAGGCGAAGCGTGTGGCGACGACGGCAACGCTCCTGTTTCGCCAGGTCGCCGATTCGTGGTTCGACAATCACACGCTCAGTGGCCGAATGCTGGAATGGAGCGCGCGGCTGCACGAAATCGGTCTCGACATTTCACACGACGGCTATCAGCGCCACGGCGCCTACGTGGCGGAGCACGCCGACATGCCTGGCTTCCCGAAAGCCGAGCAGCGGCTGCTCGCGTTCCTGATCGGGAACCAGCGTCGCTCGATCGAGAAAAAGATGCTCCAGGAACTGCCGGAAGCCTGGCGGTCGGGAGCTTTGAAGCTAGCAATTCTGCTGCGACTCGCCGTGCTGTTGAACCGAAGCCGCAGCGGGGACGGGCGTCCGCCGGCCTCAGTCCATCCCGGCGAACGATCTCTCGCGATCGCGTTTGACGCCGACTGGCTCGACGACAACCCGCTGACGATGGCGGATATCGAACGCGAGCAGAAGAAACTCGAGGCAGTTGGCTTCTCACTGACGGTCGGTCAGCCGGCGTAAAGCTCCAGGAAACTGTCCTGCGCACAGATGCGCTCTTCTTCCGGGCCCGGCGTTAGACGCGTGTAGCGACCATCGCCGTCGAGAACCCAGGCCTGGCAGTTGTCCTTCAGGTAGAGCTCGAGGTCGTTCATGAGTTGCTGCTTCAGGCTCTTCTGGCGCACCGGGAAGCAGGTCTCGTTGCGCTTCAAAAGGTTGCGTTCCATCCAGTCCGCACTGGCGCAGTAGAACTCCTCGTCGCCGTCGTTTAGGAAGTAATAAACCCGCGAGTGTTCGAGGAAACGTCCGAGAATGGAGCGCACGCGGATATTGTCAGACAGGCCCGGCACGCCGGGGCGGAGGGAGCAGATGCCGCGAACGATCAGGTCGATCTGGACGCCGGCCTGCGAGGCAGCGTAGAGCTCGTTGACGACCTGCGGCTCATTCAGGGCGTTGATCTTCGCGATAATGCGTGCCGGCTTTCCGGCTCGGGCATGCTCTGCCTCACGGCGAATCTTTGAGATGATCGCGTCAAAGAGATCGAACGGTGCGGCGATCATGAGCTGCAGTCCCTCAGCCTGCGTCAGGCTCGTGAGCTGCATGAAAATTTTGTGCACGTCCTCGCCCAGTTTCCGACTGCTCGTGAAGTAGCCGTAGTCGGTGTAGATCTTGGACGTGTTGTGGTGATAGTTGCCCGTGCCGAGGTGCACGTAGCGCACGAGCTTGTCGTTTTCGCGACGCACGATCAGCGTCATCTTCGCGTGCGTCTTGTAGCCGACCAGACCGTAGACCACGTGCGCACCGGCTTCCTGCAGCCGGTTCGCGAGACCGATGTTCGCGGCCTCGTCGAAGCGTGCCATCAGCTCGATGACAACCGTGACCTCCTTGCCGGCTCGCGCTGCATGGACGAGATGGTCGACGATCGGTGAATCGGGTCCGGATCGGTACAGCGTGATCTTGATCGCGAGCACGTTCGGGTCGACGGATGCGCTACGGACAAATTCGATAACGGGCGAGAACGAGTGATACGGGTGGTAGAGCAGCACATTCTTCCGCGAGATCAGGCTGAACACATCGCTGTCGCCCGAAAAACCCTCGGGTATTCCCTGCAGGAATGGCTGGAACAAAAGATCCGGCCGGTCATCGATATCGCAAACCGTCGACAGGCGGTTCAGGTTGACCGGGCCGTCCACCAGGTACATGTCGGATTCGTCAAGTTGGAAATGACTCAACAGGAATTCCTGCAAATCCAGCGGACACTCGTGGCCGACCTCGATGCGAACGGCGTCGCCATAGCGGCTGGCCTCGAGCTGGCCTTCCAGCGCTCCCACGAGATCACTGACTTCTTCTTCGTCGACATACAGGTTGCTGTTGCGCGTAACGCGGAACTGGTAGCAGCCGTCGACGTTCAGGCCGGGGAATAGCTTGTCGACATGCATGCGAATGACCGACGAGAGAAACACGAAGTCGTGGCTGTCGGTCCCGCTGATCTCATCGGGCAGGCGGATGATCCGCGGCAGTGAGCGCGGCGCCTGCACCATGCCGCGGTGACGTTTGCGGCCGTAGGCGTCTTTGCCTTGCAGCCTGACGACGAAGTTCAGACTCTTGTTCAGAAGCCGCGGGAACGGTCTCGAGGGATCGAAGGTGAGCGGCGTCAGAACCGGAACGACCTGCTCGTTAAAGTAATGCTCCAGCCATTTCGACTGCTGCTTGGTCCAGTTTTCGCTGCGGACGAAGTTGACGCCGGCGTCCGCGAGCCCGGGGAAGAGAACGTTATTGAGCAGATCGTATTGCTGCCGAACGATCTCACGCATCTCGTCGTGGATGTTGCTGAACACTTCGTCCGCGGGCAGTTCTTCCGGACCCTGGGCGAGCGCGCCGATTTCCATCCTCTGCTTCAGCGCCGCGACGCGTATCTCGAAAAACTCGTCGAGATTGGTGCAGGTGATACACAGAAAACGCAGGCGCTCGAGCAGCGGCACCGCATCATCCTGCGCGAGCGCAAGCACCCGCTTGTTGAACTCGAGCATGCTGAGTTCGCGGTTGATATAGAGATCAGAAGGTAGGGTTTCTGTCACGCCGTCTCGCCGCTGTCACTGACCCTTCACTGTAACGCGACGTCGCAGGCTCTGCACTGCCTTAATGCCCGCTTTTGAAACGCTCTCGTAACGTGCAGAGCGTCAGGGTGCGACGATACTGCCGAGCGACACGGGATGGGTTGCGCCGGTCACCGTTGGTGCATTGCTTTGACGTCCGGCGAGACGTTCGCGCGCAAGCCATGCGAATGCGACCGCTTCGATGTGGTCTGCGTGCAGGCCTTCGTCCGAGGTCGGACGCACCGGAACTCCGTCCATCGCGTCGGCGAGCTTGCGCATCAGCACCGGGTTGTTCGCGCCGCCGCCGCAGACGAGGACGTCGTCCACCTGTTCTTGCGCGAGCGCGGCGACGATGGTGTGTACCGTCAGGGCGAGAAGAGTTGCCTGCACGTCAGCTGCATCTTGCATGTCGAAACGGCGAATCCACTCGAGATTGAAATACTCGAATCCGGTGCTCTTCGGGCCTGAGCGATCGAAGTACGGGTCTTTGAGCATCGCCTCGAGCAGCGCGCTGTCGACCTGGCCGGTCGACGCCCAACGACCATCTCGGTCGAATGTCTCGCCGCGGTGTTCTTGAACCCAGGCATTCATCAGGCCGTTGCCGGGTCCCGTGTCGAAGCCCGTAATGTCCGCGTGCGTCGAGTTCAGCAGCGTCACGTTGGCGATGCCGCCAATATTGACGACAGCCCGGCGCTTGCCGTCAGCCGCGAACAGCCAGCGATGGAACGGAGGCACCAGCGGTGCGCCCTGTCCCCCGGCCGCGATGTCGCCGGCGCGGAAATCTGCCACGGTCGTGACCCCGGTGCGC
>CAWUHY010000284.1:0-3439 GCA_963922215.1 uncultured Gammaproteobacteria bacterium | reverse complement strand
GACGGTCGCGCGATTGCCCGGGCCGTACGCAGTCGCGGTGCCGTCGAGCCGGTTTTCGTTGAAGCGCTCGACGAGGTAGAAGACGTACTGCATGGCTTGCTGGAAGACGGCGATCTCATCCTGACGATGGGCGCCGGCGACATCGGTGCGTTCGCAGCCGGGCTGCCGGACCTGCTCGAGCACAGAGCGGAGGCCGCGTCATGACGATGACCGAACGCGGCGAAATTCGTCTGAACGAACCGATGAGCCGGCATACGTCGTGGCGCGTCGGCGGGCCTGCCGAAAGTTTCTTTATCCCGTCCAGCCTCGACGACCTCGCCGTGTTCCTGCGCGAGCTGCCCGCGAAGGTTCCGGTGCACTGGTTCGGCCTCGGGAGCAACCTGCTCGTTCGTGACGGCGGGCTGCAGGGTGTCGTCATTTCTGCAGGTAAACTCCTGCGCGATCTCGAACAGATCGATTCGCACCGGGTGCGGGTTGGCAGCGGCGTACCGTGCACGCAGCTCGCGAGACAGTGTCTGCGCTGGGAACTCGGGCCGTCTGAATTTTTTGCCGGCATCCCCGGAACGATCGGCGGTGCTCTCGCGATGAACGCGGGGGCTCACGGCAGCGAAACCTGGGAGCGCGTCGAGTCGGTCAGGACGATCGATCGCCAGGGTGAAATTCGCGAGCGCACACCGTCCGACTACTCGGTCGGTTACCGCACGGTCAGCGGCCCGGCTAACGAATGGTTCCTCGAAGCGACAATGGCATTCGACCCGGACGTGCCGGCGAGCAAAGAAACGCTAGATGCAATGCTCGAGCGGCGCAAGCGCACGCAGCCGCTCGGACTGCCGAGCTGCGGTTCCGTGTTCCAGAATCCGCCGGACGACCACGCGGCCCGCCTGATCGAGGCGGCGGGCCTGAAGGGGCATCGAATCGGTGGCGCAGAAGTTTCCGAAAAACACGCCAACTTCATCATCAATGCCGACGACGCGTCGGCGGCCGATATCGAGGCCCTGATCACGCACGTACAGGACACCGTCGAGCAACAGCACGGCGTCCGCCTGAAACATGAAGTCCGCATCGTTGGGGAGGTTCGCGAGTGAACGCAGCGATTCCGGCAATGCGTGTGACAGATCCGGGTGACTTCGGTCGCGTCGCAGTGATGCTCGGCGGCGATTCCAGCGAGCGCGAAATCTCGCTGCAGACCGGTAACGCGGTACTGGAGGCGCTGAAGCGTGGCGGCGTCGATGCATTTGCCTTCGATACGTCGACGGAACAGCTGTCCGATCTCGCCGACAGCAACGTCGACCGGGTGTTCATTGCGCTGCACGGACGCGGCGGCGAGGACGGCACGATCCAGGGTGCGCTGCAGTGGATGGGTATCCCCTACACCGGCAGTGGCGTCATGGGATCGGCGATTGCGATGGATAAAATTCGCAGCAAATACATCTTCCAGGCGCTGAACATTCCGACGCCTGAATTCGAAATCGCGCGCACGCGAAGCGAGGCTGTTGCCGCGGCGGAAGCGCTCGGTTTCCCGCTTATCCTGAAGCCCGCGCTCGAAGGATCCAGCGTCGGAATGGCGAAGGCCTTCGACATGGATGACGTTGCAGAGGCCGCCGAGACGGCGCTCGGACACGGGCGTGTCGTGCTCGTCGAACGCTGCATCGTCGGCGCAGAGCTGACCGTGTCGATCCTCGACGGCGCCGCACTGCCGAGTATCCGCATCGAGACGCCGCGCGTGTTCTACGACTACCGCGCGAAGTACGAGTCCGACCGAACCGAATACCACTGTCCCGGCACGACTGATCGATTTCGCGAGGAACAGCTCGCGACGCTTGCAGTTCGCGCATTCGAAGCGCTCGGCTGCAACGGCTGGGGCCGCGTGGACTTCATGGTTCCCGATGGCGACGAGCCGCAGGTCCTCGAAGTGAACACCGTTCCCGGAATGACCTCGCACAGTCTTGTTCCGATGGCGGCCGCCGAGGCCGGCATGTCCTTCGACACGCTGTGCTGGAAAATCCTCGAAACGAGCATGGCCTTTCCGGTCGCCAGGCAGGAGGAGGCAGCCAATGGCGCGTAAGCAAGCGAAAAAACGCAAGGCGCCGGTCAAGAAGCCCGAGATCAGGCTGCCGACGATTCGCATCTCGCGCATCCTGACGCCGCTGTTCGCGGTTGCAGTGATTGCGATGGCTTACGACGTGACTTTGCGGCTGCTCGATCGCCCGATCAGCGCTTTGCAGGTCAGCGGACCGATGCAGCGCGTATCGGTTGTTGAGATCGAGGACGCGCTGGAACCGGAGCTCGAGAAAGGCTTCTTTGGCTCGGATCTCGCGACGATGCAGGAGGCCGTCCAGCGCCACCAATGGATCGACCAGGTGAGCGTCGCGCGGCGCTGGCCCGATCGCATCGCGGTCAGCGTCACCGAACAGACGCCGGCCGCGATCTGGGGCGAGTCCGGACTGATGAACGTGCGCGGTGAATTGTTCGTCGACGACGGAGCGCAACACCTGCCGTCCGGCCTGCCGCGACTGAACGGTCCGGAAGATCGCGCAGCAGACGTTGCGCGGCGTTATCTGCACGTCCGCGAACGTCTTCTCGAGTCCGGCCTCGACGTCACCGAAGTTTCACTCGACAAGCGCGGCGCATGGACGATGACCTTAAGCAATGGAATCGAGGTGCGTCTCGGCCGTCGCGATGTCGACGAGCGGACACGTCTGCTGGTCAATGTCGTTGCCGACATCATCACGTCGCGCGCCGCTGACATCGATTTTGTCGACATGCGCTACCGAAGCGGATTCACGATTGGCTGGCGCAGTACCGAACCGAACCCGAACACAGACCCCGAAGCGGACCGGCAGGAAATGCTGGCTTCGCGGGGCACAGGCTGAATGTCGAAGCGTATGGATAAGAACATGATCGTTGGTCTCGATATCGGCACCTCAAAGGTTGTCGCAATCGTGGGCGAAGTGACGGACGACGGCGGAATTGAAGTCGTGGGTATCGGCTCGCATCCGTCGCGCGGTTTAAAGAAAGGTGTCGTCGTGAACATCGAATCGACGGTGCACTCGATCCAGCGTGCCGTCGAAGAAGCGGAACTGATGGCGGGCTGCGACATCCACTCGGTCTACGCGGGAATCGCCGGCAGCCATGTACGCAGCCTGAACTCCCACGGCATCGTGGCTATCCGCGACAAAGAGGTGGCCGCGGGCGACGTCGATCGGGTCATCGATGCCGCACGCGCCGTCGCGATCCCGGCCGACCAGAAAATTCTGCACATCCTGCCGCAGGAATTCCTGATCGACAGTCACGAAGGTATCCGTGAGCCGATCGGCATGGCCGGCGTCCGGCTCGAGGCGAAAGTGCACATGGTGACCGGCGCCGAGAGTGCCGCGCAGAACATCGTGAAGTGCGTGCAGCGCTGCGGCCTCGAAGTTGATGACATCGTTCTGGAGCA
>CAWUHY010000283.1:0-3477 GCA_963922215.1 uncultured Gammaproteobacteria bacterium | reverse complement strand
TTCGCGGATGCCGCTGACCACGGCGGCGGCCGCTCCCGTGCCGCAGGCGAGCGTCTCGCCGACCCCGCGTTCGAAGACGCGCAGGCGGATCTCGTTCGGCTCTGAAATCTGGCGGAATCCGACGTTGACCCGGTCCGGAAAGCGCTCATGGCGCTCGATCAGCGGGCCAAGACTGTCGACGGGTGCACGCGTGACATCGTCGACGTCGACGACGCAGTGCGGGTTACCCATCGACAAAACGGCTGCCTCGATGTGCTTGCCATCGACGTCCAGCGTGTAGCGCATACGCTCTTCGCTGGTGATGAACGGGATGCGCACTGGATCGAAAATCGGGCGACCCATGCTCACAGCCGTCCGGAACTCATCGATGACTCGTGCGAAGACCGGGCCCGCCGGGCTGTCCAGCTTGAAATCGGCATCGCCGTGACGGCCGAGCACCCAGGCGACGCAGCGCAGACCGTTGCCGCACTGCTGTGCCTCCGACCCGTCGGCGTTGTAGACCCGGTAGGCGGCGAGGGCATTTTCGCTGCGCGGTGCTTCAATCCACATGAGCTGGTCGTAGACGAGCTCGTCGGCGATTCGGCGCAGGGCATCAGCGTCTGGCTTGTCTGACTTGTGCTCACGGTTGTCGACGACGAGGATCCGGTTCCCGGTGCCGTGCATTTTTCGATAGTGAATCGTGGTCACTGAAGCGGATGATCCTCGATGGACTTTTTGGATGGGCGACGGTAGTTTACATAACCGCTCATAAATCAAATAACAAAGCCTCCGGGGAGAATCATGCGCCACATCATGGTCCTGAATGCAAAAGGCGGTTGCGGCAAGAGCACGCTCGCAACCAACATCGCGGCGTCGTTCGCGAATTCCGGCGCAAGCGTCGCGCTTGCCGACTACGACCCGCAGCGTTCCAGTCTCGACTGGCTCGAACGCCGCCCCAAAGATCGTCCGGAAATCCAGGCTGTCGCCGGTTTCGAAGACGGTCTGCGCCACGCACCCCGCAGCGCTGACATTCTCGTTATCGATTGTCCTGCCCGCTCGCACGGCAAGGAGCTGACGGATCTGTTGAAGCACGCCGAGACAATTGTGATCCCGGTGCTGCCGTCCACGATCGATATCCAGGCGTCGACAAACTTCATCGCGGAGCTGAAAGAACAGAGCCGCGTCGCGAAGAAGCAGGTGCAGATCGGCGCGGTCGCGAATCGTGTGCGTGACAATACGATTGCCTTTGATGAGCTGGACGCCTATTTGCTGCGTGCCGGCGTGCCCTACGTTGCGCAGCTTCGCGAGGCACAGAACTACGTGCGCGCCTACACGCGCGGCTTAGGCGTCTGCGAACTCCCCGAGTATCTCGCCTGGCCGGACTGGGCCGAGTGGGAACCGTTCGATGCGTGGCTAATGAGCAAGCGGAGCCAACCTTAAGGCCGCGCAAAAGATTCAGCCGCTGCACAGGTCAAACGAAAGCTCCTGTGCAGAGCTGAACGAAATCACTTGTGCAGAGCCGAACGAAATCACCTGTGCAGAGCTGAACGAAGCAATGTCTGTGGGAGGGCTTCAGCCCCGATCGTGCGGAGTTCAAAGAATCGCGGATAAATCCGCTCCCACAGGGCGGTGACTGCGACGCTTTGTGGGTGGTGCCTCAGCCCCGACGCATTTCCTCGAGGCTCGCACGAATACCATCTTCAAAGCGCGTGTAGCGAATGTCCGCGCCGAGCGCTGCGAGCTTAGTCGTGTCGACGACGCGTGACTCTTTCAGAAACGACAGCCGCATGTCGGAGAATTTCTCCGTCGCTTCCTCGACGGAAATCGTCTCCGGTACCGGTATCCCCGCCTGCTTCGCCACCTCGATCGAAAAGGCTGTGCCTGAGCGATTGTCGCCGTCGCCGACGTTAAACGTGCCGCTAGTGGAGCTCGTGTCGGCAGCTGCGAGGCAAATGCGGGCGAGGTCGTCGACGTGGATGCGATTGCCCGGGCTTGCGTCTTCTTCACGAAGCAATGGTTCACCGTCGCGGAGACGCTCGAGACCGATCCGGCCGGGCCCGTAGATCCCCGGAACGCGAAGGATCGTCAGTGCGTCGCCGGAGAAACGCTCCGACAATTCCTCCTCCGCAGCAACGCGCCGCTTCGCGCGCTCGGTAGCCGGATCCACTGGATCGTCTTCGGTCACGCGGGCGCCGTCGCGATTGCCGTACACGCCGGTCGTGCTTATGTAGACAAAACGTGTGGGCAGTTCATCCAGCGCATCAAGCAGGTTGCGCAGACGCTTCCCGTCGGCATCGGGCGCGACTGTGTAGATCATGGCGTCGCAGGGCGGAAGCGGCGGCAGCTCATCCTCGAGATCGACCAGCGCCATGCGCTCTGCATCGACGCCGTCCGGCTGGGACCGGTTGATGCCCTTTGCCGATGGTCGCGCACGCATCAGCCGCGCGCCGAGGTAGCCCGTGCCGACAATCGTGAGGGTGCTCATGCGCTGCTCGCGGCGCTTACGCGGTCGATGCGTCGTCCTTCATGTGGACGAGCACGTTGCGCGGCTCGGGTGAGACCATGCCGAGGCCTTCGCGGAATGCGTCGGCGGCAGCGTCGAGTTCGCCGAGCTGGTTTAAGAGCCGGCCGTATTCCTGGTAGCTCTCGGGTGTTGCACGGATGGCGATGACGCTTTCGAGGTAGCTGCGCGCCTTGCCCCACAGCTCGTTCTTCAGGCAGAGGCGGGCGGCTGCAAGAAGCAGATCGGGATCGTCGGGGTGATCGCGCAGCCACGATTCGGCTTTCTTAAGCTGCGCGCTCGGATCGTCGCCGTCGACCAGTCCGTAGATCCGCACGAGTTCTCCCCGCCAGTTTTTCTTCAGCGAGGCGACGATCTGCTTTTCAGCTTTGTCGTTCTGGCCGACGCGAATCAGGCCGGAGAAGTATTCCGTCAGCAGTTTGCCGTTCTGATTCAGGTGCTTCGGAATCCGCGCGTAGGCGTCGGCGAGCTTCAGGCCGTCCTCGGCGTTCCTTAGTTCTTCGCTGTGAACGCGGATCGTCCACGCGTCGAGCGTGTCGGCGTCGACGCGGCCGTACTTGCGGATGCGCGGCAAAATATCGGCGAGGCTGGCCCAGTCACCCAGCCTGAAGTACAGCCGGCCCAGCAGCGTCAGCGCATAGCCGTGGTTCCGCGAGTTTTCGTCGAGTCGACGAAGCGTCGCGAGCGCGAGCTCGTACTGTTGGGCGTCGAGCTGCAGTTCCGCCTGCGTCAGCAGGACCGCGTTGGACGCGCCCGGCGATTCTTCATAAGCGATCTTCAGCCACTCGTCGCGCCGCGAGTCATTCCCCTGGAGGTGTGCGGCGCGGGCGGCCTGCAGGTAGTTGAACAGCGGCGCATCGCTGGAGCTCGCTGCGCGTCCGAGCAGTTTTTCGCCGCGGGCATAGTTGCCTTCCGCGACCTCGATCATGCCGCGCATCAGCTTCTGTCCCGCGCGCCCCGCCCGCAGCCGGCCCGCC
>CAWUHY010000282.1:0-3501 GCA_963922215.1 uncultured Gammaproteobacteria bacterium | reverse complement strand
AATTTCGGGGACGATGCGCCGCGCATTCTCCGCCACAAACGGCGTGGAGACCGGCGCTGCGGTCGGAGCAATCTGCTGTGTTTGTGTCGGAGCCGCTGCCGGATCGCCGCCCATCTGTCGAACCAGCATGTCGGCAAGACCGATTCCCTTCCCACGGGCCATGTCGAGCGACAGCTGTTCATCCATCATGTCGCGATAGAGTTCGTGCTGCTTGCTGTCACCCATCAACGGATCGCCAAACGAAGCCGAGCGCATGTTCTTGAGCATCATCTTCAGGAACAAAGCCTCGAACTGGCCGGCGACTTCACGCAGGGCAGCCGGATCCCTGCGGTCGGCTGACGCCCGCAGTTCCGAGAATTGCGTAAAGTCTGTGGCGGTAACGGTCATCGTCAGATCACCACGAGCTCCGCGCGCAGGGCGCCTGCCTGCTTCAATGCTTCGAGGATCGCGACGAGGTCGCCGGGTGCAGCACCGACGCGGTTGACGGCCTGCACGATCTCATTGAGTGAGGTGCCGGACTCGAACAGGAACATGCTGCCCTCCTCCTGCGTGATTTCTACGCTCGAGTCGGGTAGCACGACCGTCTCACCGGCATCGCTGAAGGGAGCGACGGGTTGGCTCGCAAACGGACGTTCACTGATCGTAACGACGAGTGAGCCGTGCGACACGGCGGCCGGAGTGACGACGACGTTTGAGCCGATCACAACGGTTCCGGTACGTGAATTCACGATGACCTTCGCTGCCACGTCGCCGGGATTGACCTCGAGATTCTCCAGCATCGAGACGAATGCCGTCCGATGCTTGGCCTGCAACGGCGGGCGCACGCTCACAGAAACAGCGTCCATCGCCTGCGCGGTGCCTTCACCCATCGTTTCGTTAATCTGTTTCGCGAGACGGTTGGCCGTCGTGAAGTCCGGGTTGTGCAGGTTGAGAATGATCGACTCGCGCGTAAGAAAATCGTTGCGCACGGACCGTTCGACAGTTGCACCGTTCGGAATCCGGCCCGCGCTCGGAATATTCACGGTGACGCTGGAGCCGTCGTTGCCGGATGCGCCGAAGCCACCGACGACGAGGTTGCCCTGCGCGATCGCATAAACCTGGCCGTCCGCACCTTTAAGCGGGGCCATCAGCAAGCTTCCGCCGCGCAGGCTCTTCGCATTACCGATCGATGCGACCGTCACGTCGATCCGTTGGCCGGGCTTCGAGAACGGCGGAAGTTCTGCATGGACGGTCACCGCCGCGACATTCTTGAGCTGCAGGCTGACACCCTCCGGCACCGTCACGTTCAGGTCTTCGAGCATGTTGAGAATGCTCTGCACGGTGAACGGTGTCTGTGTCGTCTGGTCCCCGGTGCCGTTCAGACCCACGACGATGCCGTAGCCAACGAGCTGGTTGTCCCTGACACCCGCAATACTCGCGAGATCCTTGACGCGCTCGGCAGCGGCCTGCTGGCTCATCAGCATCGCGAGCGCGAGCAATGCAGCGCTCAAGCGGCGGACGGAGAGGTGTTTGAGTACGTTCGGCATGATGGTGCGTCCTAGTACGGGTGCAACATGGAATTAAAGAAGCGGGCGATCAGGCCCATGCGATTTGCATCGGCAAGAACGCCGCGGCTGCTGTAGCTGATCTGGGCATCTGCGATCCGCGTCGACAGCAGCGTGTTGTCCGGGTTGATGTCATTCGAGCGCACGATTCCCGACAGGCGAATGAATTCGCGTCCCTGATTCAGGGTCAGCCATTTCTCGCCGCGAATGATCAGGTTGCCGTTCGGCAGCCGGTCGACGACCGTCACTGTGATGTCGCCCAAAAGACTGTTGCTCTGACTGCTTGATCCCGAGCCGTCAAACGTGGACTCGCCGCCGAGACTGCCGTCGAACAGCACCTGTCCGTCTTTCGTCAGGACCTGCCCGAAGACTGTCGGGTTGCCCATCGATGCTTCGGTCGATTTGGACGTCGACGTCGCGGAGTTTTTGCTTGCGTTCGTCTGCTCGACAAGACGCACGGTCAGGATGTCGCCGACGCGATTCGCCTTCTGGTCTTCGAACAGACGCACATCGGCGCCCGCGCTGTAGATGCTGCCGGACGTCGGCGGCTCGTAGGCAGGCGCGGTCGGGTACGGCGGATCGTAGTTCTCGCCGAGAATTGCCGGCCGCGTCGCGCATGCACCGAGCATCAGGACCAGCACAAGCAGCGGAAGTCGTTTTAGTCGCGTCATGAGCTTTTCCGTTACAGGTTGTTGTTCACGTACTGCATCATCTGATCGCTGGTCGAGATCGCTTTCGAGTTCATCTCGTACGCGCGCTGCGTTTCGATCATGCTGACGAGTTCAGAGACCACGTTAACGTTCGAGCCCTCGAGCGCACCCTGTTCCAGGCTGCCGAAGCCGGCCGCCGCGGCCGTGCCCGCATTCGGTGAACCGGACGATCCCGTTTCAAGGAACAGGTTTTCGCCAATCGGCTGCAGGCCGCCCGGGTTCGGGAACGTCGTCAGCTGAATCGAACCAACCTGCGACGGTGTCGCCTGTCCCGGCTGCAGCACGGAAACCGTTCCGTCCTTGCCGATCGTGATGCTCAAAGCATCGTCGGGAATCGTGATGCCGTCGGTGAGCTGGTATCCGCTCGACGTCACCATCTGGCCCTGCTCGTTACGCTGGAAGCTGCCGTCACGCGTGTAAGCGGAGGTTCCGTCCGGCATCTGGATCTCGAAGAAGCCGCGACCGTTGATCATCAGGTCGAGGTCGCGATCGGTGCTGATCACAGCACCCTGGCTGAACATCTTCTCTGTCGAGACCACCCGCACGCCGGTGCCGAGCGTCACGCCGGACGGCAGGGTCGAGTCCTGCGTGCTGTTCGCGCCTGGCTGGCGGACGTTCTGGTACAGGAGGTCCTCGAACATCGCCCGGCCCTGCTTGAAACCGTTTGTGTTGACGTTCGCGAGGTTGTTCGACACCACTGCCATGCGCGTCTGTTGCGCATCCAGTCCGGTCTTCGCGATCCATAAAGCCTGAGTCATTTTTCTCTCCAATCGCCGCGGCTATCAGCCGAGACGCATCATTTGTGCTGCGGAGTCGGCGTTTTCCTCCGCCGACTTGATGACGTTGACCTGCATCTCGTACTGCCGTGCGAGCTCGATCATGTTCACAAGGGTTTTTGCAACGTTGACGTTGCTGGATTCGAGCATTCCGGACTGCAGTCCGACGGACGCGTCTGCGACGGCTTCCTCGCCGTCGACGTGACGCAGCAGTCCGTCCTCGCCCTTGAAGAGCGTGCCCTCGTCCGGCTTCACGAGCTTGATGCGATCAACAACGCTGATGGTTTCCGGGCCCTGCCCGATTGGCTGCACGGAAATCGTACCGTCCTTGCCGATCAGCAGGATCTGGAAATCGCGGGGGCGGAACATCTTGCGCAGGACGCTTTCGATGTCGGGGTCGGTGTCCATCAGGATCACGACGTCCCTCTCCGTCATGTCGTCCGAGCGCGCCGCAAGGCTGGCGACCTGTTT
>CAWUHY010000281.1:0-3505 GCA_963922215.1 uncultured Gammaproteobacteria bacterium | reverse complement strand
ATATCATCCCGGGTGGACCGGCCGCGATCGACGGCGAACTGAAGCCGAAGGACCGCATCACCGGCGTAGCGCAAGGCGCAGACGGTGAAATGGTCGATGTGGTCGGCTGGCGTCTCGACGATGTTGTGGACCTGATCCGCGGTCCCGCGGACAGTGTCGTCCGCCTGCAGATTTTTCCGGCAAATGCTTTGCCGGGCAGCGGTGAAAAAGAAATTGCTCTGACGCGCGGACAGGTCAAGCTGGAGGAACGCGCGGCGAAAAGTGAAATCGTGACGATCCCGCGCGACGGGCGTGAGTGGCGCATCGGCGTCATCGAGATTCCGAGCTTTTACCGCGACTACCGGGCACTTAGCCAGGGCGATAAGGATTTCACCAGCACGACGCGTGACGTCAAACGACTGATCGAAGATCTTGAAAAAGAAGGCATCGACGGTCTGGTCATCGACCTTCGCAACAACGGCGGCGGCCACCTGACCGAGGCAACGGCGCTGTCAGGCCTGTTCATCAAGAACGGACCCGTCGTCCAACTGCGCGCATCGAACGGCCGCATCAGCCGACTGGATGACCCGGACCCGGTCTCCCGCGTCGCCTACAACGGACCGTTGACCGTGCTCGTGAATCGCTTCAGCGCATCTGCGTCCGAGATTTTCGCGGCAGCTATTCAGGACTACGAGCGTGGCGTTGTTGTCGGCCAGCAAACTTTCGGCAAGGGCACGGTGCAGAATCTTTACTCCCTGGACCAGTACATCAATCCCGAAGACGACAAGGGGCACGGGCAGCTCACGCTGACGATCGGCAAGTACTATCGCGTTACGGGCGAGACGACGCAGAATCTCGGCGTCGCACCGGACATTGAGCTGCCGTCTTCGATCGATGCGACCGCAGTCGGCGAGAGCGTACGCGACAGCGCCCTGCCTCCCGACACAATCGCAACCACCCGTTTCCGCCCCGGCAAGCCGTTGGATCCCGCGATCGAATCGCTGACCGCGAACTTTACGGAGCGAGCGAAGACCGATCCGAATTTCCGGTACCTGCTGAAAGGCATCGAGGCAGTCGAAGAGGCGCGCGCCAGAAAAACGATATCTCTGAATATCGACCGCCGTATCGCGGAACGGGAACAGCAGAATGCCGAGGCGCTGGCCCGCGAAAACGAACGCCGGCAGGCGCTTGGGCTCGCACTCCTCGAATCCTTAGAAGCCATGAATGACGAGGACCTTCCGGACATCCTCCTGGAGGAAGCAGCGAATATCGCGACAGACCTCGCGGAAATTCGACTCGTCGCCGGGGCACCGGAACAGACGGCAAAACTCGACGCACCTTAAGGTTCAGGCCCCATCCTGGTGGATGGCAATCCACCCGCCAGGATGCGCAATCCCCTGATTCGGAGGCGATTTTTTTCCCGCTTGCAGGGAAACTCGCCGGTGTTATACTCGGGTAGAACACCACGCGGAGGTCACTCATGACTGAAGGGCGAACGGAACGATCGACCGAACGACGAATCGTCGGGCACGCCCTCGCGTTCTCCCTGCTGATTTCCTTAAGCTCCGGCGCCAGCGCCTCCAACGGTCTGCCGGACTGCGGACTCACCGACGACGCGCCTCTGAAGGCGACCACGGTCGACTACGAAACGAAGACGAAAGACGCAGACGACGATCTTCTGCTGCGCGACGACGTCGCAAGCATTCAGTCAATCGCACTCACGAAAAGCGTCGATACCTCTGTACCGCGCAAGATTCCCGAAACCGACCTGAAGCTCGACACGGCGTCCAAGGACAATGCCGCGGCGCGGCTCGCTGAAGAACGTCAGCAGGAACGTCTGAAGCAGGAAGAGTCGGAAGCACGGGTCAGGACCGCCCTTCCCGGCATCGCTGTTGACAGCATCAGGGTTGTTCGCGGACGCATGTTCCGCACAGACATCTAGAACAGCCTTATCGGCTAGCGCGACAGGACGTCGCTCACTCCCCAGAAGTTCTCTCCCAGAAGATTCGCGTTCCGTTCGCTGACCGCACCGCCCTCGTTGAACGCGATCAATGTCGCGACGCTCCCGGCGACGGGAACGGCATCGTCGTCCTGCATAAACAGAGCCCGCTCTGCGAGCATGCGCGCTCGCTGTTGCAGTACGTCCGCGTAGTCAGACACCTTGTCGAAGGCTTTCCATCGCGATTTCACCTGGCCGAGGATACGGTCGCAGTCGCTTTTTTCACCGTACTGGATGGCGCCGACGCTTTTGTCGCCCGACTCCTTGACCAGTGACGCGAGATTATCGTCGCCAAACTGGATATAGAGCTGGTGCGCGAACGCGAGAATCATGAAGTTGATCGAGCGTTTGGCCGCAATGTCGAGCCCACGCTGCCCGGGCGGTTCGCCCTGCTTTAGTTCTTCGAGCTTCTGTGAGAGCTCTTCGCGCTTCTGGTCGATGCGACTGATCGCATCGTTGAGCGCATTCAGTTCCTTCATCAACGCCTTGCGCTTGAACAGCCGGACGAAAAGATTCAACGAATCGATGCGCGCAGTTTCTGCCTCCGACCGTTTTTCGTAGTTCTTGCGCTGTTCGTCCAGCTTGTGGAGGCCGGCCATGACATCGTTCTGCCGCCCTTCACGCTTGTTGTTCCAATTTTCAAGCAGCCGCTGGTGTTCGCGTTTCTCGCGCTGTTGTTTCAGCTGCTCCGCGAATCTCGCGAGCCGCCTGGCACAGCGCTTGTTCAGCGCGCGCAGCTGGTAATGCACAGCGACGGAGTGGACCCAGTCAGGATCAAGCAGAAGGCCCTCGAGGTGTTCGCGCTGCTGTCTCAGGCGGGCGATTGAACCCTTGTGTTCTGTGATGGATTTTCGCAGCGCGTGCTGCTCGTTCTGCGCTTCGGCGTAGGCCTTCTTGAGCTCGGCGCGATTCCAGTAGAGGTCCAGCAACTTGTCGTCGCCGGCCACCGGTTCCTTGGCCTGTCCAAAAATCGGGGCTCTGCTGCTCACGCGGTTCTCGCTTTACATAATCCACTTTCGGCCCGCGCTCTGCGGACCAGATGCGAATTTTCGCAGCAGCTTATGTTTCAAACGCTGACTGAGTCGACAGTTTCGGGCTTCAGCGCTGAGATTCGAGGATGAGGTGGCCCTGTTCGGACAGGTAGTCCAGCCACTTGTTCAGGATCATGTTCCGGCGCCACCGCACATTGAGCTCTTCCCGATGCGCGCGGGCGATTCGACGCAAGGCTGCATGCCGATGGTCTTCGCCGCCGACACTCATCGCTTCCGCCTGCTGTCCGTCGAGGTAGACGCGTACACGGACGTCGGGGTCGGCCAGCAGTCCCTCGTCGCTCGGAAAGCGGTAAGTCAGCGCGAGCGTCAGCGTGTAGCGACAACGCTCCAGGACTTCGAGATACAGATCACAATCGCCGGCAACGCGGGACTTGTAGCAACCGTCCATCTTGTCGAGATCAGGCACGAGCCGGAAGAGTCTCGCGAAGTTGCTTTCGTACAGCGACATCAGACCGACAAAGCTCGACGGCTTGAC
>CAWUHY010000280.1:0-3555 GCA_963922215.1 uncultured Gammaproteobacteria bacterium | reverse complement strand
CACTGGGCCCGCGCCACCACTGATACGAAGGACAAGATGATGAAAGCCAAGACACTGACTGCTTCTCTGACGGCTGCAAGCCTTCTGTTTGCGGCGTCATCGACTGCTTTCGCGGACTACGGCCGCGGGGCGCAAAAGGCGAAGTTTGACTACGCGAAAGTCATTTCCGCGGAGCCGATCGTTCGCTATGTCACGGTGAAGACACCGCAGCGCGAATGCTGGGAAGAGACTCGCACGCGTGTCGAGCACCGCGGATCACCCGGTAACCCCGCAGGAACGCTTGTGGGTGCCGTGATCGGCGGCGTCGTCGGCCACCAGTTTGGCAGCGGACGCGGCAACGACGCAGCAACCGTCGCAGGAGCGCTGATCGGCGCCGCGGTTGGCAACAACTCGTCGAAACGCGCGCCGCGTGAGACCGTCCGCTACGAAGAGCCGGTGCAACGCTGCGAGACGACGATCGTCGAGCGCGAAGAAGAGCGCATTGACGGCTACCGGGTCGTTTACCGCTACCAGGGACAGCGTTACGCGACGCGCATGCCCTACGACCCGGGCGACAAGCTCCGCGTTCGTGTCGACGTGCGGCCCGCGGACTGAGACGTATCTCACAGTGGGTGGCAATAGCAGGCTGGCTGCGTTGCATTCCTTAAGGTGTCGTATGACACTTGGCAACGCAGCCACTGCAACACCCGGGAACCGGATGTGAATAAACGAATCCTTCAATTGCTGATTCTCCTGGCCTTCGGTCAGGCCGGCGCCTCGGAACTCGAGGCTGGCCTCCAGAGTCTGGGTCAGGGATTGGCCGACAACACGGTCACGGAGCTGTCAATCAGCCAGGATCGCGGCATGTCCTTGTCGCAGGCGGTGGACTCGGTCCGTCGACGGCCGAACGTCGAGCGTATCGTCAGCGCCGAAACGAAGGTGCAGGGCGGTCGGGAGGTTCACCATATTCGGTACATGACAAAAGACGGCAAGGTCCGGCACGCAAAGATTCCGGGCCGCCGACGCTAAACGGGGACGATCATGCGTGTGCTGGTTATTGAAGACGACGCGATTCTTCGCGAGTCGCTGGTCAAACAACTGAACAACTCGGGCTACTCGACAGAACAGGCCGCCGACGGCCGGGAAGGGCTGTATTTCGCTCTCGAATATCCGGTCGATCTCGCCATCATCGACCTCGGTCTGCCCGAAGTGTCCGGGCTCGACATCATTCGCGAGATCCGCGAAAAAGGTAAGAGCTACCCGGTGCTGATCCTGACCGCTCGAGACCGCTGGCAGGACAAGGTCGACGGCCTGAGCGCCGGCGCCGACGATTACGTCGTCAAGCCGTTTCATTTCGAGGAAATCGAGGCGCGTGTCAGCGCGTTGTTGCGTCGTTCCGGTGGCTGGGCGTCGTCGATCCTGACTGCGGGTCCGGTTCGTCTCGACATGTCCCGCCAGGACGTGTCGGTCAACGGCAAGTCGATCGACCTGACGAGCTTCGAGTACAAGATTATCGAGTACCTGATGCTGCGCGCCGGCGAAGTCATTTCGAAGACGGAGCTTACCGACCGTCTGTACGACCAGGATTTCGAGCGCGACAGTAACGTCATTGAGGTCTTCATCGGCCGCCTGCGCAAGAAACTCGATCCGGACAACTCCCTGAAACCGATCGAGACGCTGCGCGGCCGTGGCTACCGCTTCGCACTCGAGCGGGCAGAGGCAGGCTAGGTCATCAGGATCCAGTCACTCAGCGCGCGGCTGCTCGTTTCCGTCAGCCTCCTGTTGATTGTCTTTTTCGGACTGACCATCGCCGTCCTGGACTACGCCTTCCGTTCCGCCGGCGAAGAAGCGGCGGAGAACATTCTCGACGGACATCTCATGCAACTCCTCGCGGCGGCAGAGCCGGACGATGAGGACGGCCTGAGCATGCCCATGATTCTTCCCGAACCGCGCTTCTCGGCGATCGGCTCCGGGCTCTACGCGCTGCTGCGCTCCGAGACAGAAGGCGTGATCTGGCAGTCGCAGTCGTCGCTCGGTCTCGAACTGCCGCAGGGCCCGACACCGCCTGCGGGCAGGCAGGTCTTCGCGCAGAAGACACTGCAGGACGGAACGCCGGTGCTGACGCTGACGCTCGCCGTGGAATGGGAGTTCAGCAACGGCCGCCTGGAGCGCTACGTGTTCGAGGTGCTCGAAAGTCTTGAAAGCTACGAGGCACAGAACGCGGAGTTCCGGAGACAGCTCTTCACGTGGTTTGCGGCACTCGCTTTCATCATGCTGTTCGCGCTTGCGTTCCTTCTGCGGCGAACGATGCGGCCGCTGCGCCGGATCGAGCGGGAAATCGGCGAGGTCGAGGGTGGCAACCGCAGCGCGCTGTCGACCGATCAGCCGACCGAGCTCAAGGGCGTCGCTCGCAATATGAATCTGCTCATCGAGTCGGAGCGGGCGCGCTCCGATCGTTATCGAAAGACGTTGGACAATCTCGCTCACAGCCTGAAGACGCCGCTCGCGGCAATGCGTTCGATGTTTGCAGATACCGAGCTTGGTGACAGAGACGAGACGCGCTTCAATGAGCAGATCGATCGCATGGACGAGATCGTGCGCTACCAGCTACGCAAGCCTGCAGCCAGCGAAACACTGACGCGCAGCAGCCTAGAGGTTGCGCCCGAGATCGAACGGCTGGTCAGCGGGCTAAAGAAAGTTCACCGCGAGAAGGACTTGCAGTTTGATGTCGAGATCGAAGACGGCTTGTCGTTCCGCGGCGAGCCCGGCGACTTTCTGGAACTGGCCGGCAATCTGCTCGACAACGCGTGCAAGTGGGGCAATCAGAAGGTCAGTCTCACCGTCCGTCGCCACGGAGACGAGCGTTTGTTCCTCGTCGTCGAGGACGACGGTCCGGGTATTGACGACAAGGACCTCGAGTCACTCGCGATCCGCGGCAAACGCTTCGACGAGGCAACTCCCGGTCACGGCATCGGGCTGTCAATCGTGAAAGATATTGCGGAGTCCTATGACGGCGAAATGCGTGTCAGTCGCTCGGAACTTGGTGGCGCGCGATTCGAGGTCGAGCTCAGGGCGCGATAGCGCACTGGCAGTCGGACGCGCAAGCGCATACAGTCCGACGCATGTTCATTCGTTTTTTCACGACCGGCGGTACGATCGACAAGATCTACTTCGATGCGTTGAGCCAGTTTGAGGTCGGCGAGTCGCAGATCGAGCACATACTCGCCGAAGGTCTCGTCCAGTTCGACTTCGACGTCGTGCCCGTCATGAAAAAAGACAGCCTCGAGATTACAGACGAGGATCGCGCACGACTGCGCGCACGCGTTGAGCAGGACGATGCAAAGCACATCGTGATTACGCACGGAACGGATACGATGGCGGACACCGCGCAGTTTCTCGAGGGCCTCTCCGGCAAAACGATCGTGATGACGGGCGCGCTGACGCCGGCGCGCTTCCGCACGACAGACGCGGTGTTCAATATCGGCATGGCTGTGGCCGCCGTCCAGACGCTGGACCCGGGCGTCTACATCGCGATGAGCGGCCAGGTCTTTCCGGCCGGCCGGGTGCGCAAGAACC
>CAWUHY010000279.1:0-3590 GCA_963922215.1 uncultured Gammaproteobacteria bacterium | reverse complement strand
CCGTCGTGTTGCCACGTGAATCCAGAATCTCGCGCCCGCGTACTGCTTTCAATTCAATCATTGTTCGTCCTGGTGTGTCTTTCAGTTCAGCCGGCGTCGAGGCCGAGTGTGTGTTCGAGATAGGTCTGCTTCTTGACCGCCGTGTCGAGCACTTTCAGCGTCGTGAGCAGCTCTTCCATGTGGTCCAGCGGCATCGCGTTCGGTCCGTCGCTTAAGGCCTCTGCCGGGCGCGGATGGGTTTCCATGAACAGGCCTGCAACACCGACAGCGGTTGCCGCCCGCGCGAGGACGGGAATGAACTCACGCTGCCCGCCCGACGCCGTGCCCTTGCCGCCTGGCAACTGCACCGAGTGCGTCGCGTCAAACACGACCGGGCAGCCCGTCTCGCGCATGACGGCGAGGCTCCGCATGTCGGAAACCAGGTTGTTGTAGCCGAAGGAGAAGCCGCGCTCGCAGACCATGATGTTTTCGTTGCCCGTGGACTTCGCCTTATCGACAACGTTTTTCATTTCCCACGGCGACAGGAACTGGCCCTTCTTGATGTTGACGGGAATTCCCGGCTTGGCGACGCGCAGGATGAAGTTCGTCTGGCGGCACAGGAAGGCCGGCGTTTGCATGACATCGACGACGTCGGCGACCTCGTCGATCGGTGTGTCTTCATGGACGTCAGTCAGGATCGGTAGCCCGAGCTGCGACTTGACCTCCGACAGTATCGTCAGGCCCTGCTCCATTCCCGGTCCGCGAAAGCTGCCTGCCGAACTGCGATTCGCCTTATCGAAAGACGACTTATAGATCAGCGGAATGCCGAGCGAGCCGCAAATCTCCTTGAGGCGACCAGCGGTCTCGATCGTCGTCGATTCGGACTCGACGACGCAGTTGCCGGCAATCAGGAAAAACGGCTGGTCATTGCCAGCCTGAAAGTCACACAGCTTCATGCTTCTTTAGCCTCCGGCAATTCGCCCTCGTGGTACTGACGCGCTGCCGTGATGAATCCCTTGAACAGCGGATGGCCGTCCCTCGGGTTTGACGTGAATTCCGGGTGGAACTGGCTTGCGACGAACCACGGATGGTCCGGCAGCTCCACGATCTCGACGAGATCGTCGACAGACAGCCCGGAGAAACGCACGCCGGCCTGCTCGAGCCTGTCCCGATAGTGATTATTGACCTCGTAGCGATGACGGTGGCGCTCGCGGATGCTCAGGCTGCCGTATGTTTCGGCAGCGAGCGAGCCTTCCTTCAGCAGGATTTCCTGGGCGCCGAGGCGCATCGTGCCACCGAGGTTCGACGCTTCATCGCGCTGTTCGAGGCTGCCCTCGTCCGTGCGCCACTCCGTGATCAGGCCGACGACCGGGTGCGGCGTGATTCTGTCGAACTCAGTGCTGATCGCGCCGTCGCAGCCGGCGAGATTGCGCGCGGCCTCGATGACCGCAACCTGCATGCCCAGACAGATGCCGAGGTAGGGAATGCCGTTCTCGCGCGCGTAGCGCACCGTGTCGATCTTGCCCTCGATCCCGCGATCGCCAAAGCCGCCCGGTACGACAATCCCGTCCATGCCTTGCAGAACGTCGACGCCCTTCTCCTCGATGTCCTGCGCCTCGAGGTAATGAATGTTGACACGCGTCGACGTGTGAATGCCGCCGTGGAGCAAGGCCTCGGACAGCGAGATGTAGGCATCCCGCAGATCGACGTACTTGCCAACCATCGCGACGTTGACTTCGCCGGTTGGATTCTTCTTCGCGTCGACGATCGCCTGCCACTCCGCGAGGTCGGCGGGCGGCAGGTCCAGCTTCAGCTGGTCGGCAACGATGTCGTCCAGACCCTGCGCGTGCATCATCGCGGGAATCTTGTAGAGGTCGTCCGCGTCGTACGCCGAGATGACGGCGCGCGGCTGCACGTTCGTAAACAGCGCAATTTTGGCCCGCTGCTCCTCCGGCAGCGGCTCCTCGGACCGACAGACGAGGATGTCCGGCTGAATACCGATCGAGCGCAGTTCCTTGACGCTGTGCTGGGTCGGCTTCGTTTTGATCTCTGATGAAGTCGCAATGTATGGCACGAGCGTCAGGTGTACGAACACAACGCGCTCGCGTCCCTTCTCCACACCCATCTGGCGGATCGCCTCAAGAAACGGCAGGGATTCGATGTCGCCCACGGTACCGCCGATCTCGACGAGGCAGATGTCCGCATCGCCGGCGCCGCGCTCGACGCTCTGTTTGATCTCGTCCGTGATGTGCGGAATGACCTGCACGGTCGCGCCGAGGTAGTCGCCGCGCCGTTCCTTCGCGATCACGCTCTCGTAGATGCGCCCGGTCGTGAAGTTGCTGTTGCGGCCGGTGGTCGTGCGGACAAAGCGTTCGTAGTGGCCGAGGTCGAGATCCGTTTCCGTCCCGTCGTTCGTAACGAACACCTCGCCGTGCTGGAACGGGCTCATCGTACCGGGGTCGACGTTAATGTACGGATCGAGCTTGATCATGCTGATCGTCAATCCGCGCGCTTCGAGGATGGCACCGAGGCACGCCGATGTAATGCCCTTGCCGAGAGACGACACAACGCCGCCGGTTATGAATACGTATGAGGTCATGAAATGCCCGTGCTGTTCAACGCCGGGAAACAAGAAAGGGTTGGCAGCACATCTACGTGCTTTGCCCAACCCTTTTGAATGCCGCACCGTCGTTGGATTAAGACGGTGTTAGAGCGTAGCAGAACAGACAGGTCAAGGGAACGATTTGACGCGGTTTCAGAATAGCGCCGGGCGGCCCTGCCAGTCCACGGCGAGGCCGTTCGGAACGGCAAACGCGTCGGCAATCCACAGATTGCCGACAGCGACCAGGTGCTCGTCCGACCAGATCAGCGGAATCCGGTCGCGCAGCCACGGGAGCACGCCTGCCTCCTGTAACAGCGTCTTCAGGCTGCGTTCGTGCGCATCGCCTGCGGGCTTTAAGCGTTCGCCGCCGTTGCGATACGCAACGCGGAGCGGAAAGTTGAGCCTTTCTTTATCGAGGCCCGCGCTGTCCGACGGCTTCAAACGCAAGCTGCCGTTGTTGGCCAGCGTGATGGACTCGTCCGGTCCGTTTAGCGCAGGAGGCTCAGACAGTTCGGACAGCGGCTCCATCAGAAACAGCTCGCCCCGATAACGCCGGGCATCGCCGTCCGGCCAGCTCACGCGCGGCGTTGCGTCTTCCCGCGCCGGGACGAGCTCCGTGACGATCGCATGCATCCGCGCGTAGCCGGGCTCGCCGAGACCGCAGCGCCGCAGGCACTCGCGGAGCAGGTTGCGCTGTCTTTCCCCGGACAGGGCCACAAGCGCCGACAACGCGAGCCGTGACGGATTGCCTCCGGCCGCAGCGAGATCAAGCTCTGCGAGCTCGGTCAGCAGCATGTCTGCTTCTCTTTGCAAAGCGGCTGTGCGGGACAAACGCTGGCCGGCATTGTCGAAACTGGCTTCCAGTACGGGGAGCACCGTGCGTCTCAGATAGTTTCGGTCGAATGCGGCGTCGCTGTTCGTCGGGTCGTCGACCCACTCAACGCCGTGGGCATTGGCGTAGGTCTTGAGTTCATCGCGCGGCACGTCGAGCAGCGGACGTGCGATCAGT
>CAWUHY010000278.1:0-3591 GCA_963922215.1 uncultured Gammaproteobacteria bacterium | reverse complement strand
GTCAATCGCGGCCGGCCCACCCGGGATGATATTGATGATTTCGACAAAATCGTCCTGCGACTGCAGCGACGCACCGATGCCGAAGTAGGACAGGCTCATCTGAATCCTGTATTCCTCGGAGTTGCGCGGCGACAGGTAGCTGCTGTGCGGATCGAGTGTGTGTGCAAATGCCTGCATGAAAGTCTCGAAGACATCATCGGAATGCACCTGCTCGATCCGTTTCGCGAAGCGCTTGTAGCGTTTTTCCAGCAATTCGCGAATGCCGTCTTCGCCGTCCCATTCCTTGTCCGCGAGGGCCAGTCGAAGCGCATCGCTTTTCACGCGCTTGCGCCAGATCTCGTTCAGCTCCTGCTCGTCTTTCGCCCATGGGGCTTCGGAACGATCGAAGAGATAGTCCTCGTCGATCGTGTAATCCGGCTCTTCGTCCAGCAGGGTCAACGCGTAGTCGAGGCGATCGCGTACGCGCGTCTGGTAAATCTTGAACATGTCGAACACGGGGTCGAGCGGCTCGCCTTTCACAAGGTTATCGAGACGGGTTCTGTAGGCTTCAAAAAAGGCGACGTCCTCACTGGTGAGGTACATCTTGTTGCCGTCGAGCGATTCGAGATAGCGGTCGAGAACCTTGCTCGACAGTTCGTCATTGACCGATACGTGCAGGTAGTGAGATTTCTGGATGAACTGTGTGACCAGCGAAGCGATTTCTTCGTGTCGGTCCTCGGGAAAGAGCTCCGCGTCTGTCGTCGTTGAGGACGCGGTCGCCAGTGCGGGGACCGCAAGCAGGGCAGTAAGGCCCGGCAGGATGCGAACAAATCGTTGCACAATTGAAGTTATCAAGAATCTCTCCATTTCGTAGAATCGGTCTGCCCGATCAGTCTCAAGGCTAGATGCGAGTCCGGCGTCGATCAAGGGCCTGACACGCATTTTCAATGACTTATTTAACTAGACCAAACCGGAAATTATGCGACCACTTACAGCCGTCAACGGATTAGTCCTCGGGAGTTGCCTTGCGATTGCGATCAGTCTCGCCATGGTGCTTATCGTCTTCCTTGTCCTTGGTGACGACTACCCCCGGCTGGCCGGGGAATTTGGCTCTCTGACAGAAAGCCTCGCCATCTTCACGCTTATGACCGCCGTTTCCGCCGCGAGTTTCTACGCCCTCGTAAAAAATCACCGGCTGCGTTACGTCGCGCAGGGCGTTCTGGTTTTTTGCCTGGTTCTGACGGGCCTGTACTACTGGCCGTAAAGCGTCCGTCAGCTGCGAGAAAACAGCTTCTTTGGGTTCAGGGTTTTCGCGACCGAGCGGCGCTTCGCTGACTGGAGTTCTTCGCGCCGCGCCTTGAGCCAGGCCTCCCGGTCAATCGCGGCGTTCGGGTCTGCGCTGCGCGCTTTTTCGCGAAACTCGCAGAAGTCCGAGTAGGTCTGAATCTCGCTGTTGAGATCGCGTGCGACGACCTCGATCATGATCGCGTCATCGAGATAGCCGATCACTGGAATGTTGTCCGGGACAAGGTCTTCCGGTTCTGCAAAGTAGGACAGCGCCTTGAAGACGCGCTCCCGATCCTCCTCGGGCAGACGCCATTCAATGTCACTCAGCATCGCGATCATTAGCCGCAGAATTACGAGTCGTTCCTTCACGAACGGCGGCGTATCCGCCTCGTCGATCTCGTGAATCAGTTGCTCCGCGCCGGCGACGATGTCTTCCGGTGATATGTGCGCAGCCGCGCTGCTCGCATGCTGCATGATCAGGCGGAAATGTTTGAGATCGTCCTCGGTCAGATCGAGGTTAATGGACAGGCTCATGATGCTAAATCCTCGAGGCGCGAATTCCGAGCACGGCTATGCTGGCTTTTTAGGAGGCGCAGAAGCGTAGCACGGCTAAGCGGGCGGTGTAATCGCGTCAGAGCTACTTGTTGAAGTGCTTGTCCCAGGATTTGGAGCGGTCGAACTGGCCCGTGTTGTACGGGTCGATGCCGCCCTCATCGTCGGACTCGATCAGCGAGTCGTCGAGGATCGACAGCGTTTCGTGCGTGCCGGTATCTTCGCGCACGAAGCGCTTGCGGCGGAGGACGTTTTTGCCCGGACCGCCGTCGACGATTTCCGTTGCTTCGTCGAGGTTGAACTCCGTCTGATCGTCGGTGCGCGCGCTGGGTTTTACTGCCGGTTTCAGCGGCGGACGCTGGGCGGTCTTGCCGGCCTGGAAAGATCCGGTTTTCCGCAGAATATCCATCGGTTCGGAGTCATTCGCATCCGAATTACGGGAAAACAGATTTTTCAAAAAAGACAGCATTCGCGTTCTATCCAGGGCCGTTCGGACAACTGTTATCAGGGCGTCCGCAGTGTTTACAACACTATCGCAAGCTTGCGAGTCCTTGATACCGCGCCTGCACGCTTCTAACTGTGAGCGACGTCACGTTTTAGGATTCATCCGTCGCCGGTGCCGCGACGCGTCGCGCCGCGAAAAATGTGAGTCTTATCGCCTGAATCGTGAGGTAGGGTGACAGAACGAGGAACCAGCTCCAGAAGTTGCCGCCTACCATGCGCCTCATCAAACCGCCGAAGAATTGCCAGTAGCCGCCCTCGAAAGCACCAAAAACCAGCGTCCCGGTTGCGTAGATAGCGATCGGAAGTAACAGGGTTCCGACCGCCAGCATGATCGACAGGAACAGGATCTCGTTTACGAGTCGCGTTTTGGGCATCAGGTGCGGCGTCCGGTGGGGAAACCGCAGAGCTTAAGGATCAGCGGGCGCGCGTCAATCCTTGTTGCGACCAGAGACGCGTCGCCGGAAAACCATGAAGCCTAAATGAATGCACGCGGCGGAGAACAGCACATAGTGTGGAACGACCCAGACCCAGTGGTTGATGTAGACGGTTGCCAGCAGTGCAAGCAGCCCGGCACCGACGTAGAAGTAGGGGAGCAGGTCGTAAACCAGCTTGGGCAGCCAGATTTTCCGGAGCGGGGCTGCGCTATTTTCGCCGTGTTTTTCCGAGACGTCCTTCTCGGCGGTTCCTTCCAACATTGATCGTGTCCCTTCGATAGTTGCCGGAAAACCATACGGAATCGAGGGACATTCGTCCGTGAAATTTGTCACATTCGCAAAAAAATCAGCTGCGCGCTTTTTCCTCGTAGACAAAGTCGAAAGTGCCGACAGTCACGACATCGCCGTGCTTCAGGAAATGCTCCGTAACCGGCTGCTCATTGACCTTGATGCCGTTGCGACTCCCCCAGTCGATGATGCGCGTGGAGCCACCATCCGTCACGATCACAGCGTGTCGTCGGCTGATGTAGTTCGGTGACAGCTGCAGGTCATTTGACTGCGTGCGCCCGATGGTCAGGCGCGGCTTGAACAACGGGAAGCGGACCTCCTGGCCGTCAACGATGCCCGTCAGGCAGCGACTGACCTTGTCCTGCTCGAGGACGACTTCGAGCTCGTCGTCCGGGGTTCCGGCGTCGTCAGTGCTCGTGCCGTCCTCGCGGAACGCGGCAATTTCTTCGAGCAAACTCTGGATGACTTCGCTGCGATGCGCGAGCTGTTCCGCGAGTTCGTCGTTGCGTCGCCGCGCTTTTTTGAGCTCTTGTTCGAGTCGTGTGAT
>CAWUHY010000277.1:0-3601 GCA_963922215.1 uncultured Gammaproteobacteria bacterium | reverse complement strand
GGGATCGTCGTTGAAGCCGACGGACACCTGGACGTCGTCCGGTGTCGCCACCGGTTCGGCCTCATCGCTGATCGGTGTGTGGCCTCTTACAAGCGTGCGCCGATCAACCTCGAGCAGTTCGCGGCCATCGCGTTGCCAGCAGGCGCCGCGGCGCAGTTCTTCAGACAGGTCCTGCGCGAGGAAGTAGGGGCCGAACTCGCAGCCGTCGATTTCCAGCGCGCCGACGAGCTTGCCGTCGATCCGGTCGAAGATAAACGCGAGGTCGAGCAGTGGTTCGACGAGATTTGAGATGAGTCGGTGGGCGCGTTTCAGATCACCGATCGCGTTGTCCGGAATGCCGACGATCTTCGAGCCGTTAACAGCGCCCGGGTTGACGCCAAACAGGATGTTGCGCGGGCCTTCGACATCAGCATTCGCGAGGCCGATGACTTCCCGGACTAGTGACTCGCGCGCAAACGACTGGAACGGGTCGAAGACCAGCAGTTCCGATGATGTTGTGGGCGATGCGAGCATTTGCTTCAGAAGCATGGTGTCCGTCCAGGCATCCGGCCAACGACGAACGATAGAAGCAATGCGTTATGTTGTCTGCGACCTCGGTCTCACTCTCAGGAGTCGCTTTAATCAGTGTTCCGAAGCTTTACTCGGCCGCTCACATCCAGCGCATGAAACACCAGCGCGCTCACCAGCCATCCTGCAATGACGAGATACGACGACTCCGTCAGGCTCGCTCGAACGGCCATCGCGAGGCTCCCGCCGGCACCGAGGTTGACGATCAGACCGCTGATGTTGACCTTGAGCCTGCCCATGCGATCCAGTGCGATGAGGACCAGGAGTTCCAACGCCATGACTGCGATCGCGATGTCGATAATGCGGCCGCTGTCGATCAGGTTTTTCAGGATTTCCATGCTGACCCCGGTGCGCTTACAGCGACTCGTGCATGTTCTCGACGAGCGCCATCGCGCTCTTGAAGGCCGATTCCACGCGGCCGCGGATGAACCAGTCGCCGGCGATGCCGAGTGTTGTTGCTTCATCGAAGAAGCAGGGCATCGCGTCTTGTTTGTCGATGTTCGCGTAGCGCCAGCGGTGCGTTGCGATGTAAGCAGCAAAGCTTGCGTCGATGCCGGCGGTGCGTTTGAGTTCGCTTGCGAGATGGTTTTGAACCGTCTCGATGTCGAGGTCGACATTCTTGTCGGCCCAGGCGTTCGTTGCGTGGACGACGATGGTCATCGCCTCGTTCCGGCCCGGCTTTGAGACATTGCGCGAGATCCAGCTGATGTCGGCCTCGAGGACGCGGGCGGCATCGAAGTCCATGTCGAAGGACTCTTCAAACCCGAGCATCAACGCGTAGCAGGCTTTCATCGGCAGCGACCAGCCCAAGTCGGCGTGTGTGCCTACTAGTTCGTTGGCCTGGGGCAGAGGCGCTGTGACCACTAACCAGTCGGCGGCATACGTCGACTCGTCTTCAAAGTGCAGCAACCAGCCTTCGTCCGTTCGGTCGCAGTGGGTGACGCGCTTGCCGGTCTCGACGTTCAATCCTTCCGCCAGGGATTTTTGTACGGCATTCATATTCGGCACGCCGACGTAGTGTGCGTAGTCATCGTCCCACTGGCGGCGGCTCGTGATCGTCGAGCCGGTCAGTTCGGCGAAGCGCGCATGCCAGGGTGCGATCGTTCCGGCTTCGAGCATCGGTTTCAGCCAGTCCTTAAAGCGACGACTTCGTGCTGTGAAAAACTGCGCGCCGTGGTCGAAGAAATACGGATCGGCATAGCGCGCGGACATGCGCCCACCGACGCCGCGCGCCTTTTCGAAAACGGTGACGGAATGCTCGGCTGAGAACTCCCGTGCGACGGTGAGCCCGGCGAGGCCTGCTCCAATGATTGCGATGGTTGCCATGACTCAACGATACGTCTTGTTACAGCGCCATCCTAGCGATCGCACCGGATCACCGCCACACTTCGAGGATGCGCGGCGTCAAGAAGCAACACCTCCCCGAAAAAAGCTGTCTCGTCTGCGAGCGGCCGTTTACGTGGCGGCGCAAGTGGGCGAAGGACTGGGACTCCGTGAAGTATTGTTCCGAGCGTTGTCGTAGCGAACGCAATTCAGTCGCCGGACGGAAGCGCAATGCCTGAGGGTCCGGAAATTCGTCTCGCCGCGGATCGCATCGAGAAAGCGATCGCCGGCAAGCCGCTGCAGCGCGTCGTCTTCCATCCGCATGCACTGGCCGACTACGGCGACGAACTCGAAGGCTGTTCGATCGAGCGCATCGATACGCGTGGCAAGGCGATGCTCACACGCTTCGACAATGGGCTGGTCATGTACAGCCACAACCAGCTCTACGGGCGCTGGTACGTCAACAAGCTGCCAACCGAGCCGAAGACGAAGCGTTCGCTGCGTGTGCTGTTCGAGACCGACACGCATGCCGCGCGTCTCTACAGCGCGACCGACATCGACATCTTTCACGAGTCCGAAGTCATCCAGCACCCGTTCCTGCGCAACGTCGGGCCCGACGCGCTGGACGACAAGACGACGCCGGCCGTGATCGCGAAGCGCCTGAGGTCCAAAGACTTCCGCAACCGCGGTCTCGCGAACTTTTATCTCGACCAGGGCTTCGTCGCGGGCATCGGCAACTACCTGCGCTCGGAGATTCTCTGGTGTGCGAAGGTTTCCCCGTCCGCGCGTCCCGGCGATCTGTCGGACGATGCTGTGAAAAGGCTCGCGCGTGAAACGAAAAAAATCTGCAAACGCGCCTATACGCAGCGCGGCGTCACCGTGACGAAAACGCTCGCCAACCGGCTGAAGAAAGACGGCTACACCTATCGCCAGTACCGCCACTACGCCTACGGGCGAGAGCACGAGCCCTGCTACGAATGCGGCAGCGAAATCCGGCGCACAAACTTCGCGAGTCGCAGGCTGTACTACTGCCCGAGCTGCCAGGCGGACTGAATGAACTAATTCCCGCGGACATCTGTCATAGTGTTCGGCGCGCATGCGTGCGCGAACAACACAAAGGGGGAGATCATGACGATGAATCGACGCGAACTGATGCAGGGCGCAGCCGGACTCGCGGCTCTTGCAGGCACGCCCGCGTTTGCCGCAACAGAACCACTCAATATCCTGTTTCTTGGCGGTACCGGGTTCCTTGGCCCGCATACCGTGCAGCATGCGATCGATCGCGGGCACAACGTGGTCCTGTTCAATCGCGGTCGGACCAACACCGATCTCTTTCCCGATCTCGAGAAGATTGTCGGCGACCGTGATCCGGAAGTCGGCGACGGGCTGTCGGGTCTGAAAGGTCGCACATTTGACGCCGTCATCGACACCTCCGGCTACGTGCCGCGGATCGTCGGCGCGTCAGCCGAGCTGATGGCCGACCAGGCCGAGCACTATCTATTCGTCTCGACGATCTGCCAGTACGACGGCTGGTTCGAAGGCGAGAAGTACCGCACCGAGGAAAGCCCGCGCGGCACCCTCGAAGACCCGACGACGGAAGACGTCGGCACGCACTACTGCGCGCTCAAGGCTTACTGCGAGCGTGCGGCCGAGGAGGCGATGCCGGGTCGCGTCACGCACATGCGTCCCGGGCTTATCGTCGGGCCGCGCG
>CAWUHY010000276.1:0-3623 GCA_963922215.1 uncultured Gammaproteobacteria bacterium | reverse complement strand
GAAACTCTCGCGCGTCTTCGGGTGTCCCGGTGGACGCGGCGGTATTGATGCAACGAGCTGCGTATTGAGTTCGAGTCGTTCCGGCGACAGGCTGGCGAGCAGCGCGTCGAGGGCCATGCGCTGCCGGCCGACGGGAACGGCCTCGGGCCGCGACTGCGCGTCGCCCTTGCGCTTGTACTGAAAGCGCTGCCCGCCGATCAGCTTGCCGACCGCCTGGATCTGGAAGCGGTGCAACAGGTAGATCGGCACGAGCGATTCCTCGATCGTCGCCAGCGGCCGTCCGCGTCGAATCACTGCGTCGGAGAAATTGTCGAGCGCAATCTCGCGAACGCGCATCAGGTGTTCGAGTTCGGCGATCGCATCGCTGCCGTTGTCCCACAGGTTGCCATCCGGATGGGACGTACCGACGGCTCGGGCGTCCTGGTCCGCGACGTACGCGAACCCAAGATCGATCGTTTCGTTCAGGATGTCGAGCCGCGCCGCATCGGCATCGACGCCGTCCGGGAAGTCCTGGTATGCGTAAAGCACGGTCCGAATATCCCACGCGCCGATCTTGTCGTCGTAGGCGTTGGACAGGTCGAGGTCTCCGTCGGCGTCGAACTCGATGACCGGGAAGGGATAGTCCATGACCGACGAGCGGTCCTGCGTGCTCGCCGCAAAGTTGTGCTCGAAGCCGATCGTGTGCCCGATCTCGTGCGCGGAGAGCTGACGAATCCGCGCCAGTGACATCTCGAGCATCGCATCATCCGCTTCGTCGTTGCCGTAGGGTGCAAGCAGTCCTTCTGCGATCAGGTAGTCCTGGCGCACGCGCAGCGAGCCTAAGGAGACGTGTCCTTTCAATATTTCGCCGGTGCGCGGATCGACGACGGATGAGCCATAGGACCAGCCGCGCGTCGAGCGATGCACCCACTGGATCACGTTGTAGCGGACGTCCATCGGGTCGGCGTCCTCGGGCAGGATCTTCACCTGGAACGCGTTCTTGTAACCTGCAGCTTCGAAGGCTTGGTCCCACCAGCGCGCGCCGTCCAGCAATGCGCTTTTGACCGGTTCCGGAGCGCCAGGGTCGAGGTAGTAGACGATCGGCTCGACAGCTTCGCTGACCTCGGCCGTCGGGTCTTGCTTGGCAAGGCGGTGGCGCAGGCCGTAGTTCACCTTCAGCGGCGTGCCAATCTCCGAGGCGTAGTCGGAAAATCCGTCGCTGCCCCAGGCAAGCGGGATGACGCCGGCGCGCGGATCGTAGGGCAACGGCTCATAGCCGTCATCCGGCAGCCGAATAAAGGAATGGTGCAGGTGCAACGTAAAGGATCGCGGATCGGGTGTGACCGTCGGCAGATAGCGCCCCGTTGGCTCGCCTCTGAAAGTGACTGTCGCCTCGATCTCAGTGTTGTCCGGGAATGCTTTCGTGCGCGGCAGGTAGATCGCGGACCGGCTGGCATCGACGCTGTAGCTGCCCTCGCCCATGCGATTCAGCCGGACGCCGACGCCGTGCGCGTCGCGCAGGAAAAAGTCAGTCGCATCCACCAGCACCGCACCGCCCTCTTCCGACTCAACGTGGAAACCCCAGATGACGGACGACGCGAAACTTTGCTCGACAGCTTTGCGCTCGGCGTCGTTGTCACCGAGCGCGCGATAGTCGAGGTTCGGTTCGAGCATCAACACTTTCGGTCCGCGCCGCACGAACTCGACGATCCGCGTGTCGCCAAGCTGGCCGCGATCCAGCCCGATGTCGTTGGAACCAAGGCCACGCGCGAGCGAGGTCTGGTAGAGCAGCGGCTCGTCAAAGCGCTCGATTTTCATCAGGAGCTTGCCGTCCGACCCGTTCCAGAAGAGATCAACGAAGCCTTTGATTGGCGTGTAGCTACCCGTCGCGAACGCGACGTTGGCGAAGAGCAGAAAAACAGCAGTCAGGACAATGCGCATGAGAGTTCCAGTGATCGCAGACAAGCGCTCACTGTAACGCGTTTTCGCGCACGAGAGTCTTACGAGGTTTCGGCGTTCTCGACCGACGCTTCGAGGCTTGCGCGGTGAATGCGACCGGCGATGATGCCGCCGATCAGGAGCACGAGCCCGATGCCGAGCAGGTATTCCGGCCAGCTCCGCGTGATGCCGCAGTAGAAGATCAGCGCGATATTCACGAACTGAAAGATATTGAGCGCGACGCTGTCACGCTTGGTTGCTTTCGGAAAATACAGCCGCGACACCATCAGGATGGCCAGCACGAACAACAGGATCGGCAGGTACAGCTTCAGCGGCAGCGAAATCGCAACTTCTTCGTAATAGATCAGCACGAGCACCAGCGACGACAGCAATCCGCCGCCGCAGGCGGTGATCGGCACGCCCATAAACCAGCCGCGCGGCGTGTGCGTCGTCGGCAGGTTGAAGCGCGCCAGCCGCATGGCGCCCGCGAGTGTGAACATGCCGCAACCGGCGGCCAGCAGCAGGAAGTTGCCGGTGCCGGGCTCTACGCCCGCGATCTGGATGCCGGCGTTCAACGCAAGGATCGAGGGCGCGACGCCAAAGCTCACGAGGTCTGCCATCGAATCGAATTCCGCGCCGAAACTCGATTCAGCGTGCAGGACGCGCGCGGCAACACCGTCAAGCGTGTCCAGCAAACCGCACCAGACGATCAGCCAGGCCGCGAGCTCGAGGTCGCCGAGCTGGCTCGTGGCGATGGATGCGAAGCCAAGCAGCAGGCTCGCGGAGGTGACGGCATTCGGGACCGTGTAGCGGAGTATGGACAAACCGGTATTCCGTGATTCAGGCAACCGCCATTTTGCGGTGCGGCCGGTTTTTTATCCAGTGCAGCCGAATTCGGGCGACGTCGCCTTACCGGCCGCGATTGTGGCCCGGCTGTATGCCGAGAGGACCTGCGGGCATCGAAACCTGCATTGGTGTTCCATCTCGGAGGATGTCGACCAATACGGTATCGCCGACGTTGTCGGCGAGCTGGTGGGCTCTCAGTTGTTGTGAGTTGTAGACTCGATTGCCGTTGTAACGAACAATCTGATCACCTTGCCGCAGCCCGGCTTTCTGGGCCGGAGACAGATCCATAACACTTCGAATCGGGACCGTGGTTAATCGTCCCGTCGCCTCAAGGTAGGTCTCGTACATCTGCTCGCCGAGTTCTTCCCGTAGACGGCGATCCCTGTTCAGCGCCTCGTCTCTCCAATCAATCCATGTGCCGTTCCTACCGGCTTCGAACTGGGAGCGCAGTGCATCCATTTGTGTTTCCGCTTCAAGCCGCAGGATTGTAGCGACGCGGTCTTCTGTAAAGCCGGCCTCGACAAGCTGTGCCTCCCGGCGTTGGGCGCGATTGCCTCCGTTTGTTTGCGCCAGACGCTGAATGCGTTCGGCCTCTGCTTCGACTTCAGGCGCCATGGTCAGAGCATTCCGAGGCGTGGTCGGCACTCTGTCGTTGCCTTGCATTGAGTCAACGGCTTCAATCAGGCGGAAGAGTTCGTCCTCGAGAAGCTGCCGCGCGGCGCGTTCGTCACGAAGCGCCTCCTCCAATGCCGCAATGCGCTCGCTGTCGGTTTTCAGTTGAGAACCCGAACTGCTGTCTACGTCGACGACGCGGCCGGGGCGGTCAATCAGCGCGGCCATGACGATGCCGGCAATCAGAC
>CAWUHY010000275.1:0-3633 GCA_963922215.1 uncultured Gammaproteobacteria bacterium | reverse complement strand
GCCGCGACCTGTCGCCATGGTCTCCGTGTAGAACAAATAGTACCCCTAATCATTAAAAAAAAAAGCATGGCTCCGGCGGACGATACGCGTGTTGCTGACGGCCATGACGAACGGTGCCGTCCAGCCGCCGAGCTGCTCATTGAATGCAGGCCCGCGCTGGTCGTACACGCGTGGCCCCCGCCGTTGTCCTTCCGGATTGAGGCTGTACGGTTTCGCGACGAAGCGCCGCGCTTCCGGGTCGTCGCGCGTTTCCTTCACAAGATTGACGAGGCTCGCCGCCGTGCCGCCGCTGGCACCTCCGCGCGCGGCTTTCACGACCATCGTCACACGTTCGCAGGTAGTCCCGAGGCGGCTCTTCGCTTCGTTCTGCAGAAATCTCAGGCCCATGTCGCTCGGAATCGAATCGTAGCCGCAGCAGTGCAGAATCCGTGACCCGCTTTCCGCGGCCTGCGCCTCGAGTTCGTCCATCATTCGGCGAATCCAGTGGACCTCGGCACACAGATCGCAGTAGTCCGTGCCCGCATTGACGGCCGCGCGAAGCAATTCGCTGCCGTACTTCGCATAAGGACCGACCGTCGAGATGATGACGCGAGTACGCGCGGCCATCGCGTCCAGCGACGCACGGTCGTGGCTGTCTGCGGTCAGTACCGGCAGGGCGGAGGCTTCCGGACCGAGTTCGGATCGCACCGCGTGCAGCTTTTTCTCGCTGCGCCCGGCAATGGCCCACTTGAGCTCACCGCCGCAGCCGTAGTGACTCGCGAGATATTCCGCGACCAGCGCTCCCGTAAACCCGGTCGCCCCCCAGACCACAATGTCGAATTCACGTTCCATCGCCGGGAGTGTAGGGCAATTGCCGGGTGGCGCAAACGGGCGACGATTGCAGATCTAGCATCATCAGCCGGAGCAGGTGACTCCGGCGCGAGGATTCGTTATGGTGTTCGCAAGGTGGCAAAGACCACCGCCACTCTTTTACTCGCCTTTCTGATGTTATTCGCGCCCTCGCGGCGCGCTCAACCGTGGATAACATCATGAAATTCAAAACTTTGATTCTCATCTCTGTACTTGCTGTCGCCGGCTGCGACCGCGACAGCGATGTTGCGGAACGCTTCCGCGACGACAGTGGAATCCTCAAATTCATCCCGGCCGACAGCGCCCTGGTTGCAGTCCGCCTCGAGCCGCTGCCCGAGGCGTTCCGCGAGCGATTTACGCGTCAAGATGCGCTGATCGCGGAGATGAATGCGTCGATCCTCAACGGATACGCGGAGTCCGGGGCTGACGCGGCAGGTGCCGAACGCGTGTTTGGACTGCTTGGGGCGTTCTCGTCACAGTCGGACGCAAGCGTCAACGGCATCGCACCGGATGCGCAATTGGCGGTGTATGCCGTTGGTTCCTGGCCGGTTCTGCGCGTCGAGGTCGCCGACGGCGAGCGGCTTGAAACCTACCTCGACGAACTTGCAAGCGGGCTTGGAACTACAGTGACCCGGTCGACGATCGAGCAGGGCACGCTTCGCTCCATGAATTTCGACGCGCTGGCCGTCCACGCGGCACACGTCGACGGCTATCTCGTGTTGACCGCAGGCGTCGACGACGGCACAGCGGACGCGCTGCAACGGCGTCTCGGTCTCGTCCTGCCGCCGGACAACATCGCAGATGCCGGCACGCTCGCAGAGCTTGCGAACACGCATGAATTCGCCGTCGCCCAGATTGCCCACCTTCGCCCGGTCGCGGTCTTCGACGCGCTGAAGCCGGCGATGGCCACAGCGATGGGTACTGCAAGAGGCTGGCTGCCGGCGGAATGCACGTCCGACGTGCGCCGCATGCTCGCGCCGGTTGAGGAAGTGACGTCGGGGACGACGCGCGCTGACGCAAGCGGGCTGACATCCGCCACATTCATCGATCTCGCGCCGGATTTCGCGCAGGCGCTGGACGGCCTCGAAGCCCCGGTTCCGGGCCTCGGCGCGCCGACCAGGGCCGTGATGGCCATGGGTTTCAGTATCGATGTGGACAAACTGCGGGAATTCGCAGAGCAGCGCGTCGCAGCCCTGCTTGCGAAGCCGCTTGCATGCCCGGCGTTCCGCGGCATGAACGCGGGCGTGACTCGGCTGGATGACTTTTTCCAGAAGCAGCCGACGCCACCAACGCTCAGGAATCTCCGTGGCTTCGTCGTGACCGTCGACGGCATGCCCGACTTCGGCGCCGCACGATCGCTGGATCTGTCTGGCGTCAAAGTCGGCGGCCTGCTGGCGATGAAAAAGCCGGTCGAGCTCGTTTCGATGGGCAATCTCTTCGTGCCTGAGCTCGCGGCACTCGACCTGAAGCCGGACGGGAAGGCCAGGCGCGTACCGCAGGGGCAGTTGAACGTACGAGGAGACGAGACGTTTGTTGCGATGAGCGAGGACCGGCTGGCCGTGACGGTCGGCGATCAGGCGGAAACGCGCCTCGACGGTCTTATGCAGGAGAAACCGAACACTGAGGCGCCCCTCTTATGGATGGAGGCCGATGCGACGGCCTATCTCGGCAAGCTGGGTCCAATGTGGCGCGATCTCGGCATCATGGATGATGCGCTGCTTGACGAACTCGACTCCCTGTACGATCGGGCGAGATTCTCGGCGCGGACTACCAGAAACGGTTTGGTACTTACTGCGGAAATCGAATTAAAAGAGTGATTTAAATATATGAAAAATATACTTTTAATGTTTCTTATTTTCGGCATTATCGGAGCTGTATACGCCGATGATCTGATGCTCGATGTCGATGCGCTTGAGTCCGGCAGCGTGCGTGACGGCGTGCATTCATCCGGCCAGCCGGACGCCGAGACGATCGAGACGCTGGCGGCGGCTGGTTTCGAAGCGGTGATTGACCTTCGGGGCATGGACGAATCGCGCGGCTTCGACGAGGCTGCAAGCGTTGAGGCCAGTGGCATGGACTATGTGTCGCTGCCGATTTCCGGCGCGTCGGACGTCAATTCCGAGTCTGCGGCCGCGCTGGATGACATCCTGAAACGCTACGACGGTCCCGTTCTCGTGCATTGCGGGAGTGGCAACCGGGTCGGCGCACTGCTTGCGCTCCGCGCGCACGCCGACGGCGCGTCTGACGAGGAGGCGCTGGAAATCGGGCGGTCTGCAGGCCTCACGCGCCTCGAGTCCACCGTCCGGAAGCAGCTCGAAACCCCTAAAACACCTGCTAACGAGGAATCCGGGACGTAATCGCCTCGAAATCCGAGGGATCCTGGCTGGTTCGAGCCACGAGCAGGGCGCCCTGAACGAGCGCGAGCAGGCGTTTTGCCTTGTCCGCGTTGGAATCGGCGCTTGTGCTGCCGCCGAGGCGCCCGTAAACGATGCCAAGCCATTCGGTGAGCTCCGCAAAATACCGACGAACGGCCTCTGCAGAGCTTTGAGGAAGGTCGTCGACACCGCTGCCGAGCGCAGTACCCAGGCAAAAGCGCCCGGAGACGGCGGCCTCCCGGAACGTCGCAACGAAGTGAGCGAGCCGATCGGCCGGCTCGTCGGACCACGGGTCGCCGATCGCAGCAAGCGTGCGTTCACGATAGTCTGTTATGACGGCAGTCACGAGAGATTCCTTGGTCGGAAAGTGGTAGTGCACGCTCGCGCTTTTGATCCCCACCGCGTCGGC
>CAWUHY010000274.1:0-3649 GCA_963922215.1 uncultured Gammaproteobacteria bacterium | reverse complement strand
CCTGGGTCCCGGCGTGGATCGTAGTGCTTCCGTCGGCGGCGATCTCCAGCCGGCGCTCGAGTTCCCACCCGCCGGCCGCATCGATCTGGTCCTGCAGCTTGCCCTGTTCCTCGAGCAGGGCGGTCATTTCGTCGTCTTCCATCGGCTCGGCGAAGCGGTCGCTGATGGCGTTGAAGCGGTCCAGCAGATCCTTGATCTCGCCCACACCTTCCTCGACGTTTCCACGCACGTCCTTGTCAGCGTCGAGCTCCGGTTCCTGCGGCAAGTAGCCAATCTTGATACCGGGCTGAGGACGGGCCTCGCCGTCAATCTCCGTGTCGAGACCGGCCATGATGCGCATCAGCGTCGACTTGCCCGACCCGTTCAGGCCAAGCACGCCAATCTTGGCGCCCGGGAAAAACGACAGGGAAATATCGCGAATGATGTAGCGCTTGGGCGGCACAACTTTCGCGACGCGATTCATCGTATAAATGTACTGGGCCATGCTGATCCGGTTCGTGGTTGAGCAGGCGGCATTATCCGGTATGCTGCGCCGATAGCCAATGATCGACTCTGTGCCGGCAATGGAAGGTCTCGAGCTTGAGTGCAGCCAAAAAAGCAGCCACGCCGCCCGTGCTCGTCTACCGCGGGGCGGAAATTGCAAAGTACGGATTCGGTGACACCCATCCGTTCGGCAATGATCGCCACGATGTGTTCCATGACGCGCTCGCCGAACAGCGTCTCGGCAAGGCCGTCGCCTACGGGCACCCGCGCCGGGCCAGCGTCGACGAACTCCTGTTGTTCCACACCGCCGACTACATCGACCGCGTTTCGAGGCTGTCTTCCGAAGGCCGCGGCTATCTCGACGGCGGCGACACGCCGGTTGTGCCGGAGATCTTTGAAGCCGCCTCGGACGTCGTCGGCAGCACACTGGACGCCGTCGATGCGGTGATGGCCGGACGGACGCGTCGAGCGTTCGTCCCCATCGGGGGGCTGCACCACGCGGCGCGCGACAGAGCAGCCGGATTCTGCGTCTTCAACGACTGCGGCGTGGCGGCCGAATACCTCAGGACAAAATACGGCCTCGAACGCATCGCGTACGTCGACATCGACGCGCATCACGGCGACGGCGTCTTCTACGGTTTCGAAGATGACCCCGACATGCTGTTCGCCGATATCCACGAAGACGGCCGCTACCTGTACCCCGGCACGGGCTCCGAGTCGGAGACCGGCACCGGACGGGCGCGCGGCACGAAGCTCAATATCACGCTGCAGCCCGGTGCCGGCGACGCGGAATTCCGGCATGCCTGGAAGCGTGTCATCGCCTATCTCGATGCCGCTCAACCCGACTTCATCCTCTTTCAATGCGGCGCTGACAGTCTTGAGGGCGACCCGATTACACATCTGTGCCTTTCCGAACAGGCACATGCGGACGCGGCGCTGATGCTGTGCCGCATTGCGGACAAACATTGTGGTGGCCGTATCGTCGGGACGGGCGGGGGCGGGTATAATCGCGACAATCTCGCCCGGGCCTGGACACGGGTCGTCAAATCTTTCGTCGAGGCAGGCTGAACGCTCGCACCTGCCGCCATTCATCTTGGAGTTTTTCATGCTCGCCAGTTTTCCCACCATCGAAACCTTTGATTCCGAACTCGCTGAAGCGATGTCCCGCGAGGTGCGCCGCCAGGAAGAGCACATCGAGCTGATTGCATCGGAGAACTACGCCAGCCCGCGTGTCATGGAAGCGCAGGGATCGGTTCTGACGAACAAGTACGCGGAGGGATATCCCGGCAAGCGCTACTACGGCGGCTGCGAGCATGTGGACACGGCTGAGTCGCTTGCGATCGAACGCGCGAAGGCGCTTTTCGGTGCCGACTACGCGAACGTCCAGCCGCATTCCGGTTCGCAGGCGAACGCAGCCGTGTGCATGGCGCTGATCAATCCCGGCGACACCCTGCTGGGAATGAGCCTCGCAGAGGGCGGGCATCTGACGCACGGCGTCAAAGTCAATTTCTCGGGCAAGCTCTACAACGCGCACCAGTACGGCATCGATCCGGAAACGGCACTGATCGACTACGGTCAGGTGCAGGCGCTCGCCGACGAGCACAAGCCGAAGCTGATCATTGCCGGATTCTCTGCCTACTCGCGGGTGATCGACTGGGAGAAATTCCGTGAAATTGCCGACTCGGTCGGCGCCTACCTGCACGTCGACATGGCGCACATCGCCGGTCTCGTGGCCACCGGGCACTACCCGAATCCGCTGCCTTACGCAGACGTTGTGACGTCGACCACGCACAAGACGCTGCGTGGACCGCGTGGTGGAATCATTCTTGCGAAGAAGAACGACGAGCTGACGAAGAAATTCAACTCGCTTGTGTTCCCGGGAACACAGGGCGGACCGTTGATGCACGTCATCGCGGCAAAAGCCGTGGCCTTCAAGGAAGCGATGGACCCGTCGTTCAAGGACTATCAGCAGCGGGTTGTCGACAACGCGAAGGTCATGGCCGCAACACTCGCGGAACGTGGCTATCCCATTGTCTCGGGCGGTACCGACAATCACCTGATGCTGGTCAGCCTGATTGAGAAGAAGATTACCGGCAAGGCGGCCGATGCGGCACTCGGACGGGCCAACATTACCGTCAACAAGAATGCCGTCCCGAACGACCCCGAGTCGCCGTTTGTCACGAGCGGTCTGCGCCTCGGGACGCCGGCGATCACGACGCGCGGTTTCGGCGAAGAAGAGACGCGTCTCGTCAGCACCTGGATCGCCGACGTGCTCGACGACCTCGACAACGAAGAAACGATCAGCCGCGTCCGCGACGACGTACTCGCGCTTTGCCGTCGGTTCCCGGTCTACGCCTGATCAACAATGCACTGCCCGTTCTGTAGTCACGAGGAGACGAAGGTCATCGACTCGCGGCTCGCCGGTGAAGGCCGACAGGTTCGCCGCCGTCGACAGTGCATGGACTGCAACGAGCGGTTCACGACCTTCGAAACCGCCGAACTCGTGATGCCGCGTCTCGTCAAGAATGACGACACGCGGCAGCCGTTCGACGAATCCAAGTTGCGCAACTCGATGGTGCGCGCGCTGGAAAAACGCCCGGTATCGAGCGACCAGCTCGAGCAGGCGATCGGCCGACTCGTGCATCGCCTGATGACGCTTGGCGAGCGGGAGGTTGATTCGCGCCTCGTCGGCGAGTTTGTCATGGAAGAACTGCGCGCCCTCGACGAGGTCGCCTACGTCCGCTTCGCATCCGTCTACCGCAGCTTCCAGGACGTCACCGAGTTCGAAGACGAGATCAAGCGCCTGCAGCGCATCTCGGACGCCGCCGCCAACCGCGAGCAAATGTCCCTGCTGCCCGATCTTCTGGATAAAAAAGATGAATAGCTTGCCGGCCGTCGTGAACGTTGGACAATGATGAGCGCGAACCCGGCAGCCGACAGCGCCCTGATGGCGCACGCGCTCAAGCTCGCGGCGCAAGGACAGTTCACCGCGCGCCCGAATCCCGTCGTCGGCTGTGTGATCGCGCGCGACGGCGCGGTCGTTGGTGAAGGATTCCACAGACGAGCCGGTGAGGCGCATGCGGAGATCATCGCCCTGGAGCAGGCCGGCGAACGCGCGGTCGGGGCCGACGTCTATGTAACGCTCGAACCCTGCAGCCACACCGGC
>CAWUHY010000273.1:0-3655 GCA_963922215.1 uncultured Gammaproteobacteria bacterium | reverse complement strand
GATCGAGCAGCCACTTCTCCGCCGGTTGCACGTCGCGTTAGTTCTCGTCGCCCGGACTAGCGACGCACCAATGCCGTCTTGTTGAAGTTGACGACAAAGCTCAAGTTGCCGATGAAAGGTGCCTCGTGGGCATAGACGGCAGCAACTTCAAACCCGCCGTCGACTGCAGTGACTTTCACGTCTCTTGCCGTAATGACACTGACGCTTTCGATATCGAAGCGCCGGGCAATCGAGCCGCGGATTGCCGTGCGCGTCGGATTCTGGCCGTCGAATTCCTTCTGTACGCCCTCGACGACGCCGTTCACTTTGAAGTAGTTCAGGTAAACGGGCGTGAGGCGCAATCCGGCAAACACGAACAGGCCGATGAAGACCACGAGGATCAGCATGCCGAGCGTGGTCATGCCCCGCTCCCGCGATCTGTGCCGCAGCATACTGCGCGCATTTTGCGTAGAAAGTGTCATCAAATTGCTCCGTAACTTGCTGATATACATCATCTATACCGCAAGGCTATTGGACGATTATCGTCGAAGTCGTTGACTGACTCCACACTATTCGATTTTCATCCCGATCCGGTCCCAGTGCGGCATGCTGAAGCCGTCCATGTGCATCCAGATTCGGACCGCCTCGCCGACCAGGTGCGTTTCCGGAATTGGCCCGATTGCGCGGCTGTCATTGCTGCGGTCGCGGTTGTCACCCATCACAAAATAATGCCCCTCAGGCACGGTGTAACGTCCCGCCTTCGTCGTGTAGTCGAAAGACAGGATGTAGACCGAATGTTCGCGTTCATCGAGCGTCTCGATGAAGCGCGGATGCGTGCGCGAGAAATCGTCGGCGATGACGAGCGGCATCAGTTCGCCGTTGATCGTCAGACGCTGGTCCTCGAGCACGATTTCATCGCCCGGCAGGCCGATGACGCGCTTGATGTAATTGATACTCGGCTCTGAAGGAAGCCGGAAGACGACGACGTCGCCACGCTCAGGCTCACCGGTCTCGATGATCTTGGTTTCCGTGACCGGTAACTTCAAACCGTAGGCAAATTTCTGGACGAAAATGAAGTCGCCCTTCAGGAGCGTCGGCATCATCGAACCGGACGGAATGCGGAACGGCTCGAATACGAACGAGCGGATGACGAGGACAAAGAGCAGCACCGGGAAGAACGACCGCGAATACTCGACCAGCGTTTCCAGCGGTCGGCTGCCGGGCCTGCTCGGCGAGGCTTTTGTTTTCCAGACCAGACGGTCCAGCAGAACGACAACTCCCGAAACGACCGTCAGGAGCGTCAGGATCAACGCAAGATTGAAGCTCATTCGTCGACCCTCAGCACGGCGAGAAACGCTTCCTGTGGTATTTCGACAGAACCGACCTGTTTCATACGGCGTTTACCCGCCTTCTGTTTCTCGAGGAGCTTGCGCTTACGGGTGATGTCACCGCCATAGCATTTGGCCGTCACGTTTTTGCGCAGCGCCTTGACGGTCGACCGCGCGATAATTTGCGCCCCGATCGCGGCCTGAATTGCGACGTCAAACATCTGGCGCGGAATCAATTCACGCATCTTTTCGACCAGTTCCCGACCGCGCGAATTGACCTTGGCGCGGTGCACGATCAGTGACAGCGCGTCGACGCGCTCTTTGTTGATCAGGATGTCGAGCCGCACGAGATCGGCGGGCTCGAAACGCTCGAACTGGTAGTCAAACGATGCAAAGCCGCGGCTGACCGACTTCAGCCTGTCGAAGAAGTCGAGAACGACCTCGGCCAGCGGCAGCTCGTATTCGAGTGAGACCTGGCCGCCGAGGTAGCGCATCTGCTTCTGGATACCGCGCTTCTCGACGCAAAGCTTGATGACGGCGCCAACGTGCGCCTCCGGCACGAGAATATTCGCGGTGATGATTGGCTCGCGGAGCTCCGACACTTCATTGCTCGGCGGGAGTTTCGACGGATTGTCGACCATCAGGGTCTCGCCGGCATTCGTGATCACTTCGAAAACCACGGTTGGCGCCGTCGTGATCAGGTTGAGGTCGTATTCGCGTTCGAGGCGCTCCTGCACGATCTCCATGTGCAGCATACCGAGGAAGCCGCAGCGGAATCCGAAGCCCAAAGCTGCTGAGGTTTCCGGCTCGAAGTGCAGTGCAGCATCGTTCAGGCGCAGCTTTTTGAGCGCCTCGCGAAAGTTCTCGTAGTCGTCCGAGCTGACGGGAAACAATCCCGCGAAGACGCGCGGCTGGACCATGCGGAAGCCGGGCAGCGGTTTCTCGCAGGGATCCTTCGCCAGCGTCAGCGTGTCGCCGACAGGTGCGCCGTAAATGTCCTTGATCGCCGCGATCACAAAGCCAACGTCGCCGGTCTTCAAGACCTCGCTGTCTTCCATCTTGGGAGTGAAGCGCCCGATGCGGTCGGCGTTGTAGGTATCGCCGGTCGACATCACCTTGAACTTGGCGCCCTTCTCCAGCGTACCGTTCACGATACGCACCAGCGAGACAACGCCGACGTAGTTGTCGAACCACGAATCGATAATCAGGGCCTGCAGCTTGCCGTCCGGTTCACCCTCCGGCGGCGGCACGGTCTTGACGATGGCTTCGAGGAGTTCCGGCACACCGACGCCGGTCTTCGCGCTGACCTTGACGGCGCCTGAGGCATCGACGCCGATAATGTCTTCGATTTCCGTCCGCACCCGATCCGGATCTGCGGCCGGCAGGTCGATCTTGTTCAGGACTGGCAGGACTTCGAGTCCCTGGTCAATTGCGGTGATGCAGTTCGCAACGCTCTGCGCCTCGACGCCCTGCGCCGCATCGACGACCAGCAGCGCGCCCTCGCAGGCTGCAAGCGAGCGAGAGACCTCGTAGGAGAAATCGACGTGCCCGGGGGTATCGATAAAGTTGAGCTGGTAGGTCTGTCCGTCCGCCGCATCGTAATGCAGCGTGACGCTCTGCGCCTTGATCGTGATTCCGCGCTCGCGCTCGAGATCCATCGAATCGAGAACCTGCTCTGCCATCTCGCGATCGGAGAGACCTCCGCAGTGCTGGATAAAGCGATCCGCGAGCGTCGACTTTCCGTGGTCGATGTGCGCGATGATGGAGAAATTGCGGGTGTATTTCATTGAGGAGACGGCCTTGTCACTCTCGGTTCCTGACGCGGGAGTATACCGGTCTATGCGAGGCTTTTAGTCCTACTTTGCTGTTTTCAGGATGACTTTTGCTTGATCCCGTGCGGCCTCGGTCAGCTCGAACTCGCACAGCTCCCGCCCGTTCCAGACGAGAACCGGAACGCGCAGGCCGTAAGCCTCGTGCCAGTCGTCCCGGGTGTCGACGTCGCGCACGTCGATCTCGACGCGGCCGCGGACGAGATCAAGCAGCTGCTCGACCATGACCTCGCAAAGATGACAGCCGCGGCGGCTGTAGACGATGAACGGTTCCACGATCAGGGCGTGTCGAGCGTCGGGCCGGCGCAGACACTTTGCGAGCGCCGGCTGGCGATCACCGCTCCGGCGATGAACACAACGATGAGGACCGTGAGGAGGAGTACAAATGCTCGACGCCTGGTCATGGCTTCCGACTCCGCATTTACTTCCTGCCTCGCAGTGTGTATCCGACACCTCGGATTGTGTGGATCAACGGCTCATCACCCGTATCGATCTTCCTCCGCAGGTAGCTGATGTAGG
>CAWUHY010000272.1:0-3669 GCA_963922215.1 uncultured Gammaproteobacteria bacterium | reverse complement strand
TCCAGACTTGCTCATTATTAAGATATCCGGTGGGCGCTGTATCCGGTCGCTCCAATGCCCAAAACCAGGTCTTGTCGTTGCTGACAATCACGTCCGCACTAGTGAACCGGCGATTTCGCAGCTCATAGCTCAACAGATCATTCGGATCGGTGAACGCGACCACCTGCGCAGACGGCTTGCCGCCCGTCTGTGCCGTTAGGATCGTGTCCAGCAACATCATCCAAGCAGTGCTGTCGGTGCGCTTTTTGTTGTCCTCAGACAGCTCGATAAGCGGCAATTGGTTGGCCGCCATGAATACCTGCTCCGTTGAGCGTAGGAAGTCCCTCCTCGCGTCCTGATTTGCAGCGTCCTGAAGAATGGAATCGGCCAAAATCTTGCTGCCGAGACTTTCCGAAATCAGTACCAGCGGCGCCGCTTGTTGATTGCGGGAAGCGATGGCATCAATGCTCGCTCGAAACGCTTCGCGAATTCGCGACCCATCGTGACCCAGGTAAAGAACCACGTCGGACAGACAATCATTCATCAACGTGGATTTCACCGCATTATTGATTGAGCCGCGCTTTCGCTGATTGAGCTGGCCAGGATCGATACAGCTCGGTGTCGTACTGCCCGAGTCATAACACAGTGATTTCTTGCCGGCCGCAGTCAACGGCGACCACACCAGCGCATAGTTTCGAAGACGTGTATTGCCGCTGCTATCGGCGAAAGAGGTTTCAAACAGTTCAATGCCAGGTACCGGTAAGCGCTGTCGCGACACTGCCGTATAACCGGCGAGGTTCGAATCAATTCGGTTAACCGTCTTGTCAACCCATGCCTCATCGTGAGTGCACATGCCGTGTATCGACAAGACGTTTACCGATTGCTCGTGATGCAAGAAATCGTTGATACCGGGGAAAGTTGCGCCGACCGGGTCGATTTCCGGCGTCTTGTACGGCATCACGCAACCGGCTGCCAGTAGCAACACGCAGTGTCCAGCCAGAAGTTTCATGCAGAATCGCAGCATTCTTCATCTCCTTTCTAGACCTAAGCGTCAATTATCCCACATTGCAAGCCGGTCTCAGAACATCGTGTTGTCGTGCTGTGCTTCCTCGGGAACTCGCTGCGCGACACCCCAGTGCTCCGCAAACTTTCCGTCTTCCATCCGAAAAATGTGAACGATCGCAGCGCCTGAGGAGTCCGGTGTCCGCTTCGAATGGAGATGCAACCAGACCATATCGCCGTCGGCGGCGCCGCGTTTTATTGAAATTTCGCTCTGCGGGAATTTCTCCATGCGCTCGGCGAAGAAAGCGATCACGGCGTCCCGACCGTCAGGAACATGCGGTGAATGCTGGATGTAAGTCTCCGCGAAGCACTCTTTGTCTGCTGTTGCGATATCCAGTTCGTTTTCCAGCAGCTCCATGCAGTAGATCGCTTTCTTAAGATTCGCGTCTTCCAGAGCACGCTCCGCATCCGTTGCCGACTCGCAGGCGCTGAGAAACAGCGCCGCGAGAATCATCGCGGCTGATCGTTTCCAGACCGTCGAGACTTCAGTCGTCATGGCTTGTTCCGTTGTTCAGGGACTGGAGTTTGACCACGATTGAACGCCGGCGTTTAATCAGGATCGACGCTCCTCGACGAGCGGCTAGCTGTCGCTTTCCACCACTGCCTTCAAGCGCGCAAGTCCGTCTTCGTAGTCGGCGCCAACCCAGTCGTCCATCATGAGGCCCATGTAGCGCCCGAGGAACGAATCGAGGTTGGCCTCGAACTCCCAAGTGACTCGCGTGCCGTTGCCGGCCGGTTCCAGTGTCATCGTCGCGTAGGACGCCTGGTCGAAGCCGTCGAACGTCAGCTTGTTGCGAACCATGGTGCCCTGCTCCATCGCGACAATTTCCTGTTGTCCGCGGCCGACATTCGGATCTTCGCTGTCCCAGGACAACGTTGAGCCAACAGCAGCGTCCGGGCCGCCGTACGTGTACTTAGTCTCGGGATCACGTGCCGCCCAGGGCGACCAGCGATTGAATTCGCGGTAGTCACTCACCAACGCAAAGATCTCAGCTTGATCCGCGTCGATGACAGTACTGCGGGAAACTGACTGTTCGGACGGCAAGACAAATCCGCCGATGATGATCAGAACGACGAGCACGACGATGATCCCGCCGAGAACCTTCAAGAATTTCATGACATCCCCCTGTGTATTGTCCCCGAGCATGATTCTAGCAGTAGATTCGCGATGCAGATCGTTCGCTTTTTGCTAGAGTCGGGCTGCCGCCGCACCAATCGCGCCTCGCCACCATTCCGAGTCCAAACTACGCCGCGTGAAGCCCTTAAAGATTGCAAACCGACTTGCCCGTCGCGTCCTGCTTGACGCGCAGGGACTCGCCACTGCGCCGACCGGTCCCTTGAATCTGGATTCAATCATTGAGCGTCTCGGGTTCGTACAGCTCGATACCGTGCAGGTTGTCTCACGCGCACACCACCACATTCTGTGGAGCCGTAACCAGAACTACCGGGAGCCGATGCTCGATGCGCACCTCGGAAAGCACCGGCGGGTCTTTGAACATTTCACACACGATGCGTCTGTCATCCCGATCGATTTCTTTCCAATGTGGCGGCGGCAGTTTGAGCGGCTTGGCGAGCAGCTCAAGCGGCGGGGCTGGCATGTCGATGAAGCCGGGAGCGAGCATCACGAAGCGGTGCGCGCGCGCATCGAAGAAGATGGTCCGTTATGCACGAAAGACTTCGACACGACCGCCGAGAAAATTGACGGACAATGGACGCATCCGCCGCACAAGCGGGCGCTGGAGTACCTGTGGTACTCAGGCGCGCTGACGACATCCCACCGCGAAAAATTCATCAAGTATTACGATCTGACCGAGCGTGTGATTCCGAATGAGATTCTCGAGGTCAGTCTTGCCGACGATGAGCAGGTCGACTGGCTGAGCCGGGCTGCCATCGAACGGCTCGCCTTTGGAACCGAAGGCGACATTCAGCGCTTCTGGGACGCGACGGACTCGGCGGAAACAAAGCATTGGGTCGCCGCCAATCAATCTTCATTCACACCGGTCGAGGTTGAGTGGTGCGACGGTACCTGGCAGTCCTGCCTTGCGCCCGAAGACATCGAGGAACGACTGGAACAAGCGCCCTCTCCTACCGGTCGACTCCGAATTCTGAATCCGTTCGATCCCCTGATTCGGGATCGCAAACGCCTGGAGCGGCTGTTCGGCTTCGAATACCGGGTGGAGATGTTCGTGCCGGCGAAAAAGCGACGCTGGGGCTACTACGTCTATCCGTTGCTGGAGGGCGACAGATTTGTCGGCCGTATCGAAGTGAAATCAGACCGAAAGACGGGAATACTGACGGTCATCAATTTCTGGCCGGAAGACGGTATCAAATGGCCGGCATCGCGATTCGATCGGCTTGATTCGGAACTCAGGCGCCTCGCACGATTCGTCGGCGCCGAAACGATTGATTGGAAGGTTGCCCGCTAGATCGCGGCGCAAACGAGGGGCAAACAATGAAGAACAAACTGTTAATTCTGTTGCTCGCGGTCATGGGTATGTCGCACGAGATTCGTGCCGAAACTCTCGACGGAGACTATCTCTACAAGGTGACGACTGTGCGTGCAGCGACCGGCGAGTTTGAATCGCTGCTGCTCTGGTACGACGAGCTAATGAAATCTGAATTTTTCGA
>CAWUHY010000271.1:0-3727 GCA_963922215.1 uncultured Gammaproteobacteria bacterium | reverse complement strand
GGTAGCACAGCCGGCTGGTCAGTCGTCCGAGCTCTACGCCGCCGTCGCGCAAGAGCAGTTCGCGTGTTGCTGCATTGCTCTTCTCAACACAGCCCCAGGACACGAGCGGCTTGCCGCCGGCAAAGTCTTCGAGCCAGTCGGACGATGCCTGGCGCAGCGCACGTGCAACACCTTTGCCGCGAACATCTTCTGCGACACAGAGCTGGCTGCGATACACGCTGCGAATCGTCGTGCCGTCGAGATCAAGCTCAACGGGCGTGTGCGCATAGATACCCGCAAGCTGTCCGTCGCGTTGCGCTTCAAAAAAGAATGACGGCCTAAGCCGCTCGATCTGCGCATCGACATTCAACCGCCGGTACTTCAGCCCGCCCGTGCCGAACACGACCGAACCGAGCAGTGCTCTGTACGCCCCGGACGCGGCCTCGTGCACGTCGACGGTCAGTCCCTGTCCGCTGAACACGCGCTCAGTCACGCTCGCCCCGGTACTCAAGATCGGCTACCGATGCACGCGCGTAGGACTGGCGGTCGCGTAACGCAGTCCACAGCAGGCGCCAGTTCACGATCATCATCAACAGGAACGGTTTCTTGTCGTCGGCGGCCCACGTGACGTCGCGGTGCGAGCGAATGACGGCGAAGACTTTCCGCAGCGCCGCGGGTTTAAGAATGTTTTTGAACAACTGACTGAAGCAGGAATAAAACTCCATGCGTCGCGTGGGCGCGGCTTCGGTCGGCACCGACGTCTCCTCGCCGGTGATCGCGGCGTAGATGGCATCCCGTGACACCAAATGAATGCCACTCGTCACCCGCGGATTGCATTCAATCGGCCAGGCGACGTCTTCGTCGTCGACAATAAAGTCGAATGCGATGAATCCTGTATGCCCGATCGCCGATACGAACTGGCTCGCCCAGTCCGTCGCGCTCGCACACTCGATCGCTTCAAAAGCAATCGCCACGGCACCGTCACGCAGCTCGCTCGCATACGCGCTCATCGCGGCAATGTCGCCGTCACGCGCGATGCAGAACACGCTGATCTCACGGCCCGTCACCGTCGCCTGCGCGATTTCGTCCTTCCCAGGCTCCGGCTTTTCATCCGCGTCTACAAACCGCACACCCGCACCGCCGCAGGACTGCCGCGGCTTAATCGTGTAGGCAACACCGTCACGACAGTCCGCCGCATCCGCTGCTGTCTCCGGCACCCGAAGCCCATGCGACTCGGCGAGCCGGATGAAGTCGAGCTTGTCGTGTAAGGCCAGCGTGTGCGCAAAGTCGCCGCAGAACACGCCGGGACCAACCCGACCAACAAGCTTGCTGACCGCGACCGTCTCTTCGCTCACCGGAATAATGAGCTCCGCCTTCTCGACTCGTGCGATGGCTTCAAGCTCTGCGCGATAGCGCGTGGGCGACGTCGACGGCGATGCCGTCCGCCAGGTTTTCGCAACGCTGTTCGATACGCTGCCGAGATGCGTGCGCCACGGGTCGGCGATGACGACGCGTGTGCCGCGTTCGGCAAATGCGCGCGCAATGTCGAGCGCAACGGGCAGCCTGCCAAGCGTTAGCAAAACCGTTGTCGGTGGCGTCACAGGCGTCCATCGTGTTCCGGTAAACGCGTATAATACGCAGTGTGCAATCGCATCACGACTCTTCGTCCCCGGCGGCAGGGGAGACCGACATCGGGCCGCGGCTTTACCGACCACCGGCCCCTGCACCAAAAACTCCGCTTCGTTCTCTGCTTCGTGTGATCCGCCAGGGCGACGGTGATCTTTTAAGCCTCGTGCCGATCGACGCTTACCTCGAACCCGCGACATGGCTCGGCTATTCGCGACGCTCGATCCTGCTCGTTAACGACACCGAACTCGTTCGTAACGTCATGACCGACCCGCTCGGAATCTTCCCGAAGAACGACTTGATGGTCGGCGCACTCGAACCACTGGTCGGCGACTCGATCTTCGTGTCCGACGGCGACACCTGGAGCCGGCAGCGCGCGATGATCGACCCAGCGTTTTCGCACATGCGTATCGGCACTGCCTACGCGTCGATGACCGCGGCCGTCGACGACTACGTAGCTGTCCTCGACGACAGAGCCATGAGCGGCGAAACCTTCTCACTCGACTTCGCGATGTCGGAACTGACCGCCGACGTCATCTGCCGCACCGTGTTCTCGAAAAGTCTCGAAGGCAAAACCGCCCGCGACGTCTTCGAGGCCTTCTCTGAATTCGAACGCCGCGTCGCGAGCGTGGACCTGAAGCAGCTGATCTTCGGCAAGCCCTGGGCAGACGTCGCACAACCCGAACCGGTGCTCGACGCCTGCGAGCGCATACGCAAACACATTGGCGCACTCGTCGATCCACGCCTTGCGCAGGATACGCAGGCTGACGACATCGTCGGCAGCGTGATCGCCGCCCGACACCCGGACGACGGTTCAAAATTCACCCGCGAAGAACTGATCGACCAGATCGGCGTCTTCTTCCTCGCCGGCCACGAGACCACAGAGAGCGTGCTGACCTGGGCTGTCTTTATCCTCGCCAACGATCCGGACTCCCTCGCAAGAGCGCGCGACGAAGTCGATGCCGCGGTGGGCGAGCAGGAGATTTCGTTCAAGGACGTGAAGCAGCTGCCCTTCGTCCGCAACATCTTTCGCGAGGCGCTGCGTCTCTATCCGCCGATCACGTTCATCCCGCGCGTCGCGCGCGAGGCAACCACGATCGGCGGCTTCAAGGTGAAGCGGGGCGCGATGATCATGGTGTCACCCTGGACCTCGCACCGTAACTCTGCGCTGTGGAAAAATGCCGACCGCTTCGACCCGGACCGCTTCGCGCGCGGTGAAGATGACGGCATCCTGCTGTCCTTCGGCCTCGGCCCGCGCGTCTGCGTCGGTGCCGCATTCGCCACGATCGAGGCAACGCTGATCCTCGCAGCGTTGATCCGCCGCTACGACTTTTCAGTCGAGAACCCTGACGCCGTCCGCCCGGTCTCGCGCCTGACCACACGACCCGCTGATGAGATTTGCGTGACCGTGCAGAGGCGCAGCGTATGAAAGTCGTCGTCATCGGCGCCGGCATCGGCGGCCTCGCAAGTGCGCTCGATCTCGCGGCCTCCGGCATCGACGTGACGCTGGTCGAACGCCACGACCAGCCCGGCGGCAGGATGCGTGAGAAAGCTATAGGCGATGTCGCAATCGACTCCGGACCGACCGTGTTCACGATGCGCTGGGTCTTCGAAGACTTGTTCAAACTCGCCGGAACCACCCTCGACGCCGAGCTCGACCTCGCCCGCGCAACCGAACTCGCGCGTCACTTCTGGCAGGACGGCAGCCGTCTCGATCTCTACCCCGACATCGACCGCTCGGTTGCCGCAATCGACGAATTCGCGGGCGCGGCAGATGCCGAGGCCTATAAGAAGTTCGCAAAACGCTCGGCACGCATATTCGAGACCCTGGACAAACCCTTCATGCGCGCCGAAAGACCGTCGATGTTCGGCCTGCCGTTCGCGGTCGGTCTCACGCGGCTGCACCGCCTGATCGAAACACGACCCTGGCGCACGCTATGGGAAGAACTCGATGCCACATTCGACGATCCGCGCCTGCGCCAGCTCTTCGCGCGCTACGCAACCTACTGCGGCTCCTCACCTTTCGACTCGCCGGCAACGCTGATGCTGATCGCGCACGCCGAACGCGCCGGCGTCTGGATGGTCCGCGGCGGCATGCAGCGCTTCGCCGAGGCGCTGGCAC
>CAWUHY010000270.1:0-3767 GCA_963922215.1 uncultured Gammaproteobacteria bacterium | reverse complement strand
CCAGCGACGACACCGATGAGCGTGAAAAACCGCCGTCACTTCTTACGCTGGGCTTCGGTGACATGGTCCGCATTGGCCTGTCAGACGGACGGGCGCTGCTTATCCTTGCAGTCCTCGGCCCGCTCATCGAACAGAGCGGCGACCGGGTTGAGCGCATCGTCTATAGCGCCGCCGCATCCGGGTTCGAGCGCTTGCAGGCGATGGGTTTTCTCGGCGGGCTGCTCATCGCGATGTCGATCATGCTGCTGGTCGCGATCGTTCTCGCGATCGGCTCGGTCATTGCCGCGTTTCTGCGTTACCACAACTTTGAATTGACGCTCGACGGCTCCCGCGTGCGCACCGAAGGCGGGCTGCTCACGCGTCACCGTGCCTCGATGCGCTTTCGGAAAATCCAGCGCGTGCGCATGCGCCAGAACCTCATGCTGCGCCTGTTCAAGCGCTACCGGCTGACGATTCAGCAGGTTTCCTCGTCGGGTGAAAAATCGGAAAGCAACAGCATCGTCATTCCGCTGTTGACCGGCGACTTCGGCAGCGAACTCACGACGCGCCTGTTCGCGCCGGAGGCCGCGGGCGTTTCCATGGATCCCGCCGACCCGCGCTTCATTCGCGTCAGTCCGGGCTACATTCGCTCGCGAACGGTACTGATCGGTTGTCTTCCGCTGCTGCCGGCGGCCACACCGTTGATCATGAGTGTCGGCCCCTGGGCAGCCGTCGCTCTGGTCTGGCCTTTACTCGTGTATTTCGCGGTGCGGCGCTACTGGCGACGACTGGGCTTCTACGTGCTCGGTGATGCGATGGTGCGGAGACGTGGATTCCTGAGCTTCGGTCTCGACGCGTTCCTGCTGCGGAAAGTGCAGCGCGTATCAGTATCGCAATCGCTGATGCAGCGGCGCCGCGATCACGCAACGCTCGAAATACACCTCGCGTCGGGCACGCTGAACCTGCCTTACCTCAAGCTCAACGACGCAAAACGCCTGCGCGACTTCATGCTCTACAAAGTTGAATCAGACGTGCGTGCCTGGCACTAACTAACTCAACGTCCTCCGAAGTATCGAGTGACGCCGAGCGTCCACGCGCGGTCCACGACGTTGACCTGGTCCGGACGAACCATTGTGAACCACGAACCCGAAACGACGTAGTTTTCGCTCAGCAGGTAGTCGAACCCGATGCCGGCATTGACCCAGTTGTGCTTGATCGTCCGATCGTGGAAGTACCATTCTTCGGAATCGAGATTCGACAGATCGAAATCGTCCGGAAAATTCAGTCCGCGCGTTCCGTATTTGACCGAGACGAGGATTTTGGGAACGAAATTCGGCGTCAGGAAATACCCTGCCCTGACGTTGGCGAGCCAGTGGCTCACGTCATGACCCAGCGATTTTTCTGTGAAGACGTAGGCCAGATCGCCTTCAACAAACCAGTCGTCGAAGTGCGGCGTGAAAGACCAGGCGACACCGACCGGCACGTGCCAGAGATTCCGACCGATCGCGGCGTGACCGTAGAAGGGATAGTCGTCGACAGGCTGGCCGTATGAAATGAACGGCGCGAGTTTTAGCCGCTGGCCATCCAGCTGATATCGCGCGCCAACGTACAAGTCCTGCCAGCCGCCGTGATAGGAGCCGTCATCCACGATACGCAGATCGGGAGGCGTGTAGTTCTGGAAATCGGCGATCGGGTTGTGAGGAAGTGCGCCCCGGTGTCGCTTTTGAATGTAAGGAAGGCTGGCAAACAGTGTCAGTTTCTCGGAGAGCGAGTAACTGCCGGAGAGCATGTAGACATGCGCATCGGTGTTGCCGATGTCGATATCACCGATTGACGAATCAAAAGCGCCGGTGCGAATGTACTGGTATTCAAGCGACAGTGACGCGTCGCCTTCTTCCGCGTCAACGACTTCGTTTGCCAGGGGCAGGAGGATCAGCAGCGCCGGGATCAAGCATCGATCGAATGATAAGTGTCGACGCAGTGCTTCCACGCTAATCAGGCCGATTTCAGAATTCTGTGAATCGTCTTCAGGTAATGCTTGATCTCGTGCTTCGTCGCGACCATGACGTGCTCGAAATGCTGTTCAGCCTCGTCCTCGTCCACACCCTCCATCGCGATCGGCAGATAGGTCGCATTCGACAGAACTGACAGTGATCTGAAATCGTCGTAGTCGCGGTATCGGGCGATGACCACCTGGAAATCGGTGCGCTCGGCAAGACGGACAAACTCGGAGGTGGAAGTCGCGACGGTCACATTGTGACCCGCGCGCTCAAGGTGGGCGGCGAGTTCCTGAGAATTCCCGTCACCGCCGTAGACGAGCAGGTTGCCGGGCAACGGGACCGTGTACTCGCGATAGGTGACGCCCTTGCCAACGCGGTAAAGGCTTTCGCCGCAGCCGAACGCGACGGACCCGACGAGCAGGCTCAGAAGGCTGGCGATAACGAGTGGCAGACGCATGATGGTCTCCCCGGCTTTATGTTTTCTATTATTATCAGTGAGTTGTAGCACAATTTCTATTATCGAGCCAGACCTCGTGCAGACCTGAGACCGGTCTAGGTCGCGTCGTCGAGCTCCCACAATCGCACGCCGAATTGCTCGAGCGTCTGCGGCACGCGCGCCAGCAACTCACGCTGCCGCTGTTCAACATGCTCAATCAGCTCCGCGTACCGCGGATCGCGCTCAAATTTCCTGGCGCAATGCGCATCGCGCACGAGATAGAGCGCCGGCAGCCTCGGGCTGTTCGCGATGCGCGCGTAATGTTCAATTGCTTCTTCGTCGCGACCCAGCGCGCTGAGGGCACAGGCGTTCGTGAACTGCAGCCACCAGTTGATACTTTCCGTATGTGGGCGCCCGTCCACGAACTCTTCGAGCAGGGTAATGGACTGCTCGGTATGACCGACAGCGGCCATTGCATCGGCCCACGTCACGAAAGCCTCCAGATCCCACACCTGCCGGGTTTCCGGCCAGTTGAATTTCAGAACATCCACGCGCTCGAGCTGCCAGAGCGCAAGTTCCGGTCGACCGGTCGCGTTGTAGGCGAACGCGAGCAGGTAGCGAAGCACGAGGTTGTCCGGTTCGTCGAACAAGCGATCTTCTGCCACATCAATAAATTCGTCGTACCGTCCCATCTTCAGGAGCAGGCCCGGCGACGGGTTCGGGTCAAGGCGGCGAGCCGCCTCGTAATCACCGAGATCAACAAACAGTTCCGCCAGCGCCCAGTTGTAGATTGGATTCTCCGCGTCTTTCTCTCTCGCGCGCACGAGCCACGCGATGCTCTCGTCCGTGTAACCAACGAGGTCGAGCAATCTCGCGATGACGCGGTAACTTTCGGCGCTGTCGAATCGCTGCTCGATGCGTTCCGCAATTTCGCGGACTTCATCTTCGCGGGCTTCGTTGCCCAGGAAATTGCCGAAATCGGCGTAGCGTGACAGCGACGCAAGATCGAGTTCTAACGCCCGCCGGAGGAGCGGTTCGGCCTCAGTAATATGGCCCTGCATCCAGTGCCAGTAGCCGAGGGCGCCGATTGCCTCGACGTTGCTGGGATTGAGCTCGACAGCCCGTTGCCACGCATCACCCGCGCCCGCCTCACCGTTGAGCCAGCGATAGCGACCGAGCACCTCCTGGACTTCCGAAAGCTCGGCGTCCAGTTGAACTGCCCGCTCGACGGCGCGCTTGGCCGCCGCTGTGTCACCGCTGATCATCAGCACCCGCGCGAGTCCGGCCTGGATCTTCGCGGAATCCGGATCAGCGGCCGATGCGTTTCGATACCAGCGCAGCGCGTCCGCCAG
>CAWUHY010000269.1:0-3778 GCA_963922215.1 uncultured Gammaproteobacteria bacterium | reverse complement strand
CCGTTTCGAAATGCAGGATCCCGAGATTGACGGCGTCCGGCTTGTGCGCGAGCCAGTTCACGGCGACTTCGTGTTCACCGAAGCGCACGCGGTCATCGATTGGGCCCCAGCGTGTCGTACGAATCCGGTACTCCACTGACTCTGCGCCCGCGACCGATATCGTCTCGACATGCTCTTCGATCGACTCTTCGCCGTCAGCCGTCAAGTAGGTTCCGGCAGTGGTACCCGGCCGGACGATAATCGCGTCCGCCCAGTCGCCGTAGCTGTTCGTGTATCCCCAGGCAATCTTCCCGTTGCTGCCGGCGACGACGAACGGCGTTCCCGGAAGTGAGACGCCGGTCACGGCGCGCGGACTGTCGCCCGTGGGGACGAGGCGCGCGCGGTACCAGATGTTGGGCACAGACAGGCCGAGATGCATGTCGTTGGAGACCAGCGCGGCACCGTTTGTCGTTAACGCACCGGAGACTGCCCAGTTGTTGCTGCCGGGAAGTGGCGGAATCGACTGCTCCATCGCACCGCCCCGTCGCGACGGAACCGAACGCAGGTCCACCGCATCGGAAAACGGAATTGGTGGCGGCACGATCGCGTCGCCGAGAATTGGCGCGTCCCAACCTGTGCCCGCCGGATACATCCACGCATACAGTTCGGCGGGAAGCGCTTCATTCGCGAAGCCGCGCCGCACATCCTTGCGCGCCCGCGAATCGTTGAGCTGCAGGAACATCGCGTAGACCGCGAGCAGCGTGTCCTCGTCCTGCCACGGTGCCGGCTGCTGTCGCAGCAGCCAGTATTCGGGCGGACGGGCGCCGAGGTCCGCAACACTTGCGTTGACACCGTCCACGTAGGCGTCGATCAGCGCCCGCTCGGACGGTGTCAGTGTCGCCAGTGCCTCGCGCGCACGCCGGCGAAACTGGTGGAAGCGATTGCGCTTGTCCATCTCAACGGTCGACGGTCCGAACAATTCCGAGAGCTCGCCGGCCGCCTCGCGTCGAATGAGATCCATCTGGAAGAAGCGATCCTGGCCGTGCGCGTAGCCGGTCGCAAATGCGAGGTCGTTGCGGTTTTTAGCCGTGATCGTCGGGATTCCGTCCGCATCGCGAACGATGGACACGGCCTCGGATACGGCACTGGTCTGAATTTCACCGTCAAGCTCGGGCAGGCTCGCGCGCAGGGTCAGCCAGACCGTCAGCAGCGCCGCGAGCAGCAGCACCACGGTCGCCGCGAGCGCGCGAAGGAAGAGGCGCCGCATCACGTCAGGTCGACGAGCCCGTGACCTTAAGGATCTTCATGGCGTTCGTCCCGCCGGTGATGCCGTGCATATCACCCTTCGTGAATACGACGAGATCGTCGATCTTGACGAGTTCGCGCTCGAGCAGAGCATCGAAAATTTCGCGATACAGCTTTTGCGAATTCTCGGCGGGCTCCAGAGGGAACTTCACCGGGTACACGCCGCGATACATCGTGACGCGCCGCCGCGTCGACCGGTGCGCCGTAAAAGCGTAAATCGGAATGTCCGAGCGAATGCGCGACATCCATTTAGCCGTGGAGCCGGACTCCGTCAGCGCGATGATTGCCGAAACGTGGAGATGGTTGGCCGTGTACATGACCGCCATCGCGATTGCTTCGTCGACGTACTTGAAGTTCTCGCCGAGCCGGTGGCGTGTCCCGCTCGAGGGAAGCTGGTATTTTTCTGCCCCGGTGCAGACCTCGGCCATGGCCTTGATCGCCTTCACGGGATACTTGCCGACGGCTGACTCACCGGACAGCATGACCGCGTCCGTCCCGTCCATCACTGCGTTGGAGACGTCGGACACCTCCGCGCGCGTCGGGATCGGGTTTTCGATCATCGACTCCATCATCTGCGTTGCCGTGATAACGCCCTTGCTGGCTTTGCGCGACGCGCGAATGATGCTTTTCTGGATGCCAGTCAGCTCCGAGTAGCCCATCTCGACGCCGAGATCGCCGCGCGCAACCATGATCACGTCGGACGCCTCGATGATCGAGTCGATGTTCTCGACCGCCTCCGTGCGCTCGACCTTCGCCACAATGTGTCCCTTGCCGCCCGCCTCCTTGAACAGCCGCCGCGCTTCCTCGACGTCTTCACCGGTACGAACAAACGAGACTGCGAGAAAGTCCATGCCGAGCTCGGCCGCGAGCTTGATGTTTTCCTTGTCGACGTCAGTCAGGGCCGGTGCGGACAGACCGCCGCCAACCTTGTTGATGCCCTTGTTATTCGACAGGACGCCACCGTTGATCACGCTTGTGTGAATCCGGGTTCCCTCAACGCGCTCAACCTTGAGCGCGATCAGGCCGTCATTGAGCAGCAGCGTGTCGCCCGCATCGACGTCCTCGTGCATGGTGCGAAGCGCGACGCCGACCCCGTCGATCGTCCCGTCCTCGTTACCCAGCGTGCTGTCGAGGAAAAACGGCGCGCCTTCTTCGAGTGTGACGCTTCCGTCTTTAAACTTGCAGACGCGAATTTTTGGCCCCTGCAGGTCGCCCATCAGCGCGACTTCCCGGCCAACTTTGTCGGCCGTCTTCCGAAGCTTCTCCGCGCGTTTGCGGTGGTCTTCGGCGGTGCCGTGAGAGAAATTCACGCGGGCGACGTCGAGGCCTGCCTGAATGATTTTTTTGAGGGTTTTCTTGTCGTCAGTCGCAGGCCCCAGCGTTGCGACGATCTTGGTTCTTCTTTCCATTTGCAAATTATTACACACCACTGTCAAAAAGATATGGCAGGCTCTGGTTACCGGACGAAAGGAACTGCAACAGCCAGCATGGACACACAACGCCGACAACTCCTGCAATCGATGGCAGCCCTCGCGGCATTGCCGCTGCTTCCCGCGTGCGGACGGACGCGGGCCGCGGACGGACTCGTCGCAGACCCGTCAGAAATTATGGACCTTCCTCCAGGATTCTCGTACCGCATCGTGTCACGGGCGGGCGACCGCATGAGCGACGGCCTCGTCGTGCCGGGTCATCACGACGGTATGGCGGCGTTCGCCGGCGAAAACGGTCGCATCCGCCTGGTTTGCAATCACGAGCTCGCGGCATGGCAGCAGGACCGCAGCGCGCTGTCGCAAGGCGCAGTGCCGAAGCTCGAACGCTTCTACGATCGGGGCGGACGGCAGACGCCCGGCGCCGGCGGCACAACCACGACGATTTACGACCCGGCGACCGGCCAGACCGAATCGCAGTTCATGAGCCTCGCCGGTACCGAGGGCAACTGCGCCGGCGGCAAGACGCCGTGGGGCAGCTGGCTCACCTGCGAGGAGTGCTTCGAGTCCCCCGGTAGCGATGGCTTCGGGCCGACCGCGACCGTGCGCGAGCAGCGACACGGCTATGTGTTCGAAGTGCCCGCGGCAAGCAACGAAGCTGTCGAGCCCGTTCCGCTGACAGCGATGGGCCGTTTTGAGCATGAAGCCTGCGCGGTCCACGACGCGAGCGGTATCGTCTACCTCACGGAGGACCGGCATCACAGCCTGTTCTACCGGTTTATCCCGAACACGCCGGGCGTGTTGGCGGACGGCGGTGTTCTGCAGGCGCTCGTAGTCGCCGGATTGCCGTCAGCGATGACGCACAACTGGTCCGCGCAGCCCTTGCTGAAAACTGGCGAGAGCCTCCCTGTCGAGTGGATCACCCTCGACGCAGTGGACCCGAAGGAGAACGATCTCCGCCTGCGCGGAGCGGCTGCCGGCGCCGCAACCTTCGCCCGCGGCGAAGGCCTCTGTGCCGACGGCGACCTCATTGCATTCACCTGCACGATCGGCGGCCCGGCCCGGCT
>CAWUHY010000268.1:0-3779 GCA_963922215.1 uncultured Gammaproteobacteria bacterium | reverse complement strand
GCAAAACCGGGCAAGGGCGGCATTCTGCCCGGTGAGAAAGTCACCGACGAGATTGCGGAAATCCGCCATATCCGAAAGGGCCAGGATTCAATCAGTCCAAACCGCCATCCGGAAATCGAGAGCGCCGAGGATCTGTTTAACCTGATCAACCGCATTCGCGATGTCTCCGGTCTGCCGACAGGCTTCAAGGCCGTCATCGGTGCGACCGGCTGGCTCGACGAATATTTTGCACTGATTCGAGAGCGCGGGCTGGAGTTTGCACCGGATTTCATCACCGTCGACAGCGGCGACGGCGGAACGGGTGCGGCACCGATGAGCCTGATCGACAATGTTGGCCTGCCGATTCGCGAATCACTGCCGCTGGTCGTCGACAAGCTTGTCGAATACGGACTTCGCGATCGGGTTCGCGTGATCTCAAGCGGGAAGCTCGTGAATCCCGCAGACGCCGCCTGGGCACTTTGCGTCGGAGCTGATTTCGTGAATTCGGCGCGCGGCTATATGTTCGCACTCGGCTGCATCCAAGCGCTGCAGTGCAACAAGAACACCTGCCCCACCGGAATCACGACGCACGACAAGAAGCTGCAGCGCGGGCTCGTTCCGGAAGACAAGGCAGAACGCGTCCGCAAGTACACGGAAACGATGCTGAAAGAGATTGGCACGATCGCGCATTCATGCGGCGTTGTCGAGCCGCGCGGTCTCCGCCGTTTCCACTGTCGTGTCGTGCAGGATGACGGTCGCTCGGTTCCCCTGGACGTGCTCTACCCCGGCGTCAGACAAACAGCTGAATAACGTTCAACGTCAGCGAAATACAGACAATCAGCGTCGCATTCAGCCGCATGCTGAAATAGGGAGCGGTCGACAGGCCGGCCCGGTACAGGTTGAAGTCGATCAGCAGCAGGTAAAGAAACGACAGGACGAGGACGAACAGCGTCAGCGCAGGTCCGGTCAACAGGAAGGCCGACCACGCCGCGACGACGACAACATTGCTCGTCACGAACAGGTTCGCGGGACTGCGCAAGCGGTTGAATAAATAGGTCCCCCAGTGGGTACCGGCAACGAAACTCAAGATCGCGAGTCCGTAGACGCGCGCGACATAGTCGACCGAGCCGATTCGACCGAGCGATTCGATTCCGGCGAACGGAAGGATCGCGCAGAGGACAAAGGGAATCGCGCCTGCGTAGGTCAGCGCAGTTTCGATGCGGTTGTCATCCATGGCCCGCTATACTACGTGCCATGCCTGTCGAATATAAGCCCAGCCTGTTTTTCGATCTCGACGGCACCCTCACCGATCCTTACATCGGCATCAGCCGGTCGATCCGTTACGCGATGCGTGAACTCGACGTCGAACCGGTTGACGATCTTCGCTGGTGTATCGGTCCATCGCTGCGGGAGAGCCTCGCATCACTCGTCGGCGCGGCGCGCGCGAATGCAGCGTTAGGCTTGTACCGGGAACGCTATGCCGACGTGGGGTGGAAAGAAAACACGCCCTACGACGGCATCCGGGACGTTCTTTCGGAACTTAAAGAAAGCGGCCACGAACTCTATGTGGCCACCGCCAAGCCGAAGGTCTTCGCAGACCGAATCATCGACCACTTCGAGTTACGGCCATTCTTCACGAAGGTCTACGGCCCTGAGCTCAACGGTCGCTACGGTGATAAGACTGACCTGTTGCGCATGGCAATGAACGATTCACCGCAGCGCGTGCAGCCGCTGATGATCGGTGACCGGGAACATGACATCGAGGCTGCGCGAAACAACAAGCTCTATCCGGTTGGTGTGAGCTATGGCTTCGGCAGCATTGACGAATTACGAAACGCGGGCGCGGAAGAGCTCGTCGACTCGCCTCGAGCGATCACAGAGATCAGCCGACTGTCGACAAGCTCAGGATGATTTCTTTTTCTTCGGCAGGTAAAGATCCGTCAACGTGCCTTCGAAGGCTTCGGCCGTAAAGCCGACCGTTTCCGAAAGCGTCGGGTGCGGATGAATCGTCAGGCCGACGTCCGTCGCGTCGGCACCCATCTCCACAGCGAGACCGATTTCGGCGATCAGGTCGCCAGCGGATGGCCCGACCATCGCACCGCCGAGAACGCGCCCGCTCTTCGGGTCGAACAGCATCTTCGTAAAGCCTTCCTCGCGTCCTAAGGCCAGCGCGCGGCCGCTTGCGGCCCAGGGGAACTGCGCCTTCTCGTAGTCGATGCCCTTTTCCTTCGCTTCCAGCTCGGTCAGGCCGACCCAGGCAACTTCAGGGTCCGTGTAGGCGACGCTCGGGATCGTGCGTGCATCGAAATAGCTCTTTTCGCCGTGCGCTGCCTCTGCGGCGACCTTCGCCTCGTGCGTCGCCTTGTGCGCGAGCATCGGACCGCCGGCAAGATCGCCGATCGCGTAGATGTGCGACACATTTGTTCGCATCTGTTTGTCGACCTTGATGATGCCGCGCTCGTCGACTGCCACACCCGCTTTGTCCGCATCGATCTTGTCGCCGTTCGCGCGGCGGCCGATCGCAACCAGCACCTTGTCGAACTCGGCGCTGTCCGGTGCGTCCTTGCCTTCGAAGCTGACGCGGATGCCCGATTCGCTGGCTTCCATACCGGTCACCTTCGTTGACGTCATGATGTTCGAGTAGCGTTCCTTGACGATCTTCAGGAAGGGCCTGACGAGATCCGGATCGGTGCCCGGCATCAGTGAATCGGTGAGTTCGACGACCGTGACTTCGCTGCCCAGAGCCGCGTACACACAGGCCATTTCCAGCCCGATGATTCCGCCGCCGACAACCAGGAAGCGTTTCGGGATCGGGTCGATCTGCAGCGCTCCGGTTGACGTCACGATACGCGGGTCGTCCGGCAAGCCGGGGATCATCGCAGGTTCCGATCCAGCGGCGATCACGCAGTGCTTGAAGCCGACCGTCTGCCCGTCATCGAGCACCAGTCTGTGGGGCGACGCAAATCGCGCCGTGCCGGTTACAACGCGCACTTTGCGACGTTTGGCAAGGCCTTCGATACCGCCGGTCAATCGGCCGACGACCGACTGTTTCCAGTCATTCAGCTTCGCAGCGTCGATCTCAGGCTTGCCGAAGGAAATCCCGTGATCCGACATCGCTTCCGCGTCGTCGACGAGCTTCGCCGCATGCAATAGCGCCTTCGACGGAATACAACCGACGTTCAGGCAGACGCCGCCAAGCGATGGATAACGCTCGATCAGGACAACGTCCATACCGAGGTCCGCAGCGCGAAACGCCGCCGTGTATCCGCCCGGACCGGAGCCGATGACCACAAACTCTGCCTCGATGTCGGCAGCGTCGGATGAGTCCTCGGCGGCTTTCGGTGCAGCAGGCTTGTCGTCCTGCTTATCTTCCTTCGGCTTTTCCTCGTCCTCTTCTTCGGTCTTCGAGTCGGACGCGTCGTCGTCGGCGGACGCGGCTTTGACGGTCGCCACGGCATCGCCCGATGAAACCTTGTCGCCGACACTGACCAGCACCTCGACGATTTCGCCCGCGTGCGACGCCGGAACGTCCATCGCAGCCTTGTCGGTTTCCAGCGTGACGAGTCCATCTTCGACGGCGACGCTGTCGCCCGGGCTGACGAGGACTTCGATCACTTCGACCTGGTCGAAGTCGCCGAGGTCGGGTACGAGGAGTTTGGTGTCTGACACTAGGGTATCGCCTGAAGTAGTTCGTCAACGTCGGCGAGCTTGCTCGCAAGATAGGTTGTGAAACGCACGGCAAGCGCGCCATCGACCACACGGTGGTCGCAGGAAATCGAGATGTTCATCAGCTTGCGCTT